>NZ_SPHN01000024.1:0-29202 GCF_005844145.1 Enterococcus sp. BSD2780061688st2 D3
AATTCACAAAAATTTGAAAAGCAATTTTCGTGAATTTCTTCTTATTTCTCGGAGTTAAACACTTCTGTCCCAACCTCTATCAACGAATGAAAAGGTGCCTTGAAGAAGTTCGCAATATGCGCTACTCCTTCAAGGCACCTCATTTTATTTTACCCTCATTCATTGCTTAGCGATCATTGATAGCTGTTGCCGCAAATTGTTCGATCAGTGGGATCAAAGTCAATTTCACTTTATATTTACGTTCTAACGCTTTTTCGATCGTAAACTCGTTTTCAGCTGTCATAGATATCTCAGCTAGTTTGCGAGGTTCATCCGCTGCTTTTTCATAAATCACTACGGATTGCTCTGTTTTTTCTGTATAGAATTTTGGATACTCAGCTACTTCACTTGAAAAATCAGCAAAAGTCAAAGCGGTAGTGTTCGTTGAGCGTTCTTTTTCAGTTGATTCCGCTGTTGGTTTGTCTTCTGCTGCTTTCACTGGTTCTTCCATTTTTGCTGTGTTCGTTTCTTCTACAGTCGTATCGCTTACTAGTGTAGAAACGGTTTGAGCAGTTGGCTCATCATTTTTAAGACGTTGATCGTTCCAGTAAGAAACGATTTCGATCAATAAGTTGTCGCGGAAGCGATCAAAAATATCCTTTTCACCTGAACGAATACGTTTTAACACAGTAGTAAAATTATCATCGATAGGTACATTGATACGTGTATCTTCGTTTGATTGTCCTGCTAACCCAATAGTCAATATTTGTCGATTTTTAGGATCAAGCATCACTTGTAATGGTAGTCCGTAACGTCGTAAGCTTTCCTCTTCCAAAGAATGGAACAATTGACTTCTGATACCGTCTAAAGAAGGACGGAATTGATTGAGTAATTTTTGCTTTTGTTTTTTCTTCATATGTTCTCTCCTTCGCTCATACCTTTACGATTATAAGAAAAAAAAAGACAAATGAAAAGGATTATACCAAAAAAACTTAGATATATACGCAAAATCATTAAAAATGAGCCGTTTTCCAACTATTTTTTAAGAAAAAAGAACCTAAGGCATTTATCTGCCTCGGCTCTCTGATTGGACAGGTGTCAAACAACGCTTCCTCATTCATATAACAGTTCAAAGAGGTCAAGACAAAAGTCGTTTAGGTTTGAGAAATTGGAGAAAAAAACGAACAATACGTTTTCTGTATTGCTCGTTTTTTTGAAATTTCCGAAAACCCGACTTTTGGACTTTCGTTTATTCGAGAGAGGCTGGGACAGAAGTGTTTAACTCCGATAAATAAGAAGAAATTCACGAAAATTGCTTTTCAAATTTTTGTGAATTTCAGCTTATTTCCGAAGGAGTTGCTTTTTGCTCCCGCCGTTTATTCGAGAGTCTGTAACAAAACTTATTTTTAGATTTATCCCACATTCCCCATACGAATGCACTGATCAACATCAATCAACACGATTTTTACTAAAAAAAATCAAGAACGGATTTCTAGCAAATAATCACTTGCAAGCTGTTGATTCATGGTATCTGCTTTTCTTAAATATGCCGCAACTTGTTCGATTTCATCCCCAGTTGCACCAACAGTAATGGCTAATGCTCGTGCTTGTAAGGACATATGCCCCTTTTGGATGCCTTCTGTTACTAAAGCTTTCAATGCCGCTAAATTCTGAGCTAAGCCCACAGCCGCAATTACTTGTGCCAATTCTTTTGCAGAAGAGACATCAAGTATTTCAAGTGCAAGTTTCGCTTTAGGTAAAATCTTTGAAGCGCCTCCTACGGTCGCAACAGCTAAAGGTACAGTCAGTTTACCCACTAACTGTCCATCAACTATCTTCCAATCTGTCAATCCTTGGTAAAAGCCATTTCTTGAAGCATATGCATGAATAGCTGCGGATGCCGCTCTGGTATCATTACCAGTTGCTAGAATAACCGCTTCGATCCCATTCATGATACCTTTATTATGTGTTGCTGCCCGATAAACATCTAGCTTTGCATATTCCGCTGCCTGTTGGATCTTTTCGGCAACTTGTCTTCCAGCTTCTTTGCTTTTACCTAAATATTCAAAAGGAATCGTGCAACATGCTGTCGCAAGAGATTCGGTTGCTAAGTTACTCAAAATACTGAATAAAATCTCTTCATCTGGGAACCAGCTTCTCAATTGGCTGGCGACTCCTTCTAAAATCGCATTGACGATATTCGCCCCCATGGCATCTTTGACATCGATCAAGAAATCGATTGATACATAGGCATGGTCACTTCCCATGAATTCTCTCGTAGAAATATCTCTCACTCCGCCACCGCGTTTAACAATGGAAGGATAGCTATTGTTTGCACACAAAAACAGTTCATCTTTTCGTGTGTCTATTGCTTCGATGATTGCCTGATATTCAGACTTACCTGTCAACACGATCTGGCCTCTCATCAGTCTTTGTGGCGTTTTTGCAGTGATATTCCCACAAATTTTCGCTCCATTGCTAGCTGCTGCTATAACAGACGGTTCTTCGGTTGCCATGGGAACCCATTTTTTTTCACCATTGATCTGAAAATTTTGGGCAACGCCCATAGGAATCTCCACTTGGCTTATTTGATTCTCAATCAAATGGTTCGCAATGTCGTCAGACAAGCGTTCATTTTTTAGTTGATCCGCACTTTTTTCAGCAATCACGCCTCCGCGAACTAACTGACTTCTACGTTCTTCTGGTGTCAGCTGATAGAACTTTTTTTTTTCGTCGAATGATCCTGCTTTTTCTTGATTTGCCTCAAGTAAGACTGCTAGTCCCAGACCTCCACCGATACATAAAGAAGCGACGCCGTATTTTTGCTTATTTCTCTGCAATCCATAACTCAATGTCGTCAGGATTCTTGCACCACTAGCGCCAATCGGGTGTCCTAAAGCAATAGCTCCACCATCACTATTTACTTTTTCTGGATCAAGTTGAAGTTCACGATTAACAACGATGGACGAGGCAGCAAATGCTTCATTGATCTCAAATCGATCAATCGCATCTAATGAAACATCTGTCTTTTCTAACAGTGAATTGATCGCATTGATCGGTGCGATTCCCATGATACTAGGATCGATACCGATTTCCGCCACACCTTTGATCGTTGCTAGATACGGAAGATCATTTTTTAGTGCATACTCTTTTGAAGCTAGGATCATTACTGACGCACCATCATTCAATGGAGAAGCATTTCCAGCTGTGACCGTTCCATTTTCTGAGAATACCGTTTTTAATGTTCCTAGTTTTTCTAATGAACTATTACCACGTATCGCCTCATCATTTTCCAACAATGTTCCATCCGTTAGTGGAACAGGTATGATTTCTTCTTTGAATACATTATTTTCCGTTGCCTTGGCTGCTTTTAATTGTGAGTCTAATGCATATTGGTCTTGCTCTTTTCTCGTCACTCCGAACTGTTCTGCTACATTCTCAGCAGTTAACCCCATATGCGTGTTTGAAAAAGTATCAGTCAAACCATCGTTGACCATGCTTGAAATTGGTCCATTATACGAAGTGGTTTCAGAATCAAATTGTTGTAGTAAAGGCGCCCGGGTCATACTCTCTGTTCCCCCAGCTATTACTAGATCTGCCTCACCTAATTGAATCAGCTGACGCGCTAAAATCACTGCTTTCATCCCTGAACCACAGACTTCATTGATAGTCATTGCAGGAACATCTACAGGAATATCACTATTGATCGAGATTTGACGGGCAACATTTTGGCCATTTCCCGCTTGTAAGACATTTCCAAAAATCACTTGGTTGATCTCATCTTTTTTGATACTTGCTTTTTCTAGCAATTTTTTAGTAACCATTGTCCCTAATTCAACTGCAGAAAAACTGCTCAAACTACCTTTATATTTACCAATTGGCGTTCTTGCAGCATCTATAATTACGACTTCCTTCAAGTAAGCCACCTCCTACAAAAATATACCATTGTTTTCGCCAAAAACAAATAGTACATTACTTCTTCAAAATAAACGAGAAACAAATTTTAACAATCCTTAAATATTCGCTTTTTTGTATTTCTTTTAATCATTTTATGATACTTTAGTAAAGTAAGTTTTTTTATCACAAATAAAGAGGTGTTGAAATGAAAATAGGGATCGATCGTCTTTCCTTTTTTATTCCAAATTTATATTTAGATATGACAGAATTAGCCAACCATCGTGGGGATGATCCTGCTAAATACCATATCGGTATCGGTCAAGATCAGATGGCTCTTAACCGCGTTTCAGAAGATATCATCACGTTAGGTGCAAATGCTGCCAGCAGGATCGTGACGGAACAAGACCGCGAACTCATCGATATGGTGATCGTTGGAACAGAATCAGGTATCGATCACTCGAAAGCAAGTGCTGTGATCATCCACCATTTGCTTAAAGTCCAACCTTTTGCTCGTTCCTTTGAAGTCAAGGAAGCTTGTTACGGCGGAACGGCAGCCTTGCATATGGCAAAAGAATATGTGAAAAATCATCAAGATCGTAAAGTTTTGGTCATTGCTAGTGATATGGCTCGTTATGGTTTGGCAAGTGGCGGCGAAGTCACACAAGGCGTTGGTGCTGTCGCAATGATGGTCACTGCTGATCCGAGAATCATTACAATCGAAGATGATAGTACCTTTTTGACAGAAGATATCTACGATTTTTGGCGCCCAGATTATAGTGAATTTCCTATAGTAGACGGACCATTATCAAATTCAACTTATATTGAATCATTCCAAAAAGTCTGGAATCATCATAAAGAACTCACTGGTCTTAAACTAGAAGATTATGACGCATTGAGCTTCCATATCCCTTATACAAAAATGGGGAAAAAAGCGTTACAAAGTGTATTAGATCAGACAGATAAAGAAAATCAAACGCGTTTGTTAGAACGTTATGAAGAAAGTATTCGATATAGCCGCCGTGTCGGCAACTTATATACTGGCTCACTCTATCTAGGTTTGATTTCTCTTTTGGAAAATTCTCAAACTTTATCATCTGGTGATCGTATTGGCCTATTCAGTTATGGTTCTGGCGCAGTCAGTGAATTCTTTACGGGCTATCTAGTCGAAGGCTACCAAGAATTCCTAATGACCGAGAATCACCAAGAAATGCTAGATGCAAGAAAACAAGTCACTGTTGCTGAATACGAAGCGATCTTTAGCGAAAAATTACCAGAAAATGGCGAATCTGCAGAATATACTTCTGATGTACCTTTTTCAATCTATAAAGTAGAAAATGATATCCGCTATTACAAACAGTAATACGCAAAACTTGGCTTTTATCAATTAAAGCAGTGAGCTGTATATAAGCAACAAAAGATTCTAAAATAAATGACGACGATCAGCCGGAGAAACCAAAATAATATTCTTTATTTTGAGTTCCTTCGGCTGATCGTTTATTTACATAGTGGGGGTAACATCCCCAATTTTTACGTATCCAGTACTACTTTTGCTTTTGCCCTCTCAATTTACTTTCTATTGGATCAGCAACAAGCGGTAGGTCAAACGGGTTGTACTGATTTGTTCATCTTGGAGAAAATGTTGGTCAAGAAAATCAGTCAATCGTTGGTCTTCTTTATACTCTTCATAGTAATCCTCCATCAATGAACGAGTGATTTCTTCTTTGAGAACATACGTGAAATCCTGTTTTTGATAGGAATAATCATTTTGTGTTAAAAATGTTTCAAAAAGATCCATTAAATCTGGAGACACCGTCGGATCTGCTTCATAAATCCCTAATCTTTCTTCTAAAGGAATAAAAAGATCATCCCTTGAGTGGACGACTCGGAGGATTACACAAGCCTGATTCATTTTTTTCAGCATTTTTTCTAATTTTTTTGTATTATCCAATGCTGGATTTGCAGCAGTAAAAATCACTTCAGCACTTTCTTTATTTCCTAAAAAATCTTCGAAAGACTGCTTCATCATTTGGACATTTTTCACACCTAGCTTATTTGCTTCTTGTTGGGCAAAGCGCAACATTTCGGTTGAAAAATCAAGCAATTTGTAACTTCCTACTTCTTTCGCCATAGGTAAATAGCGCCCAGCACCACCTGCTACATCTATCAGGTCAGATGCAGGTAATACTTTCTTACTTTTTAAAAAGACGATCACATCTTCTACGATCGTCGTGCGTGATTCCAGTTGGTTTTGATAATACTCGGGGGCAAATTCATCCCAATCTAATTCATCCATGGTTGATTCTCCTATTTGATTTTTCACTTTTCGGAATAAATAATGTAACTTAGTAAATTTCATTCTTATGTTGAGATTCTACCACATTGATCTATTTTTCAAAAAGATATTCAAAAAAATTGGCGTTTCATCTGATTTTCTTTACTTGCTACTTCACTTATCCAGATGTTATTTTCTTGAATATGTTTTTATGGTAGACTGTTTCTTATTAAGAGTTGCACAAAGATACAAATGGATTTTTGTGCTTTCTAAACAATTACAAGTCAATAGAATGAAGAAAACTATTTATTTTGAAGGAGTATCTTAATGAAAAAATTTACTTTGTTGTTTGTTTTCTTTGGTTTATTCTCTTTAAGCGGGTGTGCTACCTCTCATGATGAAAGTAAAAATCAAACGAAAAACACAACCTCTTATGAGAATCACTCATCGACCAGTCACACTGACTCTGGTAGTTCACCTATTGAGTCCACCACCAGCAGTATTTCCACTTCTACTACAGATAATACAGAAACTAAAAATTCTACAATAATTTCTACAAATCAATCTCTCACCACCTATACGGATGACCAAATCGAGTATGCTCGGATCTGGTTACAACTTGGCGCAAATCAAGAAATCGATACATTGTATATTCAAAGAATCCCTGCTGGCACATCCATTGTTCCTTCTATCTCCAATAGTGCTGTTTTCCCAGAAGATGTGATTCAATTATCTGGTGGACGTAAGATCGATGGCTCTGTCACATATGGCAGTAATCATAATGGCACGATCAATCTCTATGATGTACCCACCAATCTCTATTGGGAATTTACATCAGCTGGAACTCCAGAAGCAACACTTCAAGACGAATCTCAAAAAGTTCTTACTACCCAGTTAGTATCAGTGGATACTGGGGATACTTCCCAAGTCATAAAACTAATTAACCTGGAAAAATACACTGGTGACATTGATTTATCAAGAATAAAGAATAAGTAAAATTTTTTTTCAAAAAATTTAGCGATGTGACAAATCTGACCGGAGTATTGAAAAGCACCTACACATTTCAATACTCCGGTCAGTTTTATCTTGAAGACGTCAAAATTATTTTTCATTGGCTAGTGTCTTTGCCGATATGCTTCTTTTTTGAAAAAAAGAATAATCGTGCCAACTAGTATAATGATTCTTAAACAACATTTTCCCCAATCAAATGTAGTCACGCTAACATCCATTACGTCCTTATAATATAATAGTGTGAATAGTATTAGACAAACAGATATTAAAATCTTTATGTAGTCCCTGTTAAAAAAAACACTAATGATGGTTTGAATACTTGAAACAATAAAAAATGTTGGAATAAAAAAGACACTTACTCCCATAGTAAGGAAAAAGAGATCTATAGATGATCTAAAATGATTGGTAACAATTGAAAAGAAGTAAGGATTATTCCAATAAATTATCCCCAAAATCCAAAAAATATATTTGATTTTTGGATTTATAAGTAGAAAATAAATCAACGTTAATGCAACTGCAATGACTATTGCTAATATCGACATGTCAAGTATTCCCTTCTAAAGGTCTATTAGAAGTACATTTTAACAATAAATCGAAAACCATAACTATACATAGCTGTAGTCTTATGTAAATTATAAACTACTAATTTTCAGCAGTTGCTAAATAAATACTTCTGTTTTTAAAACTCTGTATTGCTCCTATTTGACTACTATCTTCCTCCACTTTTCCATCAGAATTTTTATCTATTCTCTTTTACTCTTTCTTGATATTTATCTAATATTTTTTAGGCGCTACAATCATCCCATTTTTTCCTTCAAAGCTCTGTTTACTCTATCAAAACAATCAATAAAGCCGACTGATTTATTTGATACTGTTCATTTTTTCTAACTCTGTATATTCGCTTATTTATCATTTGTCTAGGTAATGATTTTAAATTTTTGTAAATTCCGACTTACGATGGAGTTGCTTCCTCCATTTATTCATGAAAAGAGCGTGAGATAAAAGTATCGCTTTTATCTCACGCTCTTTTCTTATGACCTTTTCGTTTGATCTGCTAGAGAGCCGCAGCGCTCTCTAGTGCCATCACACCAGATAAATGGTCAGAGAGACAAACACTTTCTGGCTTGTTTTCCAACCAATCACGGTACGCTAAGAGATACTCTCCTCGTTTCCCATGTTCGGCTAAAATCTGACAACTTGATTCAATGAATGAACGGATAAATTCTGCATGTGTTTCTTTGTAAAGCAGTTGCAAGTAGCGGTACTCGATACCTTTGAATAATCCGATATCTCCACCATCTCCTTCGTCATTGAATACCCCTTTTTCAACAAGGACATCAATAGAGGTTTGTGCACATTGCAGTGCTTCTTCCAAATAGCGAGTATCTTTTGTAACATGATAAAATTCGATCAATGCGCCAATATAGACACCTTGATTATACGTGAACTTCCATTGGTAATCGATTTTCCCATCGCCGTTACGATTGACCCCATCCTCTACAAACTTAGAATCCTCTTGTACTAATGTCTTTTTCATCCAAGCGAGTGTTTTTTTACTCATTTCTAAATAGATAGGATTTTCTTCGATTTGATACAAGCGTAAGGCCAAAATCATGATTGGGCCATTTACAGGTGTGTTCTTGTAGTCAAGTTGTGTTCTTTTCCACGCAAAACCGCCATCCATTTGGTCATTCCAAGCGGTGTCGAATATATCTAAACAAACTTCGCGTGCATCAGCCAAATACATTTGTTTATTGGTCTGTTGGTACAGGCGTAAGGCTGCTAAAGCATTCCAAAGCATATCATCATAATATTCATGTAGTAATGTGCCGTTATTTCTTTCTTTATTATAACGATAAGTTTCTTCGGCTAATCGCAGATATTCTTCATTTTTTGTACGTAGATATGCATCGATGCGTACGTCGATCAGATGGGCCATCCACCAGTAATGGAAAGTTTCGTTTTGTGCTTGGTCTGTTAATGGATACACGTTGTTCAACCACTGTTTTTTATCTTTTGACAGATAAAAATAATCAATACTATTTTGTGCTTGTTCCGCTAATTGTTCAAATTTAGTCATTCGTCGATCCTTCTTTCAAAATTTTATCGCCTTGTTTTTGCGCATTTTCTAAGGCTTCTTGAGGTGTTTCTTTTTCTGCTAGCATATTTTCCAATTGTGGATTAACAGCCAGTTTCTCAAGATCAGAATACCCTGCAACTGTCGGACGGATTTTGGCAAAATCCATTGTTTCCACAAATGCTTTGTATTTATCATTCTCAAGGAAATAGCTATCTTGCGCTGCGGCTTTGTTTGCAGGAAGCCAGTTTGATATCTTGGCAAATTCGATACCCACTTCTGGATTCGTTGTCCACCATTTGATGAAATCCCAAGCGGCGTCTTTATTTTTAGCAGTTTTCGGGATGACTAGACCAAATCCGCCAGTCAATGCGCCTTTATCGCCATTGGGACCTGTAACAGGAGGAACAACTCCGTAATCTAATCCATCGACTTTGTTGTAATCTGAAAGTGCCCATGGTCCGTTGTATGTCATTGCGACTTTCCCCGCAGCAAAAGCATCCGTTCCATCATTGAATCCCTGTTGATAGACTTTTTTCTCATTCAATAACTGATTCCAAAAATCAGCGACTTCTAAACCAGCTTTAGAGTTGAAAGCTGTCTTTTTCCCATCCTCAGAAAGCATCGTACCGCCAGCTTGTTGCAACCACATATTGAATAGTCCTACATCGTCCAACGAGAAACCAGCTTGAACAAGTTGATTTCCGTCCCACTTCGTTGTTTTTTCAGCAACATTCAACAATTCTGCCCACGTTTTTGGCGGTGTAACTCCTGCTTCTTTCAGTAGTTTCTTATTGTAGAAAAGTGAGCGGTTGTCCACTAATAATGGTATGCCATATTGTTTCCCATCGTAGGACATCTCTTTTACTGTTTCTTCATAAAATTCATTTAAATCAACTTTATCTTTCTTGATCAACTCATCTAAATCCATTAAAGCATTTTTTTGGGCATACATTCCCGTATTGACACGATCCCATAAGATCACGTCAGGAATTTCTCCGCCAGCCATACCTGTCAGAAGCTTTTCTTCTACGTTATCTTGGACTTTATAAGTAACCTTATAAGAATCTTGACTCTTATTGTATTTCTCGATCAATTGATTCAATTGATCGACTTGCGAACCGCTCCAAGATCCCCAAAAAGTGATGTTTTGTTTCCCATCACTTGCCCCACCAGACTGTGTCTCCTTTTTACCACAAGCACCAAGTAATACAAGTAAACCAATGATCATCAGGCTCTTAAAAAATTTTTTCATTTTTCTACTCCTTTTATTTTATTCCTGCCTCTGCTAATCCTTGAACATAATTTCTTTGGACCATTATGAATAGTACTAGGACTGGTAAAGTAGCTAAGATCGTCCCTGCCATCAATGGCCCGTAGTTTGTACTGTAATTGTACTGAAACGCAGCCAGCCCCACCTGAACCGTTTTCATTTCATCCGAATTCAAAACGATCAGAGGCCACATAAATGCATTCCAACCAGATTGAAAGGTCATGATGCCCAATGTTGTTAACGCCGGTTTTGCCAACGGGAAATAAACTTTCATAAATATCTTGAACTCACTAGCCCCGTCAATTCTGGCACTTTCGCCTAATTCATGGGGTAACTGTTCAAAAAACTGTTTCATGAAAAAGATGGAGAATGCGCCTGCTGCACCAGGAAGTAAAATCGCCCAATAGGAATTGATCAATCCTAGCCCGCCTGAACCGGTGAGATCATTCCCACCCATCAGTGGAAAGCCTCTTAGTACAATAAACGTCGGGATCATCGTGACGATACTCGGGATCATCATGGAAGCTAAAAAAACCAAAAACAGTGCTTTTTTCCCTTTAAATTTCAACTGTCCAAAAGCATAACCTGCTAACGAACCAAAAAAGAGATTCGTTACTACACCCCCTAGCGCTAAGATCAAGGAGTTTTTCAGATAGGTCAAAAATGGCATCGTTGAAAAGACCTCTTTATAATGGTCCAATGTAAACTGCTTCGGAAGAAAATTCATCGTTCCACTTAAAATTTCACTATCCGATTTGAAAGAAGTAGAGATCGTCCATACGAACGGCAATACAGTTGTTAGACTGATAATAATCACTACGACATACCATAAACAGAGGTTCACAGTTTTCTTCTTTAACATCGTTGTTCCTTACCTCCTTCAATTGATTTCTTTGTTCGTCAATTTCATATTCACTAAAGAAAAGACAAAAATAATCAAAAATAGAATAAATGAAAGTGCAGAGGCATAACCCATTTCCAGTCCGCCAAAACCTTTATTGTAAATATAATAAACTAAGGTAATCGTCGAATTTCCAGGACCGCCCTTCGTTAACATATATGCTTGATCAAAAACTTGGAAGGCGCCGATGATCAACTGTGTCGTGACTAAAAAAGTCGTTTTTGATAACTGAGGCCACGTAATGTGTCGGAATTTTTGCCAAGAGCTTGCTCCCTCTATATCGGCGGCTTCATAAAGGGCGGGATTGATTCCTTGAAGTCCAGCCAAGAAAATCATCATATTCCCGCCAAAGGTCATCCAGACACTCATAATGACGATGGCTGTCATCGCCCAATTCGAACTATAGAGCCATGCAGGACCATCAATTCCAATGAGTCGCAACAGCTGATTAAGCAAACCATACTGCGGATTCAATAGCCAATACCAGATCGTTGCAGTCGCTACCGTTGAACACAGTACCGGTAAGTAAAAAAAAGTGCGAAATAGATTCGTGACTTTCACTTTTTTATTTAACAGGATCGCCGTTCCTAAAGCGACTATCAAACCTAAGGGAACATACAAAAATGTGTAGACTAACGTATTTCTTAATGAAACAAAGAAAAATTCATCTTGAAAAATCTTTTGGAAATTAGCGAAACCTATCCAGTTAGCGGGTTCAATGATGTTGTAGTCTGTGAAACTAAAGTATAAAGCCATTAAAATAGGAAAAATACCAAAAATGAGAAGCAAGCTAACTGGTACTAGAATAAATAAATAGGCAATATTTTGTTGTTCATTTATTCCCCTACGTTTCTTTCCTTTGTTCGTTTGTTCCATTTCCCCTCCTCCTTTACATATACTTATAAATCATTTAATATATTAAATATCTTACAAATTAGATTATATATATTAATTTCAATTTGTCAACGCTTTCAATAGTGTTTTTTAAAATAAATTACTTGATTAAAATATATGTTATATTTAATATATATATATAATCAAATAAATGAATGGAGGGATTCTATTGAGCGCACCATTATATCAAATGATCTACACAGATTTAAAAAAACAGATCGAACAAGGGCACTATGAAATAAATGACCTTTTACCTACTGAAAAAGAATTAGCCGCCTTATATAGCGTAAGTACGATTACAGCAAAAAAAGCACTAGATTTATTAAAAGAAGAAGGCTACATCCTCAGAAAACCTCGAAAAGGTTCAGTGATCATCAGTAATCGCAAAAACGAATCAACTTTTGAAAAACTGATCATCGGATTAGTCATCACCAATTTTTCTGATTTTTTTGGTACACAGATTCTCAGAAGTATTTTAAACTACGATGCGGAAAAGCTGAATGTCATTGTTAAAGTCACTTATGGCGATTTAAAAAAAGAAAATGAATATATCCAAGAATTAATCGATTTAGGGATTCAAGGATTGATCCTTCTACCTACATCTTCTGAATATACTTCACCAAAAATCTTAGAGTTGATTGCCCGGGATTTCCCAGTCGTAGTCATCGATCGTCTAATGGACCAACTCCCTGTATGTAGCGTCCAAACAGATAGCTTCTCTGCATCAAAAGAATTGACAAACTATCTATTCGATCAAGGTCATCAGAAAATCGGCTTACTTACCTCGGATAGTCGTGTTTCTACGATTGACGAGCGTGTTGACGGCTTTCTATCTGCTCATGTCGATGCAAACCGAGCAGTCAGTCAAAAGCAGATTTTTTCAGTCATTGATTCAGTTGTCCCCGGTTCTTCAAGAAGTATCACAGAAGATGTCGAACTGATTATTGAGTTTTTACAAAAAAATCCAGAGATCACTGCACTATTCACTACAGAATACAACATTGCTTTATTAGCCAAAAGCGCAATCGAACAACAAAACAAAGCTGTTCCAAATGATTATTCTATCGTGTGTTTCGATCACCCAACGATCAATTTATTCGATTTGAACGCTTTTACCTTCACACATATCGAACAGGACCAAACTTCTATTGGCCATGAAGCAATGATCTTATTACTAAGGAAAATCAAAGATCCTACGCTGATTGAAAAAGTAAATCTTGGCTATCAACTCATCGAAGGTGATTCAGTTTCCTCTCTTTGATTACAAAAAAAACGCTCGAAACATTGCTGTTTCAAGCGTTTTTTTGGTTTTATTTATTCTTTTGTACGTGGACAAGGATCATTTTTGTGATTTCCATCAAAATAACCGTCACTAAGGCAATTCCGATACATGTAAAGACTTCAGTTAAGCCAAAAGCAGCTGGAATTGAGAAGACTTGTTTTAACCCAGGAATCATGGTCAAGCAGTATAATGCACTACATACGACAACAGCTAACAAGACACTTCGATTTGAGAAGAATCCAGCTTGGATCGCTGTTTGTGTATTGGAACGTGCTGGAAATGTTTGTAACGTCCGGCACCAGATCAATGTAGAGAAGGACATTGCTACACCAAATTCTGGTGAGTGTTGCATCCCTAACCATTGAGCAAAAATAACTGCGATCCCGATCAATACACCACGGTAAGTTACTGAGATCAACGTTTTATCCGTAAAAATACCGGAATTTGGATCTCTTGGTGGTCTACCCATCGTTGCTGGTTCCGCTTTTTCCGTTCCTAAAGCAATAGCAGGAAGAGAGTCGTTCACTAAGTTGATAAATAGTAATTGTAATGCAGTAAATGGATTTGACCAATCAGCAACTAAAGCAAAAATAATCGCAATGATTGCACCCAAGTTACCTGAAAATAGGTAAGAAATGGCCTTCTTGATGTTATCGAAGACATTTCGTCCTACTTCAACGGCACTGACGATCGATGCAAAGTTGTCATCAGTCAAGACCATTGCAGCAGCATCTTTCGCAACATCCGTACCTGTTCCCATTGCAATACCGATATCTGCTTGTTTCAAGGCTGGTGCATCATTGACACCATCACCGGTCATCGCTGAAATATGGCCTTTATTTTGCCATGCTCGTACGATCCTAATTTTGTTTTCTGGTGAAACACGCGCATATACGGTCACTTTTTCTAGTACTTCGTTCAGTTGGTCTTCTGTCAGATCATCTAATTCTGTACCAGTCAACGCTTGATCGCCTTCTTCAAAAATGCCGATTTCTTTGGCGATTGCTACAGCAGTCGTCTTATGGTCACCTGTGATCATGATCGTCTTGATACCAGCACTTCTTGCTTCTTTGACGGCTTGTGTCACTTCTTCTCTTGGCGGATCAATCATTGCAAGCAATCCAACTAAGATCAAGTCATTTTCATCTTCAAATGAAAGTTCTGTGCTTTCAATTGGACGATACGCAAAAGCTAAAACACGTAACGCACGATTTGAAAAAGCTTCATTTTGTTCTTTGAATTTTGTCATCAGTTCTTCTGTCATTGGCACAACTTCTCCATTGACCAACGCTTTTTTACTACGACCAAAGATGATATCCGGTCCACCCTTGACGAACAAATATTGGCCATTGTTGATGTTATGTGCCGTTGACATCAATTTACGGTCAGAATCAAATGGTAATTCTGCTTGTCTTGGATAGGTATTTCGGATTTCTTGATAAGGCTGGTTCAACTTTTCACTGAAATCAATGAATGCCACTTCTGTTGGATCGCCTAGTTTTGTACCATCTTCACTGATCGAAGCATCATTTGCTAAGACACTGATCTCAATCAAACGGCGTTCATCATCAGACCATTTGGCTGGATCATTCGTGAAGTCTCCCGTAGCGCCATTTGCCAAATAATAATCAACCACTGTCATTTTATTTTGAGTCAACGTACCAGTCTTATCGGTACAAATGATACTTGTTGATCCAAGTGTTTCAACCGCAGGTAACTTACGAATGATCGCATGACGTTTTGCCATTTTATTTGTTCCTAAAGACAAAACGATTGTTACGATCGATTGCAATGCCTCTGGAATAGCCGCTACGGCAACAGCAACTGCGAACATGACTGCACTAACGATATCTGCAGTTAGATCCCCTGTTCCCTCACCTAAATAGATACGGAACAATTGGATACCTAAAATAACTAGTGATAAAGCTAGGATCGCCAAACTTAATTTTTTACTGAATTTGTCTAATCCACGTTGTAGAGGAGTGACTTGTTCCGTTGTTGATTCAAGAAGCCCAGCAACTTCTCCGATTTCTGTATTGTTCCCAGTAGCAGTTACTAAGAATTTCCCGCGGCCATAAGTGATGATCGTTCCACTAAACACCATATTTATACGGTCGCCGATCGGTACTGTTTGCTCAATCGATACAACCTCTTTTTCTGAAGCTGTCGATTCACCAGTAAGCATTCCTTCATCTACTTTTAATGAACCAGCTTCTAACAGCCGCCCATCAGCAGGTACATAATCCCCTGCATCTAATAAGACGATATCCCCAACAACTAACTCATTTGCTGGAATCGTCCGTTCTTTTCCGTCACGGATAACACGCGCATCAGGTGCGGAAAGACTTTTTAATGCTTCTAAAGAGCCTTCTGCTTTTTTTGTTTGGATAACACTGATCACGGAGTTCAACATCAACACGGCAAAAATAACTAAGAATTCGATGTAGTCACCCATGACCATTTGGATCAATGCGACAATCAGCAACACGATGACCATAGCATCTTTGAATGTTTCTAAGAACAATTTCCATGTCGGTTTCTTAGGTGCTTCCTTTAGCTGATTCAATCCATCTCTTTCTAACTTTTCTTTTGCGAGCGTCGTACTCAATCCTTCGGTCGAGCTCTGCGTTTTTTGCATCAGCGAGTCGACTGATTCCTTGTAGACGGCTTGCTGAGCCTGTTCCTTGTTTTCCAAATTTCATCCCCCATTTTGATTTTTAGTTATCGGCAATTGTCCTGACTGAAAAAAAGAGACCTAAGACAAATGCGGATTTGTCTTAGGTCTCACCATTTCATACAATACCAGATAACCATTTGGTTAACTTACTGTTGATATTATCACAACAAATGTTGTCGGTTACTCCCCTAAGGAGATATTCAACTGTACTATTATCCTACCTGAATATATGCCAAAAAGCAACCACTTTAGCTTAGTTTACTGGATATTTTCAACCTTGTTTACAAAAATGGCGTTCTTCATTTGTAGGCTTCTTTTTGTTCTCATGCTATACTATTGTTATTGTAAAAAAGGAGGATTTGACTGTGGGAACAAATATTATTTATGTCCTTTATTTGATCAACGTCATCATTGCTTTAGTTATTATTTTGATCAAACCACGTGATGTTGCTGCTATCTGGGCATGGTTACTTGTACTTTTCGCGCTTCCCGGTATTGGGTTTATACTCTACCTTTTCTTTGGGCGTGGCCTGACAGATAAGAAAAAATTCTATTTAAGACAAAGTGACTTGAAAGAATTAGAAAATTTTCAAGATTTCAAAGGAGACACGATCGATCACTATGATCCATTGATGGAAAATCTGGAACATCAACAATTCGTTGATTTTTTCTCTTCACTCAATCGTATGCCACTGACTCGAAAAAATTCAGTCACTTTATTGACAGATGGACAAGAAAAACTGGACGCTCTATTAAAAGATATCAAAGCGGCCAAACATTCCGTCCATATTGAGTATTATGCCTTTGTAACAGACAATATTGGCCAACAGATCTTGTCGTTACTTGAAGAAAAAGCAACAGAAGAAGTAGAAGTCCGTTTACTGTATGATGCCTTTGGCTCCAACGGAACAAAACCAAAGGACTTCAACAAACTAATTAAAAATGGTGGACACGTTCACACATTTATTACTTCTCAACGTGCATTGCTCCGTTTCCGCCTAAACTATCATGATCACCGCAAAATTGTTGTGATCGATGGAAAAATCGGTTATATCGGTGGTTTCAATATCGCTGATCAATACGTCAACGTAACAAAAAAATTTGGGTATTGGCGTGACACACATCTTCGAATCTATGGAGCTGCAGCATCGCTCTTGCAATTACGCTTTCTAACAGATTGGAATGTTTCAGTTCCTGAACAGAAAAAAGTCGGCTATCATCTTAATTACTTTTTCCAAAAAGAACCAGGGAAAGACTATAAGCATGAAAATACATCTATTCAATTAGTATCAAGCGGTCCGAACAATGAACGTGAGCAGATCAAGTTATCCTTCATCAAACTGATCACTTCAGCGAAAAAACGGATTTGGATCCAAACGCCCTATCTTGTACCTGATGAAAGTGTACTTGCAGCTTTAAAAATTGCAGCTGCCTCAGGTGTCGAAGTCAAGATCATGATCCCAAACAAGCCCGATCATCCCTTCATCTATCGCGCTACTCAATATTATGCTAGACAATTGATCAAAGAGAATGTACAGATCCTAGTGTATGAAAATGGATTTCTACACGCAAAGACACTGATCATGGATGATGAAATCTGTATGGTGGGCTCTGCCAATCAAGATATTCGTAGTTACCGTCTGAACTTTGAAACTAGTGCTGTCATTTACGATGCAGACTTCTTGAACCAATTAGCAGACCAATTTTTGGTTGATGAAGAAAAGTGTACACCGATGACAACTGAAACAGTCAAAGAAATGTCTAAGTGGTTATTGTTCAAACAACAAATTTCACGTTTGTTCTCACCAATTTTATAGTCTGGATAAGTTATTCCCAGTATTTTTCATCTAACACTCTTGGTTCTCATAGATCACGTATCAAAACGATCAGCTGTTCGTAAAAAAAGTTGGCTACTCAAAAAAATAGGAAAGCCTATTTTCAAAGTAGTCAACTTTTTACTATTGGTTTATTTTCATTTTCGACCCAGATATATGTTAGAAATCTGCAGATTCCTTCAATGCTCCAGCTGCCCAATGATTGATTGGTCCATATTTATGCCCTACGTTGATTTCTTCTCGTATCGCAACATTCACATATTCTTTCGCAAAACGAATGGCTTCCTCAACAGATTTTCCTTTAGCTAATTCTGCTGCAATACAAGCAGATAAAGAATCCCCTGTGCCGTTGATACGATCAGTAGGATAAAAAGGTGCACTTAACCAAAATGACTTTCCGGATTCAAGCAAGACATAATCTTTTACGTCTTTTTGGTCTGCATCCTTTAAATGATGCCCTTTGATCATGACATTTTTTGCCCCCATTTGTTGGAGTTCCTTTGCTGCTTGAACGTAATCTTCCTCTTCTGACAATGATCGGCCAGTCAATTTTTCTGCTTCATAAAAATTAGGAGTCAAAACTGTTGCTAAAGGTAAAAGTTTGTCTTTCAAGCTTTGTAAAGCAGATTCCTCTAATAACAGATTGCCATGTTTGGTCACGATCACAGGATCAACGACTAAAGGACCGAAGTCATACTTTTGGTAATTCTCAACAACTGTTTCGATCAATGTAGAATCAGCTAACATCCCTGTTTTTGCTGCTTTTACTTGGTAATCTTCTGCAATCAATGCAAACTCTTTATCAATAAAGTCAGTTGGCAGCGTCACACTTGCGCCAATGCCATATGAGTTTCCTGCCACGCAAGCAGTCATTACAGAGACACCATAAACGCCTCGAGTAAAAAACGTATGCATATCTGCTTGCATCCCGGCACTGCCATCACTATCTGAACCAGCGATGGTCATTACTTGTAAATATTGTTGTTCCATCATGATCATTCCCTTCGTTCTTTTATCTATCATTTTTGATTGATTTTTTCTTTTGCAGTTACTATACCACTACTTTACTCCTACAATCAAATTTATTTGAAAATACTTTGGATTTAGCGTTTTCATACCAATGATAAAGAAATAGACACTAAAAAAAACTTTTAAGGAAAAGCAAGAAGCAATTCCTTAAAAGCATTATTATTAATTGATAATGTTATTTAATTACGAGCACATTACATGGTGCATGGTTTACTACATAGGAAGTTGTTGAACCAACTAACGCTCGTTCCACTGCATTTAACCCTGTCGCACCCATCACGATCAAATCGATTGGTTCTTTGGATTCATTGAAGTTTGCGATCAATGTTTTGGGATAACCATATAAAATATATGTCTCGATATCTGTCAATCCTTTTTCAATTGCCAGATTTCGATGCTCATTCATTTGTTTTTCCGCTACTTCATCTAATTCTTCTTGAAGATTTGGTGTCAGGAACCCAAAGTCACCGAAATAGTTGCCAGTCACTTCATTGACATACAAAATGTGCAAAGTTGCTTGATTTCTCTTAGCAGCTGCAATCGCCTCCATAAAAGCCTTTTCAGCTTTTTCCGAACCATCAATTGCAACTAAAATATTTTTATACGCATCTAACATTGTAAACGCCTCCTTGCCTTAATTCTAGCACTATTGAGTCCCCATAACAAATATTTACTTGTATCATTTTTATATAAAAAAAGGCCAGAATAGAAATAAACCTACCCTCAAGAAATAAGCCAAATCTCACGAAAATTATTTTTCAAATTTTTGAAGATTCATGTTTATTTTTTAAGGAGGCAATTTCTATTCCCACCATTTATTCAAATTTCTTGCATACGAGAAACGCTTTTACTTCTGTCATTGCTTCTTTTTATTAGAAGTTCGTTTCTAGAATCCGTTGTTCTTAGCCACTTCGCTGAACCAATGACCAGATTTCTTGATCGTCCGTTTTCCATCTTGAGCAAGATCTACTGCAATAAAACCATAGCGATTCTTATATGCATTTGTCCATGACCAGTTATCCATGCACGTCCACATATGGTAACCAACACAATTTGTGCCTTCTTCGATTGCTTGATGAACATATTTTAGATGATCCGTAACAAATTCGATGCGGTAATCATCTTCAATCACGCCATTCTCATTGATAAAACGTTCTTCTCCTTCAACCCCCATACCATTTTCGGAAATATAGCATTTGATATTTCCATAATTTTCTCTAGTATTCGTCAAAATATCATAAATTCCTTTTTCATAGATTTCCCATCCACGATAAGGGTTCATTTTTTTATTTGGCAGATCATAATTATCAAAATAATCATCTGGCATAGGACCATTTTTTGTATCCACTGGCGTTTCTTTCGCTTTGATCCGTCGCGGTTGGTAATAATTGATCCCTAATAGATCGACCGTATTTTCTTTGATCGTTTCCAGATCCCCTTCTTTTATCTCAGGTAATAAATCCAATTCTTTGACAATCTTGATCAAGTCTTGCGGAAACTCGCCTTTTACAGCGGGATCAAGGAACGAGCGATTAAAGAAAGCATCCGCGATCGTTGCGGCTTTCACATCTTCTTCATTTGTTTCATCTCTCGGGTAGCTTGGTGTCAGATTTAAGATGATCCCGATTTCTCCATCTTGTGCCAATTGGTGATATGCCTTGATCGCTTTGGCACTCGCCAGATTTTCATGATAGCCAACTTGAATAGCCTCTTTCATATTGACATGATTTGGATAATGGAATTGATACAGGTACCCTCCTTCAACTGGAACGATCGGCTCATTGTGGGTAAACCATTTTTTTACAAGATCGCCGAACAAGTCAAAACAAGTAGTCGCATAATCCACATATGCATCGACAGTTTTTCGGTCTAACCAGCCACCATTTTTTTGAAGTGTCAGCGGCATATCAAAATGATAGAGATTCACAAAAGGTTCAATACCATTGTCTAATAGTTCTTTGAAATACGCACGGTAAAAATCAACTGCAGTCTGATTTACTTCCCCAGTTCCATTTGGTAGTAGACGGCTCCATTGGATAGACGTCCGGAAAGTATTATGGCCTGTTTTCTTCATCAATTGTACGTCTTCACGGAATTTAGTATAAACCTGACTCGTTTTTTCCGGCCCAACTTGATTGAAAAACTTTTCTGGTTCTTGTTCATACCAGTAATCCCAAATATTCTCTCCTTTGTGATCGCCTTGGATTCTTCCTTCTGTTTGTGGCCCGCTAGCTGCCGAACCCCACCAAAAATTCTCTGGAAATTTATACTTTGTCATTTTTTTGCCCTCGCTTATTTTCTTTTGATACCGTTATGATAACGAATACCAAAAAATAAATCAATACTTTTATAATAAATGACTAGACATTTAATAAAATACCAGTTATACTATTTTTGTAATCGATTACAAAAATAAATTTGAGGTGAAAATAATGAACGGTTTTATGGATAAGCTTGCTCAGAAAATCATGCCTCTAGCAAATATGTTAGGGCGAAATCGTTACTTGACGGTTTTAAGAGACGCATTTATGCTATCTTTTCCATTAACGATGTTTGGTTCTATCGTGGTAGTTATCAATAATCTTCCATTTTTCAGTGATAGCACGAAAGGAACTTTAACCACTCTATTTGGAAACGGTCAAAATGCAACAATGAGTATCATGTCTGTCTTTGTTACTTTTGGTATTGGCTATTATTTATCGAAATCCTATGACGTTGAAGGTATTTTTGGCGGAGCAGTTTCCTTTGCGAGCTTTTTGATTCTTACTCCTTTTGTCATGACTACACCTGGAGGCGAAGAGGTTTCTGGTGTCTTGTCGCTTGATCGACTTGGCGCTAAAGGGATGTTCATTGGTATGATTGCTGCATTTATTGCAGGTGAAATCTACTGCCGTATCACAAAACGTGGTTGGCAGATCAAAATGCCTGACGGTGTACCACCAGCAGTATCAAAATCTTTTGCTGCTTTGATTCCAGCCGTTGTGACATTAACTGTTTTCTTAGTTATCAACGCGATTATGACTGGTGTCTTCCATGCAAATCTTCATGATGTGGTTTATGAAGTAATCCAGAAACCATTGACTGGATTGGGAAGCAGCTTACCAGCTACATTGATTGCTTTGTTTTTTGTTCAATTCCTATGGTTCTTCGGACTTCATGGTCAAATCATCGTCAACTCTGTAATGGACCCGATCTGGAACACTTTGATGCTTGATAACCTTGAAGCTTATCAACAAGGGAAAGAATTGCCACACATCATCACTAAACCATTCATGGAAACTTTTACCGTGGGTATCGGTGGTTCAGGTATGACACTGGCTGTTGTCCTTTTGATGGCATTTGTTTTGAAGAAAAAACAATATCGTGATGTTGGTCGTCTAGCTTTAGCTCCCGGGATCTTCAATGTGAATGAACCTGTGATCTTCGGGTTGCCAATCGTTTTAAACGCAACGATCTTGATTCCTTGGGTCATTGCACCACTGATCGTCACTACATTCAACTACTTGATCATGGCAGCTGGGATCGTACCACCACCAACTGGCGTCTCGGTGCCTTGGACTGTTCCAATCATCGCAAGTGGCGTGTTGGCAACCAATTCTTGGTTAGGCGGGCTCCTTCAAGTTGTTGACTTTGTGATTGTAGCTTTCATTTGGTATCCGTTCCTTAAGGTCTTGGACAAACAACCAGACTTGGATGTCTTATAACAACTACTTTTACTACATTGAAAAGAGGTCGAGACAAAAGTCATTTAGGTTTGAGAAATTAGGGAGAAAAACGAGCAATACAAAAATGTATTGTTCGTTTTTTTAAATTTCCGAAAATCTAGACTTTTGGACGTCGTTTATTCGAGAGTCTGTAATAAAACTGATTTTCAGATTTTTCCCCACAGTTTTTTTTACTACCGACCTTCTTTTTCGATTACTTGTTGTCGAAAAAGATATCTTTAGTTATACTCAATTGTGAGGTGAATAACGTGCCAAAATACGAAGAAATAGCCCATATATTAAGAGAGCGGATTCGTTCAAAAGAATATCCGCCTAATAGTTTTTTACCGAATCAAGTGGACTTGGTGAAAGAATTCGGTGCCAGCCGCATGACGATCAAAAAAGCAATCAACATTTTAGCAATGGAAGGATTGCTTTACTCTCAAAGAGGCTCTGGGACAAAAATATTGAATCATCCTTTTATGGAAAAAGATACTTCTCCTGCCAATGAATACGAAGGTCTAAGCTATCAAATGCATAAACGCCATCGTTCTCTAACAAGTCAAGTGATCCATTTCGACGTGGAGTTTCCGAATGAATATATCCAGGAGCGCTTGATGGTCGATGCAGAACAACCCGTTTATAACATCCATCGCCTACGCATACTGGACAATGAACCTTACATTTTGGAACACACATTTATGCCCGTTAACTTAGTACCTGGCTTAAAAAGAGAACACCTGCTTTCTTCTATTTATGATTACTTGCATAAAGAATTGAATATTCACTTTGCTGGAGCCTATCGCGCAATCTCTGCAGATAAAAGCACCACTTTTGACCAAGAATATTTAAATTGTAGTGAGACCGATCCTGTACTGGAAGTCCAACAAGTCGTCTACTTAAAAGACGGCCAACCTATTGAATATTCCTCAAGTCGTAATCGGTTCGATGTTCGTAATTATTCTGTACTTGATGTCCGCTCTAATTAAAATCATATAGCCCTTGCAAGAAACAGCCGTTTCATGTAAGGGACTTTTTTTATATCATTCAGCCAATAAAACACAAAGACAAATTAATTGCATTAACTCCCCTCCCCCACTATACTGTATCTATCATCACTTACTTACTTTTTGTAAGCGAACAGGAGGAAGCAGTATGGACACACAAATCAGAGGAATCCACCACGTTACAGCAATGACTTCTAGTGCCACAAAAATCTATCGTTTTTTTACTGACATTTTGGGTATGCGTTTAGTGAAAAAAACCGTCAATCAAGACGACATCGAAACTTATCATCTTTACTTCACAGATGAACATGGAGCACCAGGAACTGATATGACTTTTTTTGATTTTCCAAATCAGGCAAAAGGAAAAAAAGGTACTGATACGATTTCAAGAGCTTCTTTTAGAGTTCCAAACGATGAAGCATTGACATTTTGGCTCGAACGATTTGAAAAATATGGTATCACTCATTCTGAGATCAACGAACGCTTTTCTAAAAAGTATTTAGAGTTTGAAGATTTTGACAGTCAAGCATACCAACTGATTTCAGACGAAAATAACCACGGCATCGCTTCTGGTATCCCATGGAAAAACAGTAACGTTCCATCAAAATATGGCATTACTGGATTAGGCCCTGTTTTTGTTCGAGTCAAAAACTTAGACCATATCCGCGTGATCCTAGAAAACATCTTAGGATTTAAAGAAACAGCTCATGCAGATGCTTTTTATCAATTTGAAGTAGGCGAAGGGGGTAATGGGGCTAGTATCATCATCGAACACCGGACTGATCTTCCAGACGCAATAGAAGGATTTGGCAATATCCATCACTTAGCTTTACGTGTCGCAGATAAAGAAGCGTTGGAACACTGGATTCGCTTGATCAATAAAGTTGATTTACCAAATTCAGGCTTTGTTGATCGCTTTTATTTCCAATCAGAATATTTCTTAGCCGCTTCTCACGTGTTATTCGAATTAGCTACAGATGGACCTGGATTTTTTGGTGATGAACCAACTGAAACCGCAGGAGAGATATTGTCCTTACCACCTTTCTTAGAAGAGAAACGAGCAGAGATCGAAGAATATGTCCGTCCATTCGATACTAGCGATGCGAATAAAAAACGTGAATAACTGTTTTCTATGAGTGAAAAAAGGAGGCGCCCCATGCACTATTTATTCGAAAAAGGTAGCCCTAATGGCAAAAAGTTACTCTTGCTTCATGGTACAGGTGGAGATGAATACTCTTTAATTGACATCGCCCACTTTTTAGCTCCCAATAGCACACTTCTCTCTTTTCGCGGTTCCATCAATGAAGACGGTATGAATCGTTTTTTCAAACGAAATGGATTGAATCAATTTGATTATGAAAGTTTAGAAGAAGAGTCAACAAACTTGCACGAAGAAATCAAAACAATCAGTGAAAACGAACGAATCCCTTTGAGTGACTGGATCGTTGTCGGTTACTCAAACGGTGCAAATATTGCTGCGCACTTGATGTTAGAAAGTCAAACGGGTCTAAAAACAGGTCTCTTTTTTCATCCAATGTCATTAGGTAACCATCAGCAATCCTTTTCATTGGCGGACAAAAAAATCTGGCTTTCCTACAGTGAAGACGATCCTATTGTCTCTTCCACAGCTATTTCTGCTTTAATCAACGAATTTGAAACTCGTCATGCCCAATTGACCGTAACCAACACAAATACAGGACATCAATTGACGATGGAAGAGTTAACCATTGCTAAAGAGTGGCTAGATAAAAATAGTTGATCCCTAGAATAGGAACTTACTAAGAATGATCCGCCAGAAGAAAAACAACTAACCCTGTTTTCTTCTGGCGGATTCTTTTGATGTTAAGTCAAGCAACCTACTAATTTATTAACACGTTTAGAGGCTGGGACAGAAGTGCTTAACTCTGAGAAATAAGAAGAAATTCACGAAAATTGCTTTTCGAATTTTTGTGAATTTCGGCTTATTTAAGAAGGAGTTGCTTCTGCTCCCACCGTTTATTCGTTTTTAAAGAATGAGACAAAAGTGTTTCTTACTTTTGTCCCACGCTCCTTCTTTTTTGCATTTCATTATTTAGAGTTGAGCAATCAAACTATCAGTCTAAACTAGGCGGTGAATCTACTTCTGATACTCAAAAAACGATTCCAAACATGAGTTATCTTCTGACACGACCAAAATAGTGACCCTTAGAGAATCAATTCTCGATGAAACACTGCAATTCCGCATAACCAAATTAAAAATCAGGCAATTCATTTATAAAATGATGATTCACAGACTTCTCTTTTTAAGAGCTCTAAACCAAATCAATTGGATGATTGCAAGAATAATAAAGAAAATAACCAGCATAGCTATAGAAACCATTTTATTATTTGTTGTATTGACAACTCCGCTACCATCGACTTTTCTAAACCACAA
Source organism: Enterococcus sp. BSD2780061688st2 D3 (assembly GCF_005844145.1). Lineage (NCBI taxonomy): Bacteria > Bacillati > Bacillota > Bacilli > Lactobacillales > Enterococcaceae > Enterococcus > Enterococcus sp. BSD2780061688st2 D3. Next base: position 26,252 of record NZ_SPHN01000024.1, read on the forward strand.
GAATAAAATACCCACAACAAAAATGACTAATTCTAAAATATTAACAACCTTCCACAACTTCATATTTTCCACTCCTCTGAATAGTAGTAGAAACGCATAAAGAATGATTGGAATTGAAATAAAATACGCTTCTTCTAATTTCAGCTTCTAAACATCGTTTACCATTTCCATGAATCAATACTAACATAGATTTCTCAACTCGCTTTCCTCTTCTCAAAAGAAAGTGAAAAATAGAAAACCTCATCGATAGAGAAAACGCTTAAAAAATATACTATTCAATACAAAGGAATTACGTTTCTTCATACGGTCTATACGTTTCATGCTTTTGTTCGTATTCACTAATCGAGATGATCTTACCTCCATCAAATTCTATGATTGAAACACCATAGAAACTGTATTTTGCTGTCTCTTCAGCATAAAAGTACCACTCCACCACAAAAATATCATCTAAAACATCAAGTATCCGATAGATGTGCCATGCAATAACCCTTTGTTTTGTTCGCATATGACAAAGCCAACTACTGATTTCATCCATACCATGATATACTGGCCCGTAACATTCTCTATACACGATATCTTGATGAAAGTATTCAGGTATTTTGGAAAAGTCTCTTGTGATCCATGAGTGAAAATAGTTTTGAATCATTTTTCTTTTGTCCATAATACTTCTCCTTAGAAATCAATTGTAGTATCTATAAAAAGGTGAAAAATAAAGACTTGCATCAAAGAAATCATAAACCGTTTTCATTCATATCAGAGATAATCATTTGGACCACTTGTTCTTGAGTCATTTCTGACGTGATCAACATTTCATTTGAGAAATTTAATACATCTTTTTCCACCCACCATTTTTTCATACGCTCAGCACCAAATTCTTTTGCTTTTTCTCGTTGTCCATGACGTGCCACAGTTTCTTCAAATGAAATATCATAGTAGTAAGTGTATACCTCATCAAAAAAACGACATAAGTGTTCAAACATCTCTTTGTAAATGTGAGAACCAAGAATACCTTCAACAATCACTACATCAAATTTATCATATCCAAATTCAGCAATCAGTCGAATTAAATCAGCAGTCGGATTCTCTTTACGATCTTTGACATTTAAAATACCTAAACGGATCTCATCTTGAGAAATGAGCATCACTTTTCCACGTGGAAAATAATTTTGTATAGCCTTAGCAGTAGTTGTTTTGCCACTACCAGAGTTTCCTCTTAAAATAATCAACTTACTCATATGTCTTCTCCTATTAACACGTTCATTTGTTTTCACAAATAAATATAGCATAATATGAAAGAGACACATATTTTTGACAAAAGAGGTTTTCATTGAGTGAAAATGTATTCTCCTATTTTTTTCAAACAAGAAAACACTAACATAAGAATATGTCAGTGTGCCATTACTTTTCCTAGAAACAAAAAGAAAACCCAAACGTAAAAACTACGTTTGGGTTAGGATACCGGCGGCCGGGGTCGAACCGGCACGATCGTGAGATCACTGGATTTTGAGTCCAGCGCGTCTGCCAATTCCGCCACGCCGGCGTGATAAAACTGGGGTAGCTGGATTCGAACCAACGCATGAGGGAGTCAAAGTCCCTTGCCTTACCGCTTGGCTATACCCCAAAAAAGAAGGGCGAATGATGGGAATCGAACCCACGAATGCCGGAGCCACAATCCGGTGCGTTAACCACTTCGCCACATTCGCCATAATAAGATATGTTATTTTATTTCTCAATAAAAAACTAAGATGGGTTCATCTTAGTCAATACCGGCGGCCGGGGTCGAACCGGCACGCCCTCAACGGGCACTGGATTTTGAGTCCAGCGCGTCTGCCAATTCCGCCACGCCGGCAAGTTGATTTATTAGTACTAAGGCGGTAACCGGATTTGAACCGGTGATGAAGGTTTTGCAGACCTCTGCCTTACCACTTGGCTATACCGCCATTATACTATTATCAGTCTATAAAGTAAATTATAGAACTGGGGTAGCTGGATTCGAACCAACGCATGAGGGAGTCAAAGTCCCTTGCCTTACCGCTTGGCTATACCCCAAGAAAAGAAGGGCGAATGATGGGAATCGAACCCACGAATGCCGGAGCCACAATCCGGTGCGTTAACCACTTCGCCACAATCGCCATGGCAGGGGCAGCAGGAATTGAACCCACACTAACGGTTTTGGAGACCGCTGTTCTACCTTTAAACTATGCCCCTATTAAATGGAGGAGAGTGGATTCGAACCACTGAACCCTAAGGAACGGATTTACAGTCCGTCGCGTTTAGCCACTTCGCTACTCCTCCATGGTGGCGCGGGACAGAATCGAACTGCCGACACACGGAGCTTCAATCCGTTGCTCTACCAACTGAGCTACCGCGCCAATATTTAAAAATGTATTAATTGAAAAAGAATGACGGTTCCGACGGGAATCGAACCCGCGATCTCCTGCGTGACAGGCAGGCATGTTAACCCCTACACCACGGAACCAATTCATTATGGAGGTTAACGGGATCGAACCGCTGACCCTCTGCTTGTAAGGCAGATGCTCTCCCAGCTGAGCTAAACCTCCATATTTTCAATTAATGACCCGTACGGGACTCGAACCCGTGTTACCGCCGTGAAAGGGCGGTGTCTTAACCGCTTGACCAACGGGCCAGGATAATTCTATTACGGAGAGTAAGGGATTCGAACCCTTGAGACAGTATAAACCATCTACATGATTTCCAATCATGCTCCTTCGGCCTCTCGGACAACTCTCCCGAGTGAAAGAAGCTCATTACTCTTTCTCATAAATGAGAACTCCGGCAGTAGGACTCGAACCTACGACATCATGATTAACAGTCATGCGCTACTACCAACTGAGCTATGCCGGAATATTACCAGCGTGGCGACGTCCTACTCTCACAAGGGGCAACCCCTCACTACAATCGGCGCTAAGAAGCTTAACTTCTGTGTTCGG
>NZ_SPHN01000025.1:0-18203 GCF_005844145.1 Enterococcus sp. BSD2780061688st2 D3
TCGAGAATCAGTCTTCACGTAACAAAAGTGCACAAAGTTATCTGGCAAAAAGTGCACAATTCTACTTGACAGTTACACTTATCTGGTTTTGCAATCATGGTAGGCAAACTCGTCACAATATGATTCCCTTTTTCATCTTCAAAAATCATCACACGGTATGCAGAAGAAATTGATTGCGTTTTTTTCCCCTCTACTACCTTTTGATCCACTAAAAATGAAACGACAAATTCTTCTGAATGTTTTTCTACATCTAGAATTTTTACTTCTTGAACTTCGGAACTAGTGGGAATATCTGCCCGGACCATATCTTTGCTCAAAGCGAGACCTTCTTCTGTGAGGTATTGTCCAAGAGTACTCATCCTCTTTTCAATTACTTCTTTGTTATTCTTCCATGAAAAATATTCTCTCGCAAAATCCTTCGTAAAACTTTCAACGCCAGAAGTATTCACTACCTTCTCTTGTACAACTATTTTTTCATGAGTCGTGTGTTGATCAATAGCAGTGAAATTTTTGTAGATGCCAAAAACAAGGCTACAAGTCAACAAAAGCCAAAGAGCAAGTACCATTTTTCGATGCTTGCCCACTGAAAAGATTCGTTCTTTCTTCTTTTTTTGAATCTTTTCCTTTTGATTCCGTTCAATTTTTATCTTCATTATTTTTCCTCTTTTCTCTTATTTGTACCGTCCAGCTCCGATAAGATGCTGCTGCCAATAGCTTTCCGTTAGATTCCTCCATCCCACCGGGTCTCCTGCGTGATACATCCGATTCTCTCCTGCGTAAATGCCCACATGAGTCACATAAGTACCGGCATCATAAGTCGAATGAAAGAAAATCAAATCACCTGGTTTGGCATCTTTCAAATCAATATGAGTCATGACATCATACTGATCCTGAGCCACCCGAGGAAGTTTCAGGCCAACTTTGGCATAACACCATTGGGTCAAGCCACTACAGTCAAATCCCGTTTCTGGACTTGAGCCACCAAATACATAGGCAGTACCTTCATACTTAAACGCCTCGTCAAAAATTCCTTGCACCGTTTTATCATCAAACTGTGTCGTGGTCAGATATTGCTTCACTAATAAGCAATAAAACATATTGCCATAGTTATAGCGCCACCCACCATTTTCTTTAATTGCGATAGGATTGGGGTAATCAACTTTCTGACCACCCGATTTTTCCTTTGAAAAAGATTCCGCTAAAGCAAAACTATGCTTCTTCCCGTTTTTCGCGACATAATCCAGATACCCGCCACCATAGTTATAAGCCTGAATAATGCTGTCCTGATTACAACCTAATTCTTTGGAACGCTTAACCAAGGAAGCAAAATAGAGACACCCTTGTTTGATGGATGCCTCGGTACTTAATGAATTCGGTGGCAACCCGGCTGACTCAGAACTCTGCATAACATCTTCAATTGTGCCGCTAGATTCCACTTGAATAATCGCCAAAAGAATCGGGACATATTCTGAGATGTTTGATTCTTTGGCATACTTTTCCACCATTGCACGGTGTTTCAAAACTTCTTCTGAAACACTAATTCCGCCAGGAGAAGTGCCAGAACTATCACTTCCTTCACTGTCTTCACCAAACAACAAACCCATACACATCAAGATACCCATAAATGAAATAGTCAGGAAAGTTAACGAAATAATACTCAATTTCTTCAAGTTCATTTTTTCTCACCCGACCTTGGCTTTGAGCGAGAATTCATTCTTATTTGTAGCTTTTGATTGGTCATCTTTGTAAGAGTAGACCGCTGTTTCACTTGTTGGAAAGAATTTTTCTTACCTGACGGTTGGTTTATTCCTTTTGAAATGATTTCTTGACTAGCGAGTTTTCGTTTGATTTCGGGATTCGAATTTACTCTCACAATCCGCTTTGGTGTTTCTTTTTTCGGCGGCCTATCTTTCTGAGGTTGGAGCTCTGTTTTTATCGGAACATTTTCCCTTCTTTTTCCATGACGATTCCCTGTTTCGTTCAATGCTTTGTACTTTTCAGCCATTTTTTCATCTCTACGTTGTCGTTGTTTTTCTCGTAACTCCGCTCGATCCGCTTTTTCTTGGACCAGTCCACGCTTGAACTCTTCTGGTGCTTTTTTCGTCTTTTCGATCCCTTTATGGAGGTTGTATTTCAAGCTAGTTGGTGTATTTCGTACCTGATCCTTTACTTGTTTGGTCTTATCTTTCACCAAAGCTTGGGTATCCAGTACTTTGCCGATTTTTCTCCCGGCCAAATTCATTCGAGATTGTTTCTTATTATTTGAAGTTGGCTTTTCCTTATTCAAGTCAGACGGTGTCTCGTGATTGTTAGATAATCGTGAATTCTTTCGTAGAGAAGAACCGGATGGCTTAAATTTGGATTTTGATTGTTCCTTTGCCAACTTATTTCCGACTGCTGCACCACCACCAAAAGCCAAAGTACGTCCCACATTTCGATTAAGTTGCCGTAGCTTTCGGTTCATTAACATTTGCGGTTTTCGCATAACCCGTCTTCCCATTGATTGGCTATCATTACTTTGAAGGTTGAACATGCTCATAATGTCGCCCAATTTGAAATAGATACCGGCAAAGGTCACAATTTGTAGAAAAGCTACCATGAAGAAGGGATAGGTTGCCGAAATATTGAAAAACATCGTGGATATGCTAAATGCAGTCGTAATCACTAAGGTGACACCCGCTCGCATCATAATCGTGTTGAATAAGCGAATAATCGCCTTCTTGCCCAAACTTTCATAAGTCGGCAACATCGACAATAAGAAACTAATCGGCAAAAACATCGCAAAGATTATAAAGAGAATTTGCGAGAACAACATAATCCCTGTTAAAAGAAAAACAAAGAAGGAAATCCCGATATTGAACAACACCAAAAAGACCACGGTTCCTAAGCGGTTCATGGTCTTGGTAATACTTAAATTCGCGTTGTCATTGTCTTCAATCTCTGCCTTGACCGCTTCTTCCCGATCCTTGCCTTTGTTTTCATCCGGACTAACGGATAGTATCTTATTGACTCGGCCTTCGCCAATTTCTCCTATATTGGAATCATCGAATTGTAATAGTAACCAAGGTTGTTGGACTTGAATGGAAAACAAACTATCCCGAATCAAATCCACACTATCTTTTCCTTGGCTTTCTGAATTAGGTACAACGATCTCTGTCCCAAGGCTAAGAGCCGCTTCGCTAACATCTGAACTAAAGTCATTGATTTTTGTGATATAGGTGGGCGCATACGCAATGAACGAACCTGAAAGTAGAAAAATCATCACAAAATTAATCACGGCTCGAACAGCCTTTGTAGTTTCTCGTCTTAATAATCCGGTATACGCCACATAAACTCCTAGGGCTAAAATCATCAATAATAGAAACCCAAAGTAGAAGCCCGAGGTCTGTAATCCATTTTCGGTAATACCGGCTAAGGTTTGGATATTCTTTCCAATACTTTCAGCTGTATCCGAAATGAAATCTAACTTGTAAGCTTCTTGGACTACATAGCCCGTGGCGTTCGACAAATATAAACTAACGGTCCAAATAAAATTAGTAATGGCATAAAGACCATACATCACGCTCTTCCCTAGACCATCACCCCAATTCCAAGGCAGCCAATCCCAAGAGCTATCCACAAAGAAATCTAGTTGGTAGTTGTTCAGTGAATATTTGGAATATAGATTTCCGGCTTCCACTGTATCATCAACCAGACCTGTCGCCTCAGCTACCGTACCGATTAAACCCAATAGAACTGTCAGAGTGACAATGCTAATAAAAACGATTCCCACAATCCAAAAAAGTTTCTTTTTCATCTCCTCACTCCATTCTCTCTTGAACCGGCGGACGGGTATCAAAGGCATGGAAGAGTTCTTCAAAGACTGGATGAACTTGAACCACACCTACTCGACCATACAAATCTTGCATCAAGCATTGACCGTTTTCCAAATCTCGCAGACGTTTTTGATTGCTTTCATCCTCTTGATCCAAGCCAAAGAATTCCAAGGTTTTTTTGATTTCATGAATATCAGTACTTCGAAAAGCAAATTTCAATCCGATATTGTTCTTCAAACGTTCATCCAGTAAGTCATCACTATTTTGCGTGACAAAGTAAACACCGGCATTCATCGCCCGCCCAGCACGAACTAATTTATTCGATAAGGTCTTTCCTTGTGCCACTTGAAGAAAACTCCAAGCTTCATCCAAATCTACAATCTTGAAAATTTCTCGATTACTATGGATAAAGTCCAAGGAAAAAGTCGAAATAACGATTAGCATCGAAACACTCAGCAATTCCATGGTGGTATATTCTTCAAAAGTGGTTTCTGCATCTGGTAAAACCAAATCCGCTACTTGAATGATATTTAACTGCTTATCTAAACTAATCGACTGGGTAATCGAACCATCTGAGAAAAGCAAATGGGCAAAATCATAATCGGTAAAAGACTCGATATGATCGGCGATATTTTCTGCAACTGGCGAGCCTTCATTTCGAAGTTTCTTAATGACTTGTAGCAATCCTCGTTGATCACTTTGAGTAACGGTTCGAATGGCCTTGCGTAAAACAGGGAACTTCTCCCCATCTCGACTAGAAATTCCTGTTAAAAAGGTCAGAATATCAATCGCTAAACTTTCTGAGTCTTTCTTTTTCTTCATGATGACATAGGGATCAAGTAAGCCTTGATTTTCTGGTTTACTAGTTAAGTTGAGGATATTGATTTCCTCCGCAATTTCTGGCAAGTTTTTTTTCCAGCCATCTCGTTCTCCTTTTGGATCAACAATCACGGCTTGCCCACCAAAAAGGACGGCGTAATAGACTAAGAGATTGTTACTGAAAGATTTTCCGCCACCAAGAGAACCGAGAAAAGCCGCAGCTAGTGCATTGGTTACTGAACCCTTTACCCCTTGTGAGGCCAATGCCGGTTTCAGGTAAACATCCCGCCCTGTATCTACGTTATAGCCAAAGTAAATTCCTTCCAATTCTCCTAGCATCTGTGTAGCTCCAAAGCCAAGTCCTGCTAAAAAATCAGAGGTAACATACTGAATATAGTCATTCATATAGCGTTTGCTTGAAGGTAAAAACTCTTCATGTAAGCCCATCATATCGCCAAAGGGCCGGACTAGTTTTACATTGGTATCATCATAAAAATCAAGTACTTCATCACATCGCCGCTTTAGTTCATCTACTGATTCGGCACTCACCCGAACCACATAGCTCAGTTTGTACATGGATTCTTTCGACTGATCTAAGGTAGTTTCCAATTCATCCACGGAATCCAACGCATCTAATACATTGGCATTCGTTTCATTATCGGATTGGTAAGCATGGTTGTCCAAATCTTTTAATTCCTTTTTCTTATTGCGAACGGTAGCAAGTGCTTTTTTGTTCGTCACAATCTCTACATTCATTGAAGTATCAATCGGAAAAGTGAATTGTTGTTGTTGGTAATAGAAAAGTTCTGAGGAAGGAAATTCCATCTCCCCTACGATCGTATTGATTGTCAGATACGCTACATACGATTCATGATTTTCATGTTCCATGCGTAAGTACCGAGGCTTTTCTTCAATCAAACAACGAGTGGGACGTAATAGGTCATAGTGTTTCACCAGCGTTTCTGATTTCAGCTTTTTCTTTGGTAACTGAAAATCATATTCTTCAAACGGTGTGCCTTTTTCACCATAGATATGTTCAATCAAATACGTCAGATCACTCGGTGTGACACGTCTGACTTTAAATCTTCGAGCCAATTTACTTTCCATTAGTTTTTCAAGCTTGGTATACCGGCGAATTTCTTCATTGGATAAGGAAACAAAATCACCCATCAAATGATGATTCACTCCATAGACAAATTCTTGAAGTCCAGAAAAGAAAGATTTCCTGAGATTCTTTAGGTTGAACTCTTCATCTGTCGCAATTAGTTTGAAGCCAATAAAAAAGCGATAATCAATCTGACTATCGCCAATCATGGATACTAATGCATCTGTCTGTAGGTCAATCCGTTGTTTCGCTACTTCTTTGAGTCTACCGGTGATTTCTTTTTTCGATCGTTCTTGCGTGGCACGAATACTACTTTCTGTGGCAATTTGCAATGCATGGATCTTGCCTTCACGATTCTGAGCAATCAATTGGCGAAAGCTATCGTGGATTTGATACTTCTGTTCAGGTGACAAAAAGGAGTAATTGTAAGGCACTAACTCATAGTAGGCAAAACACTCGCCTTCTTGGTTAAACACAAGATTATTTTCGATATACTTAATCGGGTACATAGTTCACACTCCTTACTAAGGTGGTTGGTTCGTCCCATCGTTTCTTCTGTTCTTTAACTTTCTTTCCTGCAAAAGTGATCTTAAACCGTAAGTGATAACTGATAAAGGATCGTAAAAATCCCAATGGTTTCTTACCGTCAAAGGTCTTTTGCGACATGAACCAAGTGACCGCCACCGGTATGCCCAAGTATTTAAAAAAAGCCCCCTCTATCATAGATAGTGGAGGCACATGGGCAAATACGATGACAAACAGCAAGGATAAAACAAACCAAGCCATTTGGTTAAATGTCACAGGAAAAGGCAGCTGAAAGTCATTAATCGCATAAATGACTTTTTCAACTGTCCAAATACTGGTGTAGCTTTTTATTTTTTTCATATTTCACCTCAATTTAAAATAAAGAACCACAGTGTACACACTGCAGTTCTTTGTTATTACTTATCTATGAGCATTGAAAGATACTCTTTATTATCTTGATAGTCATTAAAATTCATGAGTTGATACTTGTCATTATTAAGCGTAATAATATTCAGTTCTAAATCATCATCGTACTCATTTCGATTAAACCCTAAAGTTGAAAGGATACACTGAGTATCAGTTTGAATATTTTCAAAAATATACTCAAATAGAGTCTCCTTTTTTTGATCATCAAGCTCACCATGGTTGGGACTGTCCATAACAATTGGAAATTCAATTGCTTCAGGATTGAATTCATTTTTTATTTTTAATAAATTCATATACCAAATTACAGTTGCAATAGGTTTATTACTACCAGAAGCTTTTACATTTTTCTCAACTTTTTCAATGGATGAATCTGGTATTTCTTTCAAGCCAAATTTTACGATATCTTGCTTCATAGATTTATAATAAAAGGCGTTCACTTCTTTTTTCTTTTTTGAATATGCTCTCAACTTCTTGCTTACATCATTATTTTCACTAGAGATTTTTCTATTATATAAGTCTTCCTCCGCCCATTCTAATTCTAACTTAGTCTTAAGATCAGAATATCCCTGTATCTTCAGAATCTCATCATGACTCTCTTTCGTTCCTTTAAGCAGCTTATTGTACCCGTTTAATCTAGAAAGATGTTTACTATAAACATGCTCCTTTTTTTCAATATGCCGATTGGTTTCTGAAATAAGTCGTTGTAGTTCAAGACTTACTTGCGACAAATCTTCGATATTGATATTTTTCACCATACGTACATCTAATGTATCTTCTAAATCCTGCTGACATAATGGACAAGAATGTTTTTCCAATACATGATTTATATCTCTAACCTCATGACGTTTACGCTTATTGACATCCTCCAAGGTTTTAATAATATTCACTTGATTACTTCTAAGGTTTGCCAGTTCATTTTTTACTTTTCTTAAATCATCGTATATAATCCTATATTTCTTTTCCTGCCGATTCAACTCTTCTCGCAATGCCTCTACTTGCTCTGGAACAGCTTCTGGTAGTTCTTGATCAATTTTTTTCAACATATTCCCAATAGTTACGAGTTCATTATCACTTACTTTCAACTTTTCTTTCAACTCATCTTGTTTAAGTCTCAAATCAAAATATTCCCGATTGAACAAACCAAAATGTGTATACAGCAATGCTTCTTGAAATCTTGTAAATTGCCCCAAACCAGAAAAAGATTCAAACTTGCTTCCTTTCATATGATCCTGATCAATAAAATTCAACATATACGCAAATGCCGGCGGAGCAATCATTAACTTTTTATCATTCCTTGATGGTAGATAAACTGAAAAGTCAAACAACGAATACAGCCTCTCAGCCAACTCTGTTCTTATATCCGTACTTAATAATAGATTTTTTTCAGAATCAAACAACTTGAAAAATTTCCCTAATCGCAACATAGTAAATTCACTATTATTGATCATAAAATCTATAACAAAAGTAACAGAATCTTTTTTTAAATTGTCATCAAAAAAACTATCTGCACCTAAAGTATGAAAAATGCTCTTTAAAATAAGAGATTTCCCTCTCTGATTACCATCTTCCTGATCAGAGGTGACAATGTTAATTCCTGAAGTAAAAGATACTTTCTTTGCCATTTGTGATGCTGTTGAGAACAGATATATATTTTTCACAATCAGCGACTTCGTCATCATAAAACCTCCTCCAATTTAATCAAAACTACCAAAGATAACAACTCTATCTCTTCTAAAGAGAATTCAACTGGAAAATCTACATCGGTAATCTCAATGAACTGCCTCACTAAGCTGAACATTTCATCTGCCTCTAAATCACTTGCTTTAGCGATTACATCTTTTTTTATTTTCTCTTCAAGCTTTTGCCAATAATAATCCATTCTTAACCGAGAAATTACATCAGGAATCATAGAAAAATATTTCAACCTTTTCCCCATATTCATTACAGAATCTTGGATATATTTTTTACACTGTTCTGCAATAGAAAAGGATTGCTCTGCATACCGCCCCATAATCAAATTTACTCGATCTGATGAAAGACCTTTTTTATCCAATACTTCTTGACGCGAAGTAATAGAAAATTCATAATTTGCTTTTAACTGTGCCTCTTCCGCTAAAAGATTTAATAATGCTCCAGGTTTAATAGGATCTTCACCAAACATCTGAATGAAAAAAGAATTAACACGACCTACCATCGTATCTTTATATGCAGAAATATTTAAATCACTATTAATAAAAAAAATATCTGATAAATCGATTTCTTCATCAGGAAATTCAGCTCTAATAGCTTTCAGAATTGATTCTCTATTTTTTTCATCCAACAGACTTAATTGAAATTCCGAGTTAGGTAATTTTGAATTACCTGGTACAGCTAAATGTAAGTTAGATACAATAGCTAGTTTAGATTTTGGGTGACCGGCAACATATTCGGTATGTCTTATTTGATATAAGGTACTAATTATTGAATTATTTTTCTTTGAATCTTTCTTTGTAAGGGATCCGATAGTATATGATTTAGCATTCTTTGTTTTAACTTGAAAAAATTCGAACCGATCTGGATGATGAATTTCAATATCACAAACATAATCAAAAACCATTGTGAAATCAGATGAAATAGCTAACTCATGTAGAAATTTATCAATTCCCCAATAAATTTCAAATGAAAAGCGATTTTTTGAACGTGCCCCAGAAACATCTGCTTGATAATTCAAATACGCCTCATCTATCCCCATAATTGTGCCTCCTTGAAAGTGCTGTTATTATTATAACACCTTCTTTGGAATACTTGCTATACAGCATAAAAAAATCAGTTTAAACCATATTTAAGATATATATACAACCCGTTAATTTTATTAATTATTTTACTAAAACATCCCCTTTACATATTAGAACACTCGTTCCCCTTTTTAGTCAAGGAAATATATTTGTTATATTATATACAATATTCAAAAACACCACGACTAGTAGTCAAATAATTTCCACTTATTTCCAAGTCTCGGCCATAAGCTTCATAATCAATATAATTTTGTAGGTGTATAGGAACCTCTCCCAAAGCGCCTGTTTCTTCAATCAAATAATACGCCACATCACTCATATCAGCGCAATCCGGATAATAGACAATATCATCCACATGCTCTACCATTTCCTCGAAAGAATTGAAGAAAGCGTGTTGAATCTCAGAAGCAACTTCACCAATTGGCGTTCCTTCAAGCTCTTCTGCTAAGCTACACAACCGGTTAATCTCTTCAATTGGCGTATACTCATCAATCTCAAAAGGCAGTTCATAATCATGAATCGCGTACTCTTCGTATTCGTCATTTAATCCAATCCGTTCTTTGACCTCATCAAAATCGACAGGTGGGGTAAACCACGCCCCAACCAACTCACCTTCATTGTATTTTCCAAGGTTCGCAATATACACACGCATCTGTTCCATCGTGATTCCCCCTCAGGCACCGACAATTCGGTTAAACAAATTGAGTAAGACATCCTTCACTCCAGAAGCATTAAAGACCAGACCGACCGCAATCAAAGCAATCACCAAGAAGCCAATCAGTTTGGAAAACTCACGTTTAAATCCTAAAAACAAACCAATGACCACAATCGCTAGTAAGACTAAAGATTGAGCATTGGTTAAAAACCATTGATATAAATTTTGTCCGAAATTCATCTTGTCACTTTCCTTTCTTTTCCATTGCTCGATCCGCTGCTGCACTTGCGTTCATCAAGCACATCACGGTAACGCCGAGCATACTACCACCAAATACCAATAACATATCTTTTACAATTCCCATCAAAATTCCTCTTTCATATAATCAAGTCTTCAATTGCCATACTTTGTTGCTCCAAAATCTTTTTATGCCGGTCTGATAACCGCGCATTCTGTACCATATCCTGGATATACGTTGTTTGATTCAATCGATCCAACTCCTTAGCCATTTTCCACGTAGGGGCGACTTGGCGTCCAAGCCAATTCAAGGTTCGTTCGATAGTATAAGGTTTCGGTTCAGAAGTTAATTGAATTTCCTTCCGATTCCGTCCAATAAAGCGCCCCCATTGTTCATTCAAGGGCCAGTTGGTTCGCCGTTTTCCTTCCACCTTATCCGCAAATCGCAAGTAACGATTGATAATGGAAAACGTGGTGCTCTCAATGCTACGACCTTTTAATAAATCTTGAATTGCATGATAAGCACGTTCATTTTTCAACCGAATTTCAAAGCGGTTTTTCGTTTCGGACTGGTCTAATGGAATTCCTAACTTGATATATTGCTCATAATCTTTTTCGTACAAACAGAAATAAACTTCACTTTTAAGGCTTCCAATATACAGGGTATTTCCCATACCATCCTTTTCATCAGCTTTCAACAGTTCTCCGGAACGATAGCTTTTAAAGGTACGGAACAAGGAAATACATTCTTCCTTCTGACATTTTTTCGTTAACTCAGGAATATCCAATAAGCCAACTCGATCATTGATTGCTAAATCCAAGCGTTTCATCACGCCACCAGCTTTTAGACAATCTTCGAAAAAATCGTACCAGCTACGCTTTTGAGCGAGTAAAAAAGTTTCAAATTGCCGACATCCTCGCCCTTTTAATTCCAAAAGAACGCCCTTATCTTCTTCATGTGACAACATCACCACAATATCGCCCATGACATATTGTTCCTGATAGGAGTAAAAGGCGTAATCCTCATGAAGCATATACTCAAATTTCAAATGGAGAATTTCTTGAATAATTTTCCGTACATCCGTTGTGGTGAAACGAATCCTTACATAGTCAAACAGTAACGTCAAAGGCAAATCGGGATTGAAACTTTCCAGTTGGTCAAAAATTTTCCTCATGGTCTTTGTAGAGGCGGTTACGCCACCGTTTTCTATCTGATTTAAATAGGGACGGCTAAGCCCGCAAGCCGTAGCCAATTTATTTTGTGAAACACCATATTCATTGCGTCGTTCTTTTAATAACCGATAATCTAAATTCCGTTGTGTCAAGTTCTCACCTCCAAGTTCAAGGTGTTAACTTTTTCAAATGAGTTAACACCTATGCAAATCGCTTAATATCCTTGATACAACAAGCATTTTTAATGGTTGCTTGCTTTTTTTTGTGTTTTTGTACCCCCCTGTTAGATACAGGGGGTGAGACATCATGGCCGGCTGCCGCCGTCCATGAACAGGCACAGCACCACGGAGGATTTCTGCTTCGCAAATCCCCCGCGGTCAGCGCCTATCAGTGGGTTATTTCCCTATTACTCCGCGGTGATACCCTCAATTTCCAATTCTGCTTTTATCTCAAACAAGTATTGGCGGATATCTGGTTCTTTGGCAAGGTCCGCAATCCGTTCAAATTCACTGATGACTTGATTCAACTCAATTCGAGTATCGGTTTCCTCGTCCATTACATACGAATCACTTGGGACCTTCACCCCGTTTTTACGAATATCGAAATTGAGCTGGTATAGTTCTTCCTCTAGTTCCGGATCGGATTGAATCTTACCAATCACCCAATAGATTTCCCCAATCACCTCATCATAAATCATCTATTTTTACCTCCTTCAATCTTCTGGCAATATCAAAAATGACCGAAACTGTGACTGAGTTTCCGGCCTGTTTATACAACTGACTATCTGAATTGACTTGAGATGCCCGGTCAAAGGCCCAATCGGGAAAGCCCTGAAGACGCCAGCACTCCCTAGGTGTTAACTTTCGAATCTGGTACTGATCTGTGACAACCGCTTGTTGGTCTCCTGTTAGTAACGTATGCACACTTTGTTTTCCCAGACGGCCTCGACGATTTGTGGAATTAGGAAAAGCCAGGTTCACACTGTCCCCTGGCTTCACCTCTTGATATTCTGTTTTATTTTTCCGAATCATAATCTTCGTTCCCCCTTGCTTCGTTGACAAGGTGGGAGCTGTTCCGGTTACTTCATAGACCCGATTGCCTTGTTCAAAATTTCCTGACAACATACCCGCTACAGAAATTCCATCATTTACCGGTAAGGCAATTTTGATTCCTTCATCGCCGGTTAAGGTTGGAGCTACGCCATCTGATCCATAAACTTGACCACCCATTCCTCGATTGGAAGGATTGATATTCAACAAGTTTCTGATGTTTTGATCAGATGTTGCAGACGATCCAATGATAGGAAATACTTGTTCGGTACATGCGTCTCGAGAATGTCCGATAAGGAAGACCCGCTCGCGGCTTTGGGGAACGTAGGCCTTTGAGTTAAGCACCTGCCATTCCACATCATACCCCAATCCATCCAACGTTCGGAGGATCGTCTCGAACGTAGCCCCTCTTTCGTGATTGAGCAATCCTCGGACGTTCTCAAGGAATAGAAGCTTTGGTCGGAGAAGAGCGGCGAACCGAGCGATTTCAAAGAATAAAGTACCTCGAGTATCGGAAAATCCTTGCCGCTTTCCCGCAATTGAAAAAGCTTGGCACGGAAATCCGCCACAAAGGGTGTCCACTGGTCCGAGGGATTGAACAAACTCGTCTGATACACTTGTGATGTCATGCATTTCCACCTCCTTACTTGTATCATGGATTGCCTTATAACTCCGGCGAGCAAATTCATCAATTTCACAAAAGCCGATACACTGGTGGCCCGATTGTTCCATACCTAAGCGAAAACCACCAATCCCGGCGAATAAATCTAAAAATGTCATACATCACCTCATTCATTGCAAAGAAAAAAGCCAAGAACATTTTTGCTCTTGGCTCTTAAAACTATTTCAATTTCAAATTTATTTTTCTTTATCCAAACCAATCAATTCTCGTTGTTTTCGATTGGATTCATCTGCTACAAATTTAAAGACTGTCTTCAGCTCTTTCGCAGAGGCATTCTTTTGTAGTGTAGAAAAGTTACGGTTATACTTCTCCATAATTTCTTCAACTTTTTCTTTCTCAGTCATGTAGCTCTTCCTCCAATCTTTCTTTCGTATAACTGATTGGTAATGCTAACTCAACATTATCAATATCCATTAGGAAATCAGAAATCGTATTTTGAAAATCCTTCACTAAGATATTGATAGTTACTTTCTCTTGAAATTGTTTTTTCACCCGCATCAAATTTTTCTCGATTGGAAAAACGCATTGATAAAACGTTCTTTAGGAACAAAACGGCCCTCAACTTCTTCTCGCTTTTTAGTAAAGTTCCAAGCAATAAATTGATCTTGATAAACATAATAGATAAGCACATTATAATTCTTTTTGAGTGCCCGTTCAATATTTTGATTTACCTTAAAAGTCGCAAACGTGCCATCAAGAATAAAACTATAACCCTTTTTAAGAACTAAATCGAGAGCCGCATCTACCAAAAGTGCTGATCCTCGTTGAAATTCATCTGAATTATTCCCAACATAACCTGGGAATAATTCACGAAATTTATCAGCATCGATTACACAAAGATTACTATTCAATGCCGTCAAAGTTTGTGCAGCCTCAGTCTTTCCAGCCCCAGGACTTCCAGCCATAAAAATGGCAGTCTTTTCTTCCTCTTTTTCTTTCCCATCAGTAATAGAAGAAATTAATACTTTTTTGTTCTCTTTAGCAT
Source organism: Enterococcus sp. BSD2780061688st2 D3 (assembly GCF_005844145.1). Classification (NCBI taxonomy): domain Bacteria; kingdom Bacillati; phylum Bacillota; class Bacilli; order Lactobacillales; family Enterococcaceae; genus Enterococcus; species Enterococcus sp. BSD2780061688st2 D3. Next base: position 14,246 of record NZ_SPHN01000025.1, read on the forward strand.
ACTGTAAAGAATAATCCTCTGTCATTTTTATTGCACCTCCTGACGCTATCATCCCTAGTTTATCATACTTTTAGTCCGATACCCTAGAATACTAAATTTCTCTGTAGCTGTCATTTTTCTTTTGATTGCGCTACTTGTTTGATGGATTCCAAGAAATCATACCCTTTTGGTACAAGTGGCGTATAAAACTCACTAATAACACTGCCCCCTGTATCCACATAGCCTCACCCCTTAATTCGTTTCATAAAGAAATTTTTATCAACTTCTCCATACATCATGGAATACCCGAGTTCACTCATGCGACCCAAAGCCACTCGGAAATTGAATTGATCCCGAATTCCGTCTCCTAAATATTTCGCATCTGGTCTTTGGCAGGCCAAAATCAGAAAGAACCCAGACTGACGACCTAGCATCGCGATTTGTTTGAGCTTATTCAAAATTACCGCACTTTCCTTAGTTGTTAACATTTCCATATAAGCCACGTATTCATCAAAGATTAAAAAGTTTGGCGGAAGTCCAAGATAGGCATAATTCTCTCCTGTTTTATAGTTGGGCATTTCTTTCATTGCCTTGCTACGAGTCATCATACGTTGGTAAAAATCTTCCACACATTTAGAAATTTCTTCTTTTTGGGAGTATACGTGAGGCATCACCGTACCTAAATCGGCGAGGTCCGCATTTTTTGGATCAAGAACAAATAGTTCTGCATCTGACTTTAATAGTGCTTCGATAATGGTGAGAAGCAAATAGGTCTTTCCTCCACCTGTACCGCCAGCGATTAACATATGAGGCAAGGAATCATAGGCCCATACGTGATTTTTCATCAATCGCAGAGTTCCATTTTTTGCCACCACTTCTTCAATTCCAATTCGATTAGCAATCATATCGTATAACAAGGTGTATTCCACATAGGAGTCTTTGAGTTCCTTTTCTACTAACTCACAATACAGTCCGCTTTCTAACTTCTTTTCCAACTTTAAAAGCTGATCTTGGTATTTCCCAAGTGAAATTTGAACGCGAATAGAAAGTAAACCATCCTTCATTCGATAATAGATTTTGGGAAAGTAACTGATACTCTCTCTGGTCCGATTACTATTCAAATCTTTGAAAAAGCCTTCACTTTGAGTTTGCTTCACTTCATACCAATGATTTTCTAGAATCATCCGAGCCAGCTTTTGTCGATGCCATAAACTTCGCCAATGGTCCTGAAAAAAGTGAATATAAAGCAATATCATGCTTCCCGAAAGAGCGAGACTTCCTAGTAAGCAGAGTAAATCTTTCATGGACCAAACGATTTCACTAGTGGAGAATGTTACTTTAGAAATCTCAAATTGTCTAAGCTCTTGAAAATAAAAGACGCCCATCCAACCGATGAATAAAGCGATTAGCCACTCAAGAATAAAGTGATAAACCAAGTGCTGATCTCCTGCACGTATGCGATGTCCTTTGTACATTTTGATGGTTTCCACCTCCAGTCGAAAATTGCCCAATAAAATCATATTGGGCAATTTCAAAAAGTTATGCTAGTCATTTACTGCTACGGAGAGTTGTTTTGTTTCAACCAATTGCGTTAAGAAACCTTCAATGGCATCCGACATCTCCACACCAATTTCTTCCAAGACAGATTCCGCCTGCCGACATAAGTTTTCATTTACTTCGACAACCATAAAGAAGGACTCTTCTTCCCCTAACCAATTTAGTACATCAAAGTCTTCCTCATCAGTTTCAAAAAAATCCTGATTCATAATAAGAAATGCTTTTTCATCTATCGTCAAATCCTCGTTGACTTGTTCTTTGGTTAGTTCTCCTTTGCTATAACGATCTAGACAATCTAAAATATGTTCCACATTAATTTCCATACGCTTCACCTATTTCTTTCCTTCATTTTGGTTTGTAGGATTTCCTTGATTCGGTTGGCGTTTTAAGACTAAATCATCCGCCTTAATGAACCAATTGACAGTTGTTCCTTCTCGAAAAACATAGTTGGCAACGGTATCCACGATAGGATTGACCAGCTCTACCTCTGCATCATAAGCAAACTCACGTAAGGGTACATTTGCTGGAATACTGACTTGAATCATTCGACCTTGAGCCGAGGATTTCAAATTATAAGTCCGTTCTTTGATCTCATTACTAATCGTTCCATCCTCATTTTGTTTGCGAACTTCCCGGCGCAATGCGGAAAACCGCAATTTCCCAAACGTTAATCCGGAATCTACAACAATACCTTCTGTTAATCTCATATTCTTTTCCTCCTATGCTTTCACTAAATCATCGACATGCAACACGTAATCGGTAAAACCACGGTTCTCGATTTCATAACCCTTGGCAACTAAGTGGGGATTGACAGCCTTCAATGGTTGATCTTGATCAAAATCCTTTTCCCCGGCTTCCGCTGCGACCACCACTTCAATATCATCGGCGCGTTGCTTACTGGAATATAAATGATAACTACGACCAATCACCGTAGTATACCGCCCATATCCTTCTGTTAGAATTTCGCCTTCACCGGCATAACTTATCTTTCCAAAGGTTTCGACCATATTTGGTACGACAAATTTTAATTCCATATTTTTTTCCTCTTTTCATTTTTAGTTTGGATACAAAAATAGCGCGACCACTTTTTTAGGAGGCGATCGCACACATTGGTTTTTACTATTTACTTGTTTCATCTCATCACCTTAGTTGCGGTGATTCCAGAAATAATAGCCAGCCGTCGCAAAGATTAAAGTAAAGCCAATGAACAGTAGCACATTGGAATTTTTCTCCCCAGTTTGAGGGAACGTCTTCACTGTGGAGCCAGAATCTTGAGAGTCGCTTGAAACAGTTGGTATTTCCGGTTGTTCTGGTGTACTTGGTGTGGTCGGAACTTTTTTTGGAGTTAAGGTTTGGGATTTTTCTTTCAAATCTTCATTATGTTTTCCATTGATATTCCCATCTTTATCATAATTGATTTCCGCAAAAGTAAACTTGGTTCCTTCTGGATACTTTCCAGTGTCTACTTTTTCTGCAAGCACAGTTTTAGTAAATTCTTTGTCATTCACTTCGTAATCAATTTTGCCAGATTTCCAAGCTTCTTTGTTCGTGCCATCTGGTAATAAGGCATACAGAATTGTTTCAAAAGCTTCTTTTGAGCCATCCAGTACATCATGGGTAATGGACACATCATCAAACATATCCACCACATCACCATGAGTAAAGGTCTGAGAACCGTCTTCTAGGTGCGCTTTTGTTTGAATGGAAACATGACGTTCCACTGTACAATTGACAGTTTGGGCTTGATTATTCAAACTAGCATCCTTCGCTACTGGCTCATCGCCTGCTTTAAAGGCTTCCTTATTTTCATACACATAGTTGAACAAGACGATGGTTTTATCCAAAACTTGTTCGGCGGTTAATTTATGCAGAATTTCCCAAGTTCCTGTTTTTTCTTTATTCGCCAAAGTGGCCGTTGTTTCGGCAATCACGAGTGGTTTGGCTTTTTCATCTTTTTCTTGAGCAGCTTTTGTCGCCTCCACATCAATGACTTGTGCTACGATATACCAGTCCTCTTTGATTTCATGAAGATTGTAACTCAATTTATCAACTAGCTCGGTAGAATCAAGGGTAGTCAATTCTTTGTCTCCGTCTTTCCAAGTCGCAAGAGAAGTTACACTATCTTCTTCCTCAGGCAAATCATAGAGCATCAAACGGTTCAAGCTAACGGAAAATTCGTTGTTCGTCAGCTTCTCGTAAGGAACGGTCACCGTCTTAATTGGTTGTTTTTGGCCTTGTTCGGTAATGGTAAAGACATACTCACTCTTCACATAGTTGTCTTGGTTCTGTTGCAAAGTTTTAAATCTACTATCAAATAAGGTAGAATAATAGAAAAAGATAGCAGGAGGAATGACGATGAATCATTTTAAAGGAAAGCAATTTCAGCAGGATGTGATTATTGTAGCCGTGGGCTACTATCTTC
>NZ_SPHN01000026.1:0-16949 GCF_005844145.1 Enterococcus sp. BSD2780061688st2 D3
AATTCACAAAAATTTGAAAAGCAATTTTCGTGAATTTCTTCTTATTTCTCGGAGTTAAACACTTCTGTCCCAACCTCATTTCTATTATTTATTTAAAATTATTCAGCGTCTAATTTTGAGAAAGCTTCGTCCAAGATTTCTTTTAATTGTTTAGCTGAAGCAGCCATACGGTCTTGTTCGCTGTCGCTTAGAGGGATTTCGATAACTTTTTGGATACCTTGACGGTTGATAACGGCAGGAGCACCAATGTAGATATCGTTCAATCCATATTCACCGTTCATAAATACTGACAATGGAAGAACAGCATTTTCATCATCAAGGATAGCACGAGTGATACGAGCTAATGCTACTGCGATACCGTAGAAAGTAGCACCTTTCTTCTCAATGATTGTGTAAGCAGCATCACGTACTCCGAAGAATAAGTTGACCATTGCTTCTTCATCAACGTCTGGATTGTTTTTAACCCATTCATAAATTTGTAAGCCAGCAACATTGGCATGTGACCAAACTGGGAATTCAGAATCTCCGTGTTCACCTAAGATATAAGCATGGACGTTACGTGCATCAACGTCAACTAATTCAGCAAGTGCTTGACGGAAGCGAGCTGAGTCAAGTGAAGTACCAGAACCGATAACGCGTTCTTTAGGGAAACCTGAGAATTTCCAAGTTGAGTAAGTTAAAATATCTACTGGGTTAGCAGCAACTAAGAAAATACCATTGAAACCTGATTCAACGATTTGTGTTACTACGTCACGGTTGATTTTTAAGTTTTTGTTTACTAAATCTAAACGAGTTTCGCCTGGTTTTTGAGGCGCACCAGCTGTGATAACAACTAAGTCAGCATCGTGTGCATCTGCATAAGTTGCAGAGTAGATTTTTTTAGGTGAAGTAAATGCTAATGCGTGTGATAAATCAATTGCATCTCCTTCAGTTTTTGCTGTGTTGATATCTACGATACCAACTTCTTGCGCGATATTTTGAGTAACTAATGCAAATGCATAGCTAGAACCTACGGCACCGTCTCCGACAAGAATTACTTTTTGATGATCTTTTTTTTCTGCAGCTGCAGTCATTGTATATCAATCCTTCCATTGATTTTGTCTTTTCCCATGACTATGCTAACATTTCTCAAGCCTGCTGTCACGCTATTTGGCTACAAAATATAACAGATAACACAGTTGTATTATATGTAAAAGCTTACATGTGCGTTATTTCACTATTTTCTAAAAGTAATGATTTCATTAAACTTTGAAGAGTTTTTTAATTATTTTATCATTTTTTAAGAATTCTCTTTTAGTTGAAACACGGTTATATGTGTTATACTATAGTAGAAAGTAAAAAATAGAAAATTGCGTCAAGGACTGGATTGCTTTATTTGCGCTCCAGCCTTTTGTGTTGCTTTTTAGATTAGGTGGAATGAACAATGAAAATGATCGTTGGGCTTGGAAACCCTGGAACGAAATATGAACAAACAAAACATAATATTGGCTTCATGGTCGTTAATCGTATGGCGAAAGAACATCAAGCAATGTTTAAAAAAAATACATTTAAAGCAGAGGTCGCTGAATTTTTCTACAATGGCGAAAAAATCCTTTTAGTCAAACCACAAACATTTATGAATGAGTCAGGACGTGCTGTAGGGCCGTTGATGACTTATTTTGGCATCTATCCAGACGAATTAGTCGTTGTGTACGATGATTTGGATCTTGCACTTGGAAAAATCAGATTGCGTCAAAAAGGAAGCGCTGGTGGTCATAATGGCATAAAAAGCATCATCTCGCATTTGAATACGAATGTATTTGATCGGATCAAAGTTGGGATCGGTAGACCTGAAGGAAAGAAAACCGTGGTGCAACATGTGTTGAGTCCATTTAGTAAAGAGGCACAGCCTTTGATCGAAGCAAGTATTGATCAATCCGTTAAAGCGTTAGAATTCATGCTTGAAGGACATTCGTTTATCGATACGATGAATCAATTCAATTAAGGAAGGAGAAAAAGTAATGGATATCATCCAAATGATTGGGAAAGATCCGCAAGTCAAAGAATGGATCAACCAATTAGAAGAGAAGACACCAAGACAACTAGTTACAGGATTAGCGGGCTCAGCAAAAACATTGTTGTTCGCACGCGCATTCAAAAAAACAAAGAAAAATCTGATTGTCTTGATGCCTAATCTTTATTATGCAAATCAGTTGGCTGAAGATCTTCAGCATGTTTTGCCAGCAGAACAGATCCATTCATTTCCAGTAGATGAAGTACTGTCTGCAGAAATGGCGTTCTCCTCTCCAGAAGCACGAGGAGAACGAGTGGCTACTCTAAATGCGCTACAACAAAAGCAACCGGGTATTTACCTTTTGCCAGTAGCGGCTCTTCATAAACGATTACCTCAACCAAAAACTTGGCAACAAGCACAACTGAACTGGCAAGTCGGTGAAGAGATCGATCTCGCAAATCTTCCGCAGCATTTTGCATTGATGGGCTATGAGCGGGTAGAAATGGTGGCAAAACCTGGTGAATACAGCATACGTGGAAGCATTATCGACATCTATCCACTAACCATTGACTATCCTGTCCGCGTTGAACTGTTCGATGTCGAAATTGATTCCATGCGCTATTTTGAACCAGATACACAGCGCTCGATCGAAAAAATAAACGAAGTCTGGATCGCCCCTACGAGTGAACAAGTATATGGGCAAGAGGATTTGCTTCACGGAATCAATCAGGTTGAAACATTATTGGAAAAGAAATTAGCAACTACTTCTGAAAAAACAGATCGTGCCTTTTTAGAAGATTACTTTGGCCAATTGGTTTCACAGTGGCAAGCGGGAAACCCAACGGAAGAAGCTAAATTTTATGCAGATCTGCTTTATCAAACAGAAACGACGATCCTTGATTATTTTCCAACTAACAGCTTGTTGATTGTAGACGATTATCAACGAATCATGGAAACAAATCGAGAAATGGAACGTGAAGCTGCAGAATGGCAAACGCAAAAGATCAGTGAACTCCGTGTATTTTCTGAACAGGTATTAGTCAGCGATGTGCATAAACTTGTTCAAAAAGAAAAATTTATTACTACTTTTTTTGCACTTTTCCAAAAAGGAATGGGCAATTTACGTTTTCAAGCTATCCATAATTTCCAATATCGCACGATGCAACAATTTTTCGGACAGATGCCACTATTAAAAACCGAAATGGATCGTTGGCGAAAACAGGGGCAAACGGTTGTTATCTTTATCCCGACAAAAGAGCGGATAAAAAAAGCAGAACAGATGCTTCGGGATGAGGAGATATTAGTAGTAGAAACGGAACAAGACAAATTGATCCGCGGACAAGTTCAATTAGTAGAAGGTGCCTTACAAACTGGTTTTGAGTTGCCACAAGAAAAAATCGTTGCGATCACGGAAAAAGAGATTTTCCAAAAAACAACGAAAAAACAAACTCGGCGACAAACAGTAACCAATGCAGAACGCCTAAAAAGTTACAATGAACTTAAAGCTGGAGATTATGTCGTCCATGCGAATCACGGGATCGGTAAATATATCGGTATGGAAACGTTGGAAGTGGACGGGGTCCATCAAGATTACATGACGATTCTTTATCAAAATGACGACAAGCTCTTTATACCAGTCACACAATTGAACCTTATTCAAAAATATGTTGCTTCTGAATCGAAAGCACCACGTATCAATAAATTAGGTGGAAGTGAATGGACGAAGACAAAACGAAAAGTGTCTTCTAAAATCGAAGATATCGCAGATGATCTGATTAAACTTTATGCAGCCAGAGAATCTGAAAAAGGGTATGCTTTTGGACCGGATGATGGGTACCAAAAAGAATTCGAGAATGCTTTTCCATATTCTGAAACAGATGACCAATTAAGAAGTGCAGCTGAGATCAAGCGTGATATGGAAAAAGAAAAACCGATGGATCGATTGCTTGTAGGGGATGTGGGCTATGGGAAAACCGAAGTTGCCTTACGGGCAGCTTTCAAGGCCATCAAGGAAAGTAAGCAAGTAGCCTTTCTGGTCCCTACTACGATTTTGGCACAGCAACATTACGAGACCATGCTTGAACGTTTTGAAGGATTTCCTGTCAACATTGGCTTATTAAGTCGATTTAGAACAAGGAAACAACAGAAAGAAACGATCGAACAATTACGCACGGGTCAAATCGATATTGTCGTTGGTACGCACCGAATTCTTTCGAAAGATATAGAATTTAGTGATTTAGGCCTATTGATTGTTGACGAAGAGCAACGTTTTGGTGTAAAACATAAAGAACGATTGAAACAATTGCGTGCGCAAGTGGATGTATTGACATTGACAGCAACACCGATCCCGCGAACATTGCATATGTCGATGTTGGGTGTTCGGGACTTGTCAGTGATCGAGACCCCACCAGCGAACCGTTATCCGATCCAAACCTATGTTATGGAGAAAAATCCCGGCGCAATCAGAGAAGCAATCCATCGAGAAATGGGAAGAGGCGGACAAGTTTTCTATCTATACAACCGTGTCGAAACAATCGAACGTAAAGTAGAAGAAATACAAGCGTTGGTACCAGAAGCCCGCATTGGATTTGCTCATGGGCAGATGACAGAAGCACAATTAGAAAATACGCTGTTTGATTTTATCGAAGGACAGTATGATGTGCTAGTCACGACCACGATCATTGAAACAGGTGTCGATATCCCGAATACCAATACATTATTTGTGGAAAATGCCGATTATATGGGCTTGTCTACGCTTTATCAGTTACGAGGACGTGTCGGGCGTAGCAATCGTGTCGCCTACGCTTATTTCATGTATGAACAGCAAAAAATCCTTAATGAAGTGAGCGAAAAAAGGCTACAAGCAATCAAAGATTTTACGGAATTAGGTTCAGGGTTCAAAATCGCGATGCGTGATTTATCGATCCGAGGAGCGGGGAATCTTTTAGGTGCCCAACAACATGGCTTTATCGATGCTGTTGGTTTTGATATGTATTCTCAAATGTTGAGTGAGGCAGTTTCACGAAAACAAGGGAAAAATAATCAAGTCGAAAAAACATCAGTTGAGATCGATCTTGGTGTCGATGCCTACTTACCAGAGGAATACGTCTCTGATCAACGACAAAAAATCGAAATTTATAAACGTATCAGAGAACTTGACTCACAAGAAATGCTTGATGAGCTAGAAGATGATCTGTTGGACCGTTTTGGTGAATATCCTGAAGAGGTCGCTCATTTATTGACGATCGGTCAGATCAAAATGGATGGCGATCGTGCATTGATCGAAACGATTCGCAAACAAGAGCAAAAACTAGTCTTTACGTTGAGCAAGGTTGGAACAAAACGTTATACGGTGGAACAACTTTTTGAAGCACTGACAGCCACAAAATTAAAGGCCAGTCTAGGTGTTGAAAAGGAAAAAATGGTGATCCGATTAACGATTCCCAAAGCGACAGATACTGCGAGCTGGATGCAAGAGATCCAACGTTTTGTGAAAGCATTACGTGAACAAAAATATGCTGTAGCATAGGAAGGAGCAGACGCTTTGGACCATAAAGAAATGCGTAAAGTGATGCAAGGCGCATTTGTACTCACGCTCGCTTCTTTTATAGCGAAAGTATTAAGTGCCTTGTACCGCATCCCACTGCAAAACTTAGTCGGCGATGAAGGATTTTATGTTTACCAACAAGTTTATCCTATTTATGGAATTGCCATGACCTTAGCACTGTCTGGTCTTCCTCAGTTTATCTCTAAATATGTTGCAGAAAGAAAAGATCCATTACAGCGTAAAGCGGGATTACAAAAACTATATCCTTTAGTCTTTTGGACAGGTGTTTTATTGTGGCTATTCACCTTTTCCTTTAGTCGGTGGATTGCTTTTATGATGGGGGATCTACAGTTGAAGCCGTTGATCCAGATCGTCTCCTTCACCTTTTTGCTGATGCCAGGACTTTCTTTTTATCGAGGAAATTTTCAAGGACGCTTCTTGATGGAACCCACTGCGGTTTCTCAAGTCATCGAACAGTTCGTTCGCGTGTCGATCATCGTTTGTAGTGCGCTCGCTTTTCGGATGTTAGGCTGGAATGTCTATCAAACGGGAACAGCAGCGATGAGCGGAGCGGTTCTTGGTGGGCTTTGTGCCTATGGTGTTTTACACTATTATGAACAAAAAATACATGGTGGTGCATTAAGCTTTCGACATTTTTCTATCTTTAATCGGCCACCAAAACCACTGATACGCCGCTTTTTTATCGAAGGCGGGTTGGTGTCGATTTATAGTGGTCTATTGATCTTCTTTCAGTTGATCGATTCGTTTTTTGTCAAAAATGCACTGGAGGTCTATGGATTGACTGAACAAAGTGCGAAAATCGCTAAAGGAGTGTATGATCGAGGGCAGCCTTTGGTCCAACTAGGTCTAGTTATTGCAACAGCATTAAGTGCCACATTTTTACCAGCATTAACACGTTATTTAATGAGCTCCGTTCCCAGTCAATTTCTAAAGACAGCGAAAATCTATTTGCGGCTGACTACGGCGTTAGCTTTAGCTGCTTCAGTCGGTTTGGCGATGTTGCTTCCCTACATCAACTATGCACTATTCAAAGATTATGCGGGAAACGCTGCCCTTGTGTTGTTTGTATTTTCGATTGCACTAACAGCAGTTATTCAAGCGTATCAAAGCATTGCTCAAAGCAAAAATTCTTTCCGACCTTCATTGAAGGGAGCGGGCTGGGGGCTTCTAGCAAAAGCATTAGCTACGCCTTTATTGACAGGACGTTTGGGAACAGTGGGCGCTAGTCTATCTACGCTACTAGGGTTAGCTGTAACATTGTGGTATTTTGTCCACACTGAAAAAGCAGACATCAACAGCTTTTGGAAAGAACGTAAATTCGGTAAAAAATTGATCCAGTGTTTAGGCTGGATGATCCTATCCTTATTTTTATACTATGGTCTATTGATGCTGTTTTTTGGCCCGATCCAACACCGCTCAACGGCTTTCTTAGTCAGTCTAGTCGGTGTGATTATCGGCGCATTTATTTTTGTGAATGCGGTGATCTGGACGCGACTGTTTACGGTCAGAGAATGGCTGATGTTGCCTTTTGGTAAAAAAATATTAAGGATAAACAAACAATTTAAAAAGTGAGGAAAAACTATGCGATTAGATAAATTTCTTAAAATCTCTCGAATCATCAAACGTCGCTCAGTAGCAAAAGAAGTGGCAGATAAAGGGAGAATCCAAATCAATGGCAAGCTAGCGAAGTCTTCTAGTGACGTCAAAGTCGGTGATATAATGAAGATTCAATTTGGGAACAAAACAATGGAAGTAAAAGTGGTAGAATTACACGAGTCAACGAAAAAAGAAGATGCACAGAAGATGTATGAACTATTAACTGAGACCCGCACGAAAAACAGTGAAGAAATTGATTAGACAAGCCATCTTGATGTTGGTATAATGAGAAGGACAATCAAAAAAAGATTGGAGCGAAGTGAAGTGACGAAAAAAAGCAACAAAATTGCTGCTTTAGACACAGAGTATGCAAAGAAAAAGTATGCTGAATTTCAACAACAACAACGCCAATTGATTTTTCGAAGACGTAGGTTAGCAGCCATTTTCATCGGCGCTTTGGTTATTTTCGCAGTGTTAGGATTTCAAATTTTTCGTGATATGCAAAGAATGGATCGATTAAACGATTTAAGAGTTGAAGCGAATACGGAGATGAGTCAAGTCAATACGGATGTTGATCAACTCAAAGAAGACGTTTCATTATTAAAAGATGATGATTATGTGGCGAAACTTGCGAGAAGTAAATTCTTTTATTCCAAAGAAGGCGAAAAAGTTTACCCAATATTAGAACCGGCTACCGATAGTTCAACGGCTGAAACAAATCAATCAACTAGTTCAACAACTGCAAAATAAGCAGTATTATAAATAGGTTAATAATTAGGAGGAACATTTTTTTTATGTCAATCGAGGTAGGAGCAAAACTGCAAGGAAAAGTATCAGGAATCACAAATTTTGGGGCATTTATTGATTTAGGAGCTGGTAAAACGGGTTTAGTTCATATCAGTGAAGTATCAAATGGGTATATCAAAGATATTCACGACGTTTTAAGTGTTGGAGATGAAGTAACAGTCAAAGTTATTTCTGTAAATGATGATGGTAAGATTGGGCTATCTATCCGTAAAGCGCAAGAGCAACCAGCTGAATCGAATGAAGAACAACGTCCAAAACGATATCAAAAAGATACACGAGATACACGGGATACACGTGACACACGAGATAATCGTGGCCGTGCAACACAGAAAAAACCTTTTTCTCGCAGTCAATCTTCTAACAATCACAAAGAAGATTTTGATTCATTAATGAGTTCATTTTTAAAAGACAGTGATGATCGATTGACTTCCTTGAAACGTAACACTGAAGGCAAACGTGGTGGTCGCGGCGGACGTCGCAGCTAAAACAAATGAAAATGAAGGGGCAGGCAATTGTTTCAGACTATTGTCCGCTCTTTTTTTCTTTTGCGGCCATTATCGAAAAAGTGTAAGTGAAAGGAAGTGATGGATGTGTCGATCAAAAACCAAGTATCAGCAGAGATGCAACGAATGTTTATCGAACAAGGTAAAGTAAAAGGATATCTAGCCAAAGGAAATCATGTACTGTTGGCGATTTCTGGGGGAGTTGATTCCATGGTGTTGCTTGACTTGATGCTTGCAGCTAAAAAAGAAGTAGCCTTTTCTTTGGGTGTGGTGCACATCAACCACCAATTAAGACTAGAATCTGCAGATGAAGCAGCCTACTTAAAAGCCTATTGTCAGGAACGAAAGATCCCGTTTATCCTTGAGACATGGAAAGAACCGGCAACAAAGGGCATCGAAGCTGCTGCAAGAGCCTTTCGTTATCACACGTTTGCAAAAATCATGCATACAGATGGTTATCAAGTAGTGATGACTGCGCATCATGGAAACGATCAAATGGAAACGATTTTAATGAAGATAGTGCGTGGGGGACAGTTAGGAACTTTTGCAGGAATCAAAGAAAGTCAACGTTTTTCAAATGGCCAGCTGATCCGCCCACTTCTAAGCTTTGGTAAAGAGCAATTGTATGAATATGCCGCAGAACAAAAGCTTGTTTATTTTGAGGATCAGACCAATCAGGAACTGAATGTTCAAAGAAATCGAATCAGGCATTTAGTGATTCCCCAATTAAAACAAGAAAATCCACAAGTTTTGGCACATTTCCAACGTTTTGCGCAACAAATTACTTGGGCAGATCAATTAATCAAGAAACAAATGAAAAAAGTAATCGAAGAACAGGTCAAAGAAACGCATGATGGTTTTGTTTTTCCATGGAGAGTAGTACAAGAGATGTCACTAGAAGAGCGGTACTATTTTTTGTATACGCTATTCGATTGGGCGAACAGAAAAACAAACCTTTTTATCAATGAACAGCAAATCGACCAACTATTAGAGCAAGTTGATCGACCGAAAGGACAATGGCAACTAACTCTTGATCGTTCATGGGTATTCCAACGGGTCTATGAAGAGATCGCTTTGGTAAGAAAGAACGATGTGGAGAATGAATCTGTGGAAATAATCGATCGATTTATCGAAATAGAACCACATAAGCAGATCATATTAAATGAGAAGGCATGGGTAGGTCTATTCACGCCTGATGAAGTGGCAGGATTTAGATGTATCGACGATTGGGAAGAATTTTCTCATGATGTCTGGTTGGAACCTCAGCAAACCTTGTTCATCGGAAAAAGACAAGCGGGCGATCGCATACAGCTAAATGAAAAATTGACAAAGAAAGTGTCTAGGTATTTTATTGACAAGAAAATACCTGATCTGCAAAGAAAAGATGCGTGGGTGGTTAAAGATGAGCAAAAAAAAATAATTAGTTTGCTTCCTTTTACCTATTCCCATTTGAGTATTGGTGTAGAAACTGATAAAATACACTACATACTTCTTTACAAATATCAAAAAGAAGCAACTGGAAGGAGAACCTGATGTTAGAAAAGGATATTGAGAAAGTTTTGATTACAAAAGAAGAGATACAAGTTCGTTGTGAAGAACTAGGCAAAGAATTGACAGAAACTTATAAGGATTCAAATCCATTAGTAGTTGGTGTCTTAAAAGGTGCAGTCCCATTCATGGCAGATATCATACGTTCAATCGATGCGTATTTAGAATTAGATTTCATGGATGTTTCAAGTTATGGTAATGCCACTGTTTCATCTGGTGAAGTTAAGATTGTGAAGGACTTAGATACAAATGTCGAAGGCCGCGATCTGTTGATTGTTGAAGATATCATTGATAGCGGACGAACACTTGCTTATCTAGTCGATCTTTTTAAATATCGTAAAGCAAACTCAGTGAAGATCGTGACATTGCTTGATAAACCAGAAGGAAGAGTCGTAGATATTGAAGCAGACTACGTTGGATTCAATGTGCCAAACGAATTTGTGGTAGGATATGGCTTGGATTATGCAGAAGCTTATCGCAATCTACCTTATATCGGAGTATTGAAACCAAGCGTTTATCAATCAAATTAATGCTGTATCTGTTGTGATTTGTGTTACAATAGAATGGTCAGGATTGATAAAAAAAATGCTAATTTAAAATAACGCATAGGGAGGGCAACTATGAACAAAAAGAACAATGGCATGATGAAAAATGCCTTGTATTATGTCCTCGTAATCTTAGCGATGGTAATGGTCGTATACTTTATTTTTGGTAACAATGGCCAACGATCGTCAGATATCGAGTACTCAAAATTCACAGAACAATTACAAGCAGGTAAAATCAAGAACTTTGAAGTGCAACCTGCAAATGGTGTATATAAAATCACTGGTGAATACAAAGAGCAACAGAAAGTCGCTAATAGCGGCGGTCTATCTATCTTAGGTTCAACAGATACTACAACTACCCATTTTACAACGATCATTTTACCGAATGATACAACACTGAGTCAGGTAACTGATTTAGCGAAAGAAAAGAATGTCGCGACGACAGTCAAAGAAGAGTCAAGCAGCGGCGTATGGGTCTCCTTGTTACTTAGCTTCTTGCCGATTGTGATCATCATTTTCTTCTTCTATATGATGATGGGTCAACAAGGCGGCGGTGGAGGCGGTGGCGGCCGTGTCATGAACTTTGGTAAATCAAAAGCCAAAGAAGCAGACAAAAAAGCCAACCGTGTACGTTTTTCTGATGTCGCAGGTGCGGAAGAAGAAAAACAAGAACTTGTCGAAGTCGTTGAGTTCTTAAAAGATCCACGACGATTCGTTGAGCTAGGTGCGCGTATCCCAGCAGGTGTTCTTTTAGAAGGACCTCCAGGGACTGGTAAAACATTACTTGCCAAGGCAGTAGCCGGAGAAGCCGGTGTACCATTTTATTCTATTTCTGGTTCAGACTTCGTTGAAATGTTTGTCGGTGTCGGTGCAAGCCGTGTACGTGATTTATTTGAAACAGCGAAGAAAAATGCTCCGGCCATCATCTTTATCGATGAAATCGATGCTGTAGGTCGTCAACGTGGTGCAGGTATGGGTGGCGGACATGATGAACGCGAACAAACCTTGAACCAATTGCTTGTTGAAATGGATGGATTTGATGGGAATGAAGGAGTTATCGTCATTGCCGCAACCAACCGTTCTGATGTATTGGACCCAGCATTGTTACGTCCAGGACGTTTTGACCGTCAAATTTTAGTCGGTCGTCCAGATGTGAAAGGTCGTGAAGCGATCCTACGTGTTCACGCAAGAAATAAACCTTTAGCAGATGATGTTGATCTAAAAGTTGTTGCACAACAAACACCAGGATTTGCTGGTGCTGATTTAGAAAACGTCTTGAACGAAGCTGCTTTAGTAGCGGCACGCCGTAACAAGAAAAAAATCGATGCTTCAGATGTCGATGAAGCAGAAGATCGCGTGATTGCAGGTCCAGCTAAGAAAGACCGCGTAATCAGCAAAAAAGAACGCGAAATGGTGGCATACCATGAAGCAGGTCACACTATCGTTGGGTTAGTCTTAAGTCGTGCACGTGTCGTGCATAAAGTAACGATCATTCCACGTGGGCGTGCAGGCGGTTATATGATCGCATTGCCAAAAGAAGACCAATTCTTGATGACAAAAGAAGACATGTTTGAACAAATCGTTGGCTTGCTAGGTGGACGAACAGCAGAAGAAATCATCTTCAATGTTCAATCGACAGGCGCTTCAAATGACTTTGAACAAGCAACAGCGTTAGCAAGAAGTATGGTCACTGAATATGGGATGAGCGATCGCTTAGGTCCAGTTCAATATGAAGGAAACCATCAAGTGTTTGTAGGTCGTGATTACGGTCAAACAAAAGCTTACTCTGAACAAGTTGCATTTGAGATCGATCAAGAAGTACGCAAGATTTTGATGGAAGCACATCAAAAAGCGCATGAAATCATCGAAGCACACCGTGCGCAACACAAATTGATTGCTGAAAAACTTCTAGAATTCGAAACATTGGACGCGAAAGCAATCAAATCTTTATTTGAAAAAGGCGTAATGCCAGAAGGTTCAGAATCGGATAACTATCCAAGCGAAAAAGAAGCACAAACTTTTGAAGAAGCAAAACGCGCTTTAGAAGAAAAAGATGCTGAAAAACAAGCGGAAGAAAAAGAAAATTTTGAACATGATAAAGAAGAATTGAACGAAGAAGCTAAAGAAGAACATGATGCTACTTTACCAAACGATTCTGACGATCATAACAAATAATACGAAAGAGCTGTGACGAAAGTCATAGCTCTTTTTTTAATTAAAATAGTAGTTAGAAGTCCCTGCTTCTGCTCCCACCGTTTATTCGGAGTTAGAGTCTGTGGCAAAACTGATTTTTAGTTTTGTCCCACGCTCATTTGATTAATCATAGGTTAAGTTCAATTCCATCAGTTGAAAAAAATGAGCGTAACTAGTATGATTCACTATGAGTTTAAAATCGGGAAATGAGGTACATAAAATGGAAGATTATTTAGTTAAAGCTTTAGCACATAATGGATTTGTGCGAGCATATGCTGTTCAAGCAACCAATACTGTAGCGGAAGCACAAAGACGTCATGATACATGGCATACTTCTTCTGCCGCATTAGGTCGGACATTAGTGGGCGGTTTGCTACTAGGCGCAACTGTAAAGGGCGATGATAAGTTGACGATCCGCATTCAAGGGGACGGACCAGCGAAGGGCATCGTAGTCGACGCGAATGGAAAAGGGGAAGTAAAAGGCTACATTCAAAATCCGCATTTAAGTTTACCTTTAAATGAAGTAGGGAAAATCGATGTACGTGGCGCAGTAGGAACACAAGGGATGTTCAGTGTCACGAAAGATTTGGGACTGAAAGAACCTTTTTCTGGTCAAACCCCTATCGTTTCCGGAGAAATAGCAGAAGACTTTACTTATTATTTAGCTATTTCAGAGCAAATTCCTTCTGCTGTTGGTTTGAGTGTTCTAGTCAACACAGATGATAGTATCAAAACGGCTGGTGGCTTCATGATCCAGATCATGCCTGGTGCAGATGAAGAAACCATCACTCAAATCGAAGAACAATTAAAGAAAACACCTAGAATCTCTACATTGCTAGATGAGGGATTAACGCCAGAAGAAATCTTAAAAGGGTTGCTAGGGACAGAAGAGTTGAATATCTTAGAAAAGCTACCTGTTCAATTCAAGTGTGATTGCTCCAAAGAAAAATTTGGTGAGGCAATCATTGCATTAGGGGCAGATGAAATTCAAGCGATGATCGACGAAGACCATGGCGCAGAAGCAGTTTGTTCGTTCTGTAACAATAAGTATGAATACAGTGAGGATGAATTGACAGCACTCAAAGAAGAAGCATTAGGAGGAAACTAAGTGGAACATAAATGGAAAATAGGCAATGTGGAAATTCCCAATCGTGTAGTCGTTGCACCGATGGCTGGAATCACCAACTCCGCTTTTCGAGTAACTGTAAAAGAATTCGGCGCTGGGTTAGTTGTCTGCGAGATGATCAGCGATCAAGGCATCCATTTTAGGAATAAGAAAACCTTAGAGATGCTGCATATAGAAGAAGGAGAACATCCTTTAAGTTTACAGATATTCGGCGGAAATAAAGATACATTAGTCGAAGCAGCACAATTCGTTCAAGAAAATACCGCTGCTGATATCATCGATATCAACATGGGCTGCCCAGTCAACAAAGTCATCAAAGCGGAAGCAGGCGCGAAGTGGTTGTTAGATCCAGATAAAGTTTATGAAATGGTCCATGCGGTTTCTTCTGCTGTCGATATACCTGTAACTGTAAAAATGCGGATCGGTTGGGATGAACAACATGTATTTGCTGTTCAAAATGCATTAGCTGCTGAGTCAGCTGGTGCAAGTGCGATCGCCATGCATGGGCGTACACGGGTACAAATGTATGAAGGAAAAGCAGATTGGGAAGTCTTGAAAGAAGTCAAAAGCCAATTGACGATCCCTTTTATGGGGAATGGAGATGTCAAAACACCTGAAGATGCAAAAAGAATGCTGGAATATGTGGGGGCAGACGGAGTAATGATCGGCCGTGCCGCATTAGGGAACCCTTGGATGATCCATCGTACCCAACACTATTTAGAGACAGGTGAATTGATTCCAGAACCAACGCCTCGTGAAAAAATCGAGACAGCAAAACTCCACTTGAAACGTTTAGTTGATCTAAAAGGGGAAGTTATTGCTTGTCGTGAATTTCGGACACATGCTTCTTATTATTTGAAGGGAGTCTCTCGAGCGGCGAAAGTCAAAGTTGCAATCAACCACTCTGAAAAACAAACAGAAATCAATGATTTATTGGATGGCTTTTTAGAGAAAACAGAAAAAATATCTGTGAGTTGATGACATGTTTTTCTGAGTTTTTCGTTAATTTTCAAGCCGAAAATTTAAGTTCGGCTTGCTTTTTTTGTGTTTCATTGGCATTATAGGGAAGAGAATAACATGAGAATGGAGGAACTTTTGTGACACAGGAACAACAACATCAAGTAGAAGATTTAAATGATCAAATGCTTGTTCGTCGTCAAAAAATGGAGCAATTGAGAGAAAATGGGATTGATCCTTTCGGCAAGCGATTTGAACGTACACACAATTCAGCAGAACTACATGAACTATTTGATCCAAGAACAAAAGAAGAATTAGCAGAGATGGGATTAACTGCTAGCATAGCAGGACGTATGATGACAAGACGCGGCAAAGGTAAAGCGGGTTTTGCACATTTACAAGATCGTGAAGGTCAAATCCAAATCTATGTACGGAAAGACCAAGTAGGAGACGAAGCTTACGATGTATTCAAACACGCTGATCTAGGTGACTTTTTTGGTGTGACGGGTGAGATCATGAAGACGGACACTGGAGAAGTTTCCATCAAAGCTTCAGAGATCGTCATTTTATCAAAAGCACTACGCCCATTACCAGACAAATACCATGGATTGACGAACATCGAACAACGTTACCGCCAACGCTATTTAGATTTGATCAGTAATCGTGAAAGTTTTGACCGCTTCATGAAACGCAGTCAAATCATCAGTGAGATCCGTCGCTACTTAGATGGCAATGGATATATAGAAGTAGAAACTCCTGTATTGCACAATGAAGCCGGTGGTGCTGCAGCACGTCCATTTATTACACATCATAATGCATTGGATATTGACTTGTACCTACGTATTGCACTAGAACTTCATTTGAAACGACTAATTGTCGGTGGTATGGAAAAAGTCTATGAAATCAGTCGTGTATTCCGTAATGAAGGAATCGATACAACACACAATCCAGAATTTACGATGCTAGAAGCTTATACAGCTTATACAGATTTCCAAGATGTGATGAATCTGACAGAAGGTATTATTCGTAATGCGGCTCAGAAAGTACTTGGTACAGCTAAGATCACTTATGACGGACAAGATGTTGATTTAGAGAGTGACTTTAAACGTATCCACATGGTAGATGCGATCAAAGAAAAAACGGGTGTCGACTTCTGGAAAGAAATGACGCTGGAAGAAGCATTGGCTATTGCTAAAGAACATGATGTAGAAGTAACAGAAGCAATGGGTGTTGGTCATGTCATCAATGAGTTTTTCGAGACTTTCGTTGAAGAAACATTGACACAACCTACTTTTGTTTATGGTCATCCAGTAGAAGTTTCTCCGTTAGCAAAGAAAAATCCAGAAGACCCACGTTTTACAGATCGTTTTGAATTATTTATCGTTGGGCGCGAATTTGCGAATGCCTTTACTGAATTAAATGATCCAATCGATCAAAGAGAACGTTTTGAAGCACAAGAAAAAGAACGTGAATTAGGAAATGACGAAGCACATGGTGTAGATGAAGACTTCTTAGAAGCGTTAGAATATGGTATGCCACCTACTGGCGGTCTGGGAATCGGAATCGACCGTCTAGTGATGCTTTTGACAGATGCTCAATCGATTCGAGACGTTTTATTATTCCCAACAATGCGTTAACAATAAGATAGGAGGAGAGACCTGATTGGTTTTCTCCTTCTTTTTTTGTAGGTAAGAGGAGTAAAGAAGTATAAGATACTTATTCGTATTTTCACGCTTAAATATGAATAGTCATAAAAAAAGATTTTTGGAATACGCTTTATAAAATAAAGAACAGTGAAAAAAGTTTGAACAAAAAGGAAATTCTAACTTTCAGGCCATAAATAATAACGAATGATATTATAAGTAAAGCGAATAGTAATCGAAAGATATTACCTTAAATACGAACAATTAATAGAAAGGGATAATGATTGATCGGTTGTTGAAAAAAACTTGAAAAAATACAAGAAAGTCGTTGACCGATACGGGTTTAGTTGGTATATTATTATTTGTTCAAAAGTTACCGAGAATAACTTCTGAAAATAACTTAAAAAAGTTCTTGACGTGTGGGTGACCACATGATAAGATAACTAAGTCGTTTGAAAAGAACCTATTGA
>NZ_SPHN01000027.1:0-13010 GCF_005844145.1 Enterococcus sp. BSD2780061688st2 D3
TATTAATGGGAATAACAGCCTAAGATATTTGGAGTTCAGAGAGGGCGCGTTTGATTTTCAAACTTCGCAACAGAACCACTATGGGAATTTCAGAAAATCTATGGAGGGGAATTTATCAATGAATCAAGAACATTTTGATACTATAAAGAATAAAGACGGCTTTATCGCGGCACTTGATCAAAGCGGTGGTAGTACACCAAAAGCTCTGAATGCTTATGGGGTCAGTGAAGACCAGTATTCAAATGACGATGAAATGTTTGATCTTGTTCACAAAATGCGTACACGAATCATCACATCTCCATCTTTTACTCCGGATAAAATTATTGGCGCGATTTTATTTGAACATACGATGAATAATAGGATAGAAGGTCAGTATGCTGGAGATTATTTAAGCGATAAAGGAATTGTTCCGTTTATTAAAATAGATCAAGGACTTGCAGATGAAGAACATGGCGTACAATTAATGAAGCCAATTCCAGGACTTAATAATTTACTTAAACAAGCAAAAGAACAAAATATGTTTGGTACAAAAATGCGTTCAAACATTCTTTCATATAATGAAAAAGGCATCGATGATGCAGTCACCCAGCAGTTTCAAGTTGCTCAAGAAATAATTGATGCTGGCTTAGTTCCTATCGTTGAACCTGAAGTGAATATTCATTCTGAAGATAAAGAACAAATTGAGGAATATTTAAACCAATCCATTAAAAACCATTTAGATGCATTAGCTACTGATGATTATGTGATGTTGAAATTAACTATCCCAACGAAAGCTAATTTATATCAAGAATTAGCCGATCATTCACAAGTTTTACGTGTTGTTGCTTTATCAGGTGGTTATGAAACAGACGAAGCGAACGAAATACCTAGTCAAAATGACAATGTTATAGCAAGTTTTTCACGGGCGCTTACGCAGGACTTATCTGTTAATCAAAGTGATGCAGACTTTGATGCAAAACTAAAAGAAGCAGTGGATTCTATTTATGAAGCTTCTGTTGTAAAAAACTAAATCTTTGCAAAAAAACTTCCAATATTCATATACCAGAACTTACATTCGAGTTATAGTATAGACAGCGAGTAGTATATCATTCTCCTAGATTTTAAGATGGTACTTCCCAATGAGCTACTCATACAATTATAGTCCGATAAAGACGCAAAAAGGCAGGGCTCTCACCTTGCTTTTTTTGTGTTTAAAGCTGAAATAGTTTGTAGATGAATAATTTGCGATGCTGTGACCCCTTGAGCCTGTTAGGCTCAAATTTGTAATCAAAATGAAATCGGGGGATAGAAAACCCGTACAGTGGGATGTCTATCCGCCGACATTCTGAAAAAGCTTATTTTCGGTGTTTTTTTAACAGAGAAGTGTCCGACGAACCAATCCCTAATTAATGAACTAAAACATAATCCATATTTTCGTCAGGCGTGTCGCATCGAAACGAAAGTTAAAAAGTTATAAAAAATAATAAATCACAAATTATTCATTTACATAAACTCTTGACAATAATCGTTTACTAGTGTAAACTCTATTTAGCATTAATGCTTACGCGCGTAAACGAAAGGGGGAGAGAATATGAGTACTATAGCTGTAGACCTTCATATAACCGATGCTGAATGGGAAGTTATGCGTGTAGTCTGGGCGAATGGTCGAGTGACTAGTAAAGAAGTCATTTCTACATTGGGAGAGAAAATGGACTGGAAACAAGCGACAACCAAAACGCTCTTAGGTCGACTCGTGGAAAAAGGCGCACTGAATACAGAACAAGAAGGTAGAAAATATATTTATTCGGCAAATATCGAAGAGAAAGAAGCGGTAAGAAGTTTTACAAACGATATTTTCGATCGTATTTGTCGAAAGAATGTCGGGAATGTAGTAGGGAGTATCATTGAAGATCATGTCTTAAGCTTCGATGATATCCAGCGACTAGAAGAAATATTAGAGATGAAAAAAGCTTTCGCAGTAGAAGAAGTGGATTGTCAGTGTACAGAAGGGCAATGCGAGTGCCATTTACATCATCATGGAGAATAAGGAGCGAGAAAATTGGAGAATAAATCGTTTGCCATAGAAGGTATGACCTGTGCGTCTTGTGCGCAGACAGTAGAAAAAGCGGCAAAAAAAGTACGTGGGGTCACACAGGCTTCCGTGAACCTAGCAACAGAGAAGTTAAGTATAGAGTACGATGAACCAACTTTTTCGGTAGAAAATCTACAAAAAGCGGTGGATAATTCAGGGTATGAACTGATTGCCCAAGAAGGAACGACGCAAACCTTTGCAATTGAAGGGATGACCTGTGCATCCTGTGCACAGACAATTGAAAAAGCTGTCGGAAAGTTGTCGGGCGTAGATAAAGCTTCAGTCAATTTAGCGACAGAAAAAATGCAAGTTTCTTATAACCCGTCAGCAATTTCAGTATCTGATGTGACTGGTGCTGTATCCAATAGTGGTTATGCAGCCGTATTAGAAACAACTGAGACTCAAGATAATTCACGAGCAGAGAAGCGTGAGAAAAAAGAAAAAAGAATGAAGCAACTTTCAAATCGTTTTGGGATATCCATTATATTTACAATCCCTTTACTAATTATATCCATGGGTCCAATGGTCGGTATGCCTCTACCAAATATCGTTGACCCAATGATAAATGCATTTAATTTTTCTCTTTTACAACTTATTCTGACTTTGCCGATAATGGTAGTAAGCTGGGAATATTTCCAGAAGGGATTCAAAACCTTATTTAAAGGTCACCCAAATATGGATTCCCTGATTGCCCTTGGTACCGCGGCCGCTTTTGTATACAGTCTGGCAGCGACGATCGGGGCTGGCTTAGGTTACGGGAACTTTTCAGATTTACTTTACTATGAAGTGACTGGAGTTATCTTAACTCTTCATACGTTAGGGTTATTTTTAGAAGAGCGATCAAAGGGGCAAATGTCCTCAGCGATTGAAAAATTAGTCAACTTGGTTCCTAAAACAGCTCGAGTGATACGTAATGGTGTGGAACAAGAGATTACTGTGGACGAAGTCGCTTTAGGAGATGTTATTCGAGTTCGTCCGGGAGAAAGTATGCCTGTAGATGGTGTTGTTGTCGAGGGACGCACTTCAGTCGATGAATCAATGCTGACAGGAGAAAGTATCCCCGTGGAAAAGGA
This sequence comes from Enterococcus sp. BSD2780061688st2 D3, assembly GCF_005844145.1. Classification (NCBI taxonomy): domain Bacteria; kingdom Bacillati; phylum Bacillota; class Bacilli; order Lactobacillales; family Enterococcaceae; genus Enterococcus; species Enterococcus sp. BSD2780061688st2 D3. Next base: position 3,145 of record NZ_SPHN01000027.1, read on the forward strand.
AAGTGGAGACGAGGTTATTGGGGCTAGTATCAATAAAAATGGTTCCATTGATTACCGCGCGACTCGAGTGGGAAGTGATACAACTCTATCTCAAATCATAAAATTAGTAGAAGATGCTCAAGGGTCTAAAGCACCCATTGCTCGAATGGCCGATATCATTACCAGATATTTCGTACCGATTGTTATAGCATTAGCCGTTTTAGCAGGGATTGCTTGGTTAATTGCAGGTCAATCTGGAATATTTACTTTATCCGTTATCATAACAACCCTTGTCATTGCTTGTCCATGTGCCTTAGGTTTGGCGACTCCAACAAGTATTATGGTTGGAACCGGAAAAGGGGCAGAACATGGTGTCTTGATAAAAAGTGGTGAGGCGTTAGAAACCACTCATAATTTAGACACGATTGTATTTGATAAAACAGGGACACTGACAGAAGGTAAACCTATCGTGACGGATATTTTGGTAACTCCTCTTATTACTAAAGAAAATCTTTTATATTATGCAGCTTCCGGTGAAACAGGTTCTGAACACCCATTAGGCGAAGCCATCGTACAGAAATCAAAAGAAGAGAACATGACATTAGCTAAACCAGATCATTTTGAAGCGATTCCTGGACACGGGATTCGAGTTGAAATTGAGGGCAAAGATATGTACATTGGAAACCGTAAACTGATGCTAGAGCAAAAGATTGATTTATCAAGCATGGAAAAAGAATCCGATCGTTTAGCAGACGAAGGAAAAACACCGATGTATCTCTCTGTTGATGGAAAACTAGCTGGAATTATCGCAGTAGCTGACACACTCAAGGAAAATAGTATGAAGGCTGTTAAAGAACTTAGAAGACGCGGTGTTGAAGTAATCATGATTACTGGAGATAACAAACGTACAGCCAAAGCGATTGCTAAGCAAGTGGGTATAGACAGTGTATTAAGTGAAGTATTACCTGAAGATAAAGCAGAGGAAGTCAAAAAACTACAAGAGGCAGGCAAGAAGGTAGCGATGGTTGGAGACGGCATTAACGATGCACCCGCATTAGCTCAAGCAGATATCGGTATTGCAGTTGGATCAGGTACAGACGTGGCGATTGAATCGGCTGATATTGTCCTTATGCGTAATGATTTAACCGCTGTATTGACTGCGATTGATTTAAGTCATGCAACGCTACGAAACATTAAACAAAACTTGTTCTGGGCTTTTGCTTACAACCTTGTAGGTATTCCAGTTGCGATGGGTCTCTTGCATATTTTTGGCGGACCATTGATGAATCCAATGTTTGCGGCAGTCGCCATGAGTTTCAGCTCCGTATCGGTCTTGCTCAATGCTTTACGGTTAAGACGATTCAAACCAGCAGTTGTTTAGAAAACACGTAGCTTATTTGGGATTTAAACTTCTTCCTATTCTATATAATAGGAGAAGATAAAAAAATAAAAAGGGGAATAGAATAATGAAAAAAGAAGTCTTATTAGATGGCGTAAAATGTGCAGGTTGTGCGAACACGGTACAAGAAAGATTTTCAGCTATTGAAGGGGTTGAATCTGTAGAGGTTGATTTAGCGACTAAAAAAGCAGTACTTGAAAGTCAAACAGAGATTGATACCGAAACGCTCAATGCTGCTTTAGCAGAAACTAACTATTCAGTATTAAGTGCATAAAGTACGAATACCATTTATTCATAGATAGTAGATAGAGATAAAGTATAGAACCCTTTTCATGAGAATTATATGCAGTGTTAGATGAGAAAGTTCTAAAACTTTAAAATTATTCTCTAATATAATAAGGAGGAATTAAAAATGAGTAATAACAGAAAACATTCGTCACATAGTCATCATAATCACGGCGACATGGATCACTCAAAACACGACCATAATGAAATGGAACATAGTCAGATGGATCACAGCAAGATGAATCATAGTGCGATGGATCACAATGAAATGGATCATGGCGCAATGGGAGGGCATGCCCACCACCATCACGGTAGCTTTAAGGAGATTTTCTTGAAGTCACTCCCATTAGGAATTGCAATCTTACTCATTACTCCTATGATGGATATTCAGTTGCCTTTCCAAATTATTTTTCCTTATGCAGACGTTGTAGCAGCTGTATTGGCAACAATTCTATACATTTATGGCGGAAAACCATTCTACATGGGTGCGAAAGATGAGTTTAATTCAAAAGCTCCAGGCATGATGTCCTTGATTACTTTGGGAATAACGGTTTCTTATGCCTATAGTGTTTACGCAGTGGCCGCTCGATATGTGACCGGAGAACATGTCATGGACTTCTTCTTTGAGTTTGCAACGTTAATTTTAATCATGTTATTAGGACACTGGATTGAAATGAAGGCATTGGGTGAAGCAGGGGACGCGCAAAAAGCATTGGCTGAGTTGGTGCCGAAAGATGCTCATGTTGTTTTAGAAGACGATTCGATTGAGACTCGTCCTGTGTCTGAACTTCAGATTGGAGATGTTATCCGTGTTCAAGCAGGAGAAAATGTTCCAGCTGATGGTATCATTATTCGCGGAGAATCACGTGTAAACGAAGCGCTTGTGACTGGGGAATCGAAACCAATTGAAAAAAATCCCGGAGATGAGGTCATCGGTGGATCAACCAATGGTGGCGGAGTCCTCTATGTGGAAATAAAGCAGACGGGCGATAAGTCCTTCATTTCTCAGGTTCAGGCATTAATCAGTCAAGCTCAAGGCCAATCTTCTCGAGCAGAAAATCTTGCACAAAAAGTTGCAGGATGGCTCTTTTATATTGCGGTTATTGTAGCGCTTATTGCCCTTGTCATATGGATGATTATAGCTGATGTACCAACGGCAGTTATTTTTACAGTCACCACATTAGTTATTGCTTGTCCGCATGCCCTGGGTCTGGCTATTCCATTGGTGACTGCTCGTAGTACCAGCTTAGGGGCCAGCCGGGGATTATTAGTGAAAGACCGGGACGCTTTGGAGTTGACTACAAACGCAGATGTTATGGTTTTAGATAAAACTGGAACTTTAACAACTGGTGAGTTTAAAGTATTAGATGTTGAACTCTTTAATGATAAATATACGAAAGATGAAATCGTTGCCTTATTGTCAGGTATCGAAGGTGGATCTAGTCACCCTATCGCTCAGTCAATTATTAGTTACGCAGAACAGCAAGGGATACGTCCAGTAAGTTTTGATTCGATTGATGTTATTTCTGGCGCTGGTGTAGAAGGTCAAGCTAACGGACATCGTTATCAATTAATCAGTCAAAAAGCATATAGACGTAATCTGGATATGGATATTCCAAAAGGAGCAACCCTCAGTGTCTTAGTAGAAAACGACGAAGCAATCGGTGCTGTAGCTTTAGGGGATGAATTAAAACCGACAAGTAAAGACTTAATACAAGCCCTTAAAAAGAACAAGATTCAGCCGATTATGGCAACGGGTGACAATGAAAAAGCGGCTCAAGGAGCTGCAGAAATTTTAGGTATTGATTATCTAGCTAATCAATCTCCTCAAGACAAATATGAATTAGTTGAAAAACTTAAAGCAGAAGGAAAGAAAGTTATCATGGTCGGTGACGGGGTCAACGATGCACCTTCTCTTGCATTAGCAGACGTTGGTATAGCTGTTGGTGCCGGAACTCAAGTAGCATTGGATTCAGCCGATGTCATCTTGACACAGTCAGACCCTGGCGACATTGAATCCTTTATCGAGTTGGCTCAGAAGACCACACGTAAGATGAAAGAAAATCTTGTTTGGGGAGCAGGGTATAACTTTATCGCGATCCCAATAGCTGCAGGAATACTAGCACCAATTGGCATAACATTAACTCCAGCAGTCGGTGCCGTCTTGATGTCACTTTCGACTGTAATTGTTGCCATCAATGCTATGACATTGAAATTAGAGCCGAAATAAAACGAAGCAGGAACGAAAAAAGCACTGGCTGGTTTGACCCCCTTCCAGAATCGGGTCAGACCAGCCAGTATGCTGTATAAGGAAAATCATAGATCGATAAATTTTCGATAAAAACAGGGCTCCCATGCTTTCGATGGAGAGCCCTGTTTTTCTTATGAACCATAACCTTTTTAATCAACGGCTTGGGGCAGAGATTCGATATTTAGTAGTGAAGTACCCCAGGATTAGGAAGACTTCGATTAATCCAAAGGCCAAGAGGAAACTGTGCATAAAGAACTCGGCAGGTAAAGCTAAGATAATAGGATCAGTAGTGGCATTGAAGAGCCAGGCGTCATTGTTAAAGAAAACTTGATGGAACAGCACGAACAGCGTGTCGAAGCTAACCAGGAGAGCCAAAAGAATAGCAAGGGGAATAAGGGTTCCCCGGCGGAAGTAGAGCAGGAGCTGCCAAGATTGTTGTATCCTATTCAGATACCGCACAAATCCAAACGTGCCTACGCCGGAAAACAATAGGATTAGGTAATCTAAGGCAAAGAGTTTTTTTACTTCAACAAAGTGGAATAGCCCACGCGCTGAACTGGGAAAATCCGGCATGTTAAGTTCTGCTATCCAAGGCATATTCAGGTAATTCAGGAGGATGCGGTAATTTGTTGAAATCTGTTCCTTTGGCATTTTAAGCGTTTCCGTTATTTCCAAATAATCGATGTCAAACGAATAGAGCGGCGTAAAGTTGATGGTGACGGCGATGGAAAGGGAAAGGATGAAAAGCGAAATCATGATGAATCCAGTTATGGAGAATATTTTTTGCCTCAAAACAGCAGCCCCCTTACCATTCTCTTTGGTTTAATCGGGCTTTCGTGTCACTCAGCTCTTCCCTTAATTGCTGGATTTCATCTTCCAGACGCTTTTTATCCTCCGCGTCGCCGGTATGGTCATGTCCTTTATGGTTATGACCGCCATGCATACCAGGCATGAGAAACATCATGAGCATGTGTCCAACCACCATCAGTACCACAAATATAATTGTTTCCATCTTCAACACTCCTCTTTTATTTTTATGCCAATGCTACAAACGAAATAGATTATGAATGGCAAACCCTGAAACCAGCAAAAATCAAACCAAATGAGTGAGAACAAAGATTATTTCTCATCTTCTAGATAAGAATAACAAAAAATTATGTGATTCTTATGGAGATGGGGCAACTCCATAAAATCTACATAATTCATTGGTATAGTCAATAAAAGTAAGAAAGGAGGTTCCTGTCTCATATAGTTGTAACGGTATAATGATTGAAATAACAGGCAACATTCGTTAACATTCGTCACCTGGCCTGAAACTAGGAGGACACATGGACAGAAAGCAGCTTGTCAAATTTATAAGTATCCCACTCTTATCGAGTTTGCTCATCCTTCCTATGGATGTAAATGCACGAAGTATTGAAGACCTGACACAAGAGAAAGAGCAGCTTGAGAAGCAACTGCGGGAATTAGATGGAGAAAGCACCAGCCAACAAGTAAAGTTGGATGGTTTAGAAGCAAGGAAGGAGCAGTTGCGAACAGGGACCATCGCACTTCAATAAAAAATTGATGCGCTCACCTTACAAATGGCAGGGCAACAAGTGACCCAGGGGCAAAAACTGGGCATCATGGGAACCACCGGAGATTCCACGGGCGTCCATCTTCACTTTGAAGTATACGAAAACGGAATCCAGGTCGATCCAGCGCCTTATTTGGGCTTATAACTATCGAACGGGATACAGAATGAAAATCAGTAAGGAGTAAGTTATGAAATCAATTGTCGGAACAATCGACCGCGTCGCGTTTTCCTTTGGCCCATTCACCGTCTACTGGTATGGGATTATCATTGGGGCTGCTATGTTGCTTGCTATCACACTTGCCTCTAAGGAAGGAAAGAAAAGAGGCTTGGGCGAAGAGGACATTACAGATATGGCAATGTGGGCTATCCCCCTTGGACTTATCGGAGCAAGAATTTATTACGTTCTTTTTCAATGGGAGTATTATATCAAGAAACCGCTTGAAATCATCGCCATTTGGCAAGGCGGCATTGCCATTTATGGCGGTTTGATTGCAGGGGGGCTGGCCGTGTACTGGTTCACGAAGAAAAAAGGGATCCCTTTTTCATTGATGCTCGATATACTGGCGCCCTATGTTCTGTTGGCGCAGTCCATTGGCCGATGGGGGAACTTTATCAACCAGGAGGCCCATGGGGAAGCGGTGACCCGCACCTTTTTGGAGAACCTTTACCTGCCAAAGTTTATTATTGATCAAATGCAAATTAATGGCACCTACTACCATCCGACATTCCTGTACGAGTCCTTGTGGAGCCTCTTAGGCTTTGCCATCATTATCATGTTGAGGAATCGGAAAAACTTGTTGCGACGAGGCGAAGTGGCCCTCAGCTATGTTATTTGGTATTCGGTGGGGCGCTTCTTTATCGAAGGTATGCGCACCGACAGTTTATGGATGGGTGATTTTTTAAGGGTGTCCCAAGGGTTGTCCCTCCTCTTGTTCGTTGGCGCCATCGCCATTTGGATTTACCGTAGACGGGATTATCCGCCAAAAGCCTACTATCTAAAAGGATGGAAGCTGAAGGAAGAGCACTAAATCACATGGGCCACGTCTAAAATATAGAGAGGAGCGTTTTTATCATGATGGAATATTGGAACAGCTTGACATGGGGCGGAATGTGGTACATGATGTTTATGGGAATATTTTGGATCATCCTAGTGATTATTGTGGTGTATCTTTTCATTAAACTTGTTTCCGATAAGGGGAATCGGACGGTTGAAAAAGAAACGCCTTTGGAGGTCCTACAAAAAGAGTTTGCCAAAGGAAACCTGACAGAAGAGGAATACCTGAAGCGTAAAAAGCACTTGGAGTAAACTGCTGACGAGAAGATAAATAAAAAAAGGAGGAAAAATAATAATAACGAAGTACATAAAAATGGTAAAACCCTTTGATGTCGTTATTATCTTCCCCCTTATTGTTTTGTCTTTTTTACCGACGGCTATCTTTGCAGTCCAACAGACGAATAATGATAATAACAATGTTTACGCGGTTATCTCGATTAATGGCGAAGAGGTGGATCGTTTCCTGCTGACAGGAAATGAGGAACACAGACTCATTACCTACTATCCGGCACCCGGTAAATATAATATTGTCTAGATAGACGGCGAACGGATTCGAAATAAGGAAGACAACAGTCCGTACCAGATTGCGGTGCGAAGAGATTGGATTCAATCTCCTGGGGAGACGAGTCTCAATCTACCTCACCGATTATTAATTGAAATTGTAACTGAAAATCCAGAAGAGTCAGACATAGATGTGCTGGCTCAGTGAAAAAAGCAGAACCTTGCCAAACAAAATGTATCAAACTGCCAACAAATAGGGAAAAAAGAGGCACTCCACCATAATGGGAGTGCCTCTTTTATGCTTTTATGTGGCTTTCTAGCGGAAGACTGACAACAAAAGTCGTCCCTTTTCCGTATGTGCTTTCGACAGAGATGTTCCCATGGTGGGCGTTCACAATTCCTTTAACAATCGATAAACCAATCCCTTGGCCACCCAGTTTCCTGTTCCTAGAGGGTTCAGTCATATAGAACCTTTCAAAAACTTGATTGATTTCATTTGGAGGGATTCCTTGACCGGTATCGGTTATCTTAAAGGAAGCTACGCCACTAATTTGGGAAACCTGAAGATCAATGTGGCCACCGGAAGGGGTAAATTTAATTGCATTGTACAAGAGATTAGTTACCACTTGATGAATCTTATCTCGATCAGCAGAAATTAAAACCACTTCTCCGTTAATGGCACATTCAATGCCCTTCTCAATCAACAAAGCTTGAAAGGTGCCGGCAACTTGTTGCGTAAGTTCTAGCAAATCAAAGGATGACTTCTGCAGCTGGCTTTCATGGCTTTCAATTTCATTGATCCGATCAATTTGTCCAATCAGGCGGGCAATGCGGTTAACTTCCTCGTAACAGTGGTAGAGGCGTTCTTCCGATACTTCCCAGACCCCGTCAATCATGGCCTCAATATTGCCTTTCAAAGTCGTCAATGGTGTCCTGATTTCATGTGCAATGTCAGAGGAAAGGCGGTTACGAATCTCTTGTTGGCGTTGGAGTTGCCCAGACAATTCATCCACGGAATCCAAGAGGCTGTCAATTTCCTGAATCCCTGTTTCCTCAATCGCCAGGTGACTGTAGTGACCCTTCGCAATTTCCGTCGTAAAATTCTGTATTCTGACGATTGGTGAACTCAATTTTTTGGCAATCAATAACGCGAAAAATAAGGAGATAATTAGGGACCTAATCGCTACAAAAATCAAGTTGTTCCTCATATCGGCAAGGAATAACGCATCATGTTCCGTGTAAGCAAAAGGTCCAACGGATTGCACTTCGAGAGAACCGATTGGGTCTGTTTCGCTACCGAGGGGAACGATTGTCTGCACGTAGCCACTCTCTATATCGCCCATTATCTGCTCCATATTTAGGAGGTGGGTTTGAATCCTATTTTTTGACTCTTCTTCCTCTGAAGGAGAGGGGCCCCATACTTGGTTGCCAGCATGGTCATATACTTTTAGGATGATGCCTTTCTGGAGAGCATCGCGTCCAATATTTTGGATTGTTGGAGGGGCATCTGCCCAAGTACCCGTTTTCCGATAGAAGTTTTCTAACTCAGTCTGGTATGCTGTTAACTCTGATTCTTGCCTTTCGCGCACATAGTCTTCGAAGTGGCTTTCCATTAAGTTTAGTGTTATCCAGCTGAAGGTCCCCACTAAGATAAAGGACAGAGAAACAAACGAGAGCAAGAGTTGCCATTTAATGGTTCGCTTCATTTTTGACCACCAAATCGATACCCCGTTCCATATGCGGTTAAGATGAAGTAGGGGTTGCGCGTGTCGTCCTCAATTTTTTGACGAATATTTTTGATGTGGGTATCGATCACCCGATCCGTTCCATCAAAATCGAGTCCTTTCACAGCGTCCAGCAGCTGTTCCCGTGAAAATAGGCGCTTTGGATGTGAGGCCAGAAGGGCTAATAAAGCATACTCGGTCGGGGTCAAAATGATTTCTTCAGCTTGTTTGAATACTTGTTTTCGATCCGGGTAGATAACCAGCAAACCTTCTTCGAAAGACCACTTTTCTTCTCGGTATTCTGGTTGGACACGGCGTAAAACGGTTTCGACCCGAACAACCAGCTCTTTCGGGCTGAATGGTTTTGTGATGTAGTCATCAGCCCCCAGGCTTAACCCTTCCAAGATATCTTTTTCGGCTGTTTTCGCAGTCAACATGATAATCGGTACAGTGGAGGAGTCCCTTATTTTTTTACAGACTTCGAGGCCAGATAAACCAGGCAGCATGAGATCCAACACAATCAAATCAGGTTGGACAACATCAACCTTTGTTAAAGCCTCGTTTCCGCTCAAAGCGCGAAACACTTGATAGCCTTTTGCACTCAAATAGGCTTCCACGATATCCAGAATGCTTGCTTCGTCGTCCACAATTAAAATCTTCACGTAATCTTTCTCCTCCAATTTCGTTGGTATCTTCATTCTACTAAAACTTGACCCATCATGTCCCGTGTGTTTTTAATCTCCCAAACTTCCTTTTCCCCGACCTTAGCGCGTAAATCGATCCGGTCCATGTCGAACTGTTTGCCGTCAATGGCGACCATGTTTCCCATGCCACTAAAGGTCATCACTTTGTCAGGCGTAGTAGAATCTTCTGCTTTTGGGATGTTGTCTAAAGTCTTAAGTTATGAACATGGATTAATAAACGCTACCTAATCATTTTTTACAATATTCATTTCTGGTTCTGTTGCAAAGTTTTAAATCTACTATCAAATAAGGTAGAATAATAGAAAAAGATAGCAGGAGGAATGACGATGAATCATTTTAAAGGAAAGCAATTTTAGCAGGATGTGATTATTGTAGCCGTGGGCTACTATCTTC
>NZ_SPHN01000028.1:0-12095 GCF_005844145.1 Enterococcus sp. BSD2780061688st2 D3
ACGATAAAGTGTTCTCATACCGCATGAAACAGGCCTTTCTTTTCGCCCGATAATGACGTCAGGCGTCCAACCAAGAGTGACTTTCTCTTTAATGTAATCTACTTCATGAGCAGGTAATTGAATGACTTTTCTACCACATTTTTTCTTATTTTCTTTATACTGGTGCCAATAATCAAGAGCAGTCTTACCTTGCTTGAACTTATTGACTACATTATAAATAGTTTGTATAGCACGTCCCATTCGGTTAGCGATTTCAACCGGCTTATTATGTTGAAGATAATATGATTCTATCATTGTCAGTTCGTCTATGGTAAGATGTTTGTAGGTCATTTATGGTTACACTCCTTTGTTTTCTTTCGTCGGAAATACAATTTGAGTGTACCATAAATGCCTTTTTATTTTTCTAACTTAATTTTACAATTCGCGTTTATTAAATTCTTCAATGTTATTCTGCTTGAACTTGACCAGAATTACTTACAAAATATTTATACACTTGATCAGTTCCATCGGCCATATAATAAAAATAATAGCCATCTGCTGTAGTTTCAGTTCCAGCATCAGTCGCATTAGGTCTACCTAACTCATTGTGTTTAGCTATTGCAAGTTGCGCAGCTTCTAACTCTGAAATAGATGCTTGATTAGGTGCAGAGGCACTATTATTTGCTGCTTCATTTGGCACAGTTTTAAAATAATCATCTTGGATAATTTCACCATTATTATTCACTGTAATGATGTTCCAAGTGATACCTTCTGGCCCTCCGTGTAGTTGATAATGAAAAGTAAATGAGCCGTCAGAATTTTGTTGCCCATTTTCAAACGCACCTGCACCGCCCGATTGCGGAAGTTTTTGTCCCAGATATTGAGCAGCTTCTTCAATAGAATTTAATAAATGAGTTTGTACTACTTGTAGTTCTTCAGAAGCATTCTCTTGCAAAGTAGTTACCTCACTACTTTCTGTTGTAGGTTCTGTTGATTTAGCCTCTTGATTATCAATTTTTATTTTTTCTAGTTGATTTTTATATGTTGTAATTGTATCGTCAATTTTTTTAATTAATGAATCGAGTTCTGCTTTACTATATATATCAGTACTCTCTTTTTGCATCCATTTTTTGAGTTCATCTAGCGTAGTGATCTTTTTAGAAAGATCTTTTTCAGTTGATTCTTCAAGATTATCCAATGTATTCTCTTTTAAATCTTTATCGTCTTGTTCTTTAAAATTCGTTTGGATCTTCTTCATGGAGTCTGTATAGATCTTAGTGATTTTCTCCTCTTTCTTATCTAACTTAGAGTAAGTATTAGCTTCAGTAACAAATTTTTTGTACTCCGATAATTTTTTATCTTTGTCTTTTTCAGCTAAAATTGTTTCTACGTTTTTTTCTATTTTTTTCGTTTTGCTTTTTACCACTTCAGCAGCTTTTGATTCTGATGCTGCAGTTTTACTTTTATCTGTTTTAGTTGAACAACCTGCGAAAATAAAAATAAACCCTATCACAACAATCATAAATAACTTTGTTTTCCAATTCTTTGAGTACATATGCTTTCTCCCAATTATTTTTTTATTTAATTATAACATCCCTCACTAAAAATGATAGCGTAAAATATTTTGTGTAAATAGATATTTAGGGTAGAAAAAAAGAAAGTCCATTCTGTAAAATTAAAGTTACCACAACACATTCACAGAAAAGAGGACTTCCATATGAACGATTTTACTACAGAAATTCTAAAGACTCTAGCGAACAAAGGCGATTTGAATGAATTATTCCGTGTCCATTTGGAAAAAGCTGTCAATACGCTTCTCAAAACGGAGTTAACGGCTTTCCTCGATTATGAAAAGTACGATCGCATTGGTTTTAACACGGGTAATTCTCGTAACGGCTCCTATGACCGTACGGTCAAGACCGAGTACGGGGAACTTCATCTCCAGATCCCGCGCGACCGCAAAGGCGAGTTCAAGCAACAGACTGTTCCTGCTTATAGACGGACGAATGATACGTTAGAGGAGACCGTCATTCACCTCTTCCGAAAAGGTATTACCATGTCGGAAATCGCAGACTTGATTGAGAAAATGTATGGGCATCACTACACGCCCCAAACCATGTCCAATATGACTAAATCATTTACGGAAGAAGTCACTTCATTTAAGGAACGTGAGCTTCATGGCCGTTATGCCGCTATTTATATGGACGCAACCTATATCCCTTTAAAGCGGAAAACCGTCGCCAAGGAAGCCATTCATATCGCAGTTGGCATTCGCCCGGACGGATCAAAGGAAGTATTGAGCTATGCGATTGCACCAACTGAATCGATCACGATTTGGGAAGAGATTTTAATAGACCTCCAGGAACGTGGCGTGAAAAACGTCCTCCTTTTCATCACGGATGGCTTAAAGGGGATGGCAGGGGCCGTGCAGCGGTTCTACCCCAAAGCCCGTTTTCAACATTGCTGTGTGCACGTTTCCCGTAATATCAGTCACAAAGTGCGTGTCGATGATCGTAAGGAAGTCTGTGATGATTTTAAAATGGTGTATCAAGCGTCATCTAAAAAGGCGGCATTGGAAGCACGTGGTGCTTTTGCGGAAAAATGGAAAACCAGCTATCCAAAAATGGTGGAATCGATCCTTTCGAACGATTACCTGCTCACTTTCTATGATTTCCCATTAGCCATACGCAAGAGTATTTACTCTACGAACTTGATTGAATTCTTTAATAAGCAAATCAAGAAATACAGCCACCGCAAGGAACAGTTCCAAAATGAAGAGTCGATGGAACGTTTCTTAGTCTCGTCTTTTGATACTTACAACCAAAAATTCCTAGGTCGCAGTCATAAAGGTTTCCAACAGGCCGAAGGCGAGCTCGAACAAATGCTGAGTCAACCGATGGAGAATTAGAAACAATCTACAGTAGGGAAGAACCATTTACACAAAATATTTTACACTCTCATTTTGATAAGTAGAAATGGTAAAAACATTGTATAGCATTTTACACAGGAGTCTGGACTTGACTTGTTCATAGATGAGCATTTGTAATTAAGTTATATTATAATAAAAAAATACGAATTTTAGTGACGCCATTATATTGTTTTTATTTTTCAATTGTAATATTTCATATTACTTCCATAATAAGGAGTATTTTCTATTGGAATATCTTAGCTCTTTTAAGGATTTCTCCTTTTTTGTTTCTCATTTTTTAAGATTATTTGGATTTCCTTTACAACAAACTTCCACAAGTATTATTGACATAGATGTAATTGAGGGAAGGGGGTTCCAGTGCTAGAATAAATAATGAAAAGAGGTAACAAATGCTAGCGTTAAGAGGTGAACAAGTTTGATTGAAAGACATGTAAATTTATTAAAATTATTAAGTCGACAAGAAGACTTTAAACCCGCTTCTTTTTTTAGTGATAAATTGGCAGTGTCGACCAAGACCATTTATCAAGATATTGAATTGTTGGAAGATTATGTAGTTAATTACCAAGTAACAATTGAGCGATTACCTTCTTTGGGTATCAAACTCATAGGTGATAGGAAAAACGTTGAACATTTGATTTCATCGGTAGAAAATTATCTTGAAAAAGATATTTATTCTCCAGAAAAAAGACGTGTCGAGATCATTAAAGAAGTTTTGTTTGGTGATAAGCCTGTTTCTTTAACTCATTTGTCTCAAAGTTTTATGGTTAGTAAAACATCGTTATACAATGACCTGAGAATTATCAATAAAATTATTGGCAGTGGAGAAGTTAAGTTGCAGTCATCTGCAGAAGGAATTAGTTTTACTGGTAATGAACAAGCAATTCAACGAGCAATCAAGCAACTTGTATTCTATTATGCGAATGACATGGAATCAAAAACATTTTTTCAAGTTTTAAATATGTTGTTTGATTCAAAAGTTATTAGTGTCATTCATGATTTGCTATTCAATGATTACAGTGAACTGACTGAAAAGGTTTCTGATTACTATGTTCGGTCATTGATTTCTACTTTAGTTATCCAATGTAACCGTTTACTGAAAGGTCATCATTTAACTGTTGAAGAAGAATTCCTCTTCAATAGCATTCGCTATATGGAAACGTACATTGTGGCAAATGGTTTAATTGAAGAATTGAAGGCAAAATTGAATCTTCCATTTTATGACGCAGATAAAGAATATCTATGTCGTCAACTATTTGCACATCGTGTGACAAATAATTTAAAAACCAGCAATGAAGAGTACGCTATGAGCGTTCATAAATTGATTGAAAGAATGAGTGAGATTGAAAAAATTGATTTGACTCAAAATGATCGATTATATCAATCCTTATTGTATCATGTGCCAGCAATGGTCCTTCGTTTAAAAAAAGGTATTAAAATTCAAAATCCGTTATTAGAAAATATCAAATCTCAATATTCAGAACTCTTTAGCATAGTATGGTACGCCATGTCCATCCTTGAAGAAGAATTTGATGTGACTTTAACGGACGATGAAGTTTCCTTAATTTTGATTCATTTTCAGATTGCTATTGAAGATCAGTCCAAAGCAAATAATATTATCATTATTTGCCAATACGGTATTTCTTCTGCGCAATTAATTTACAATAAAGTTCGACGGTTTTTACCAGCAAAAGATAATATAGAAATATCAACTTTAGATAAGTTTCATTTAGCTGAAATTGGGGAAGTTGATTTGATTATTTCCTCTCTTTCCTTTGATGCAGGTGGTATACCCTTAGTAAGGGTATCTCCATTGGTAAGTAAAACAGATTATATGAATATTATGGAAGCTTATACTAAATATTTAATAGAAGAACCTTCGCGATTTATTCAAAATGAACTGATTCCTAAAGCGGTTAAAGTTCCCACCATATCTAAATTTGTTCAATCATCTTTAGTAAAAACAGGAGTACAGGTGGAAAGCAAAGAAGAATGTTTGGATTTGATGATTTCCGAACTAGAAGCCAATTCATTAGTTACTGAAGAGTTTCGTGCTTCTATCTTCTCTAGAGAGAAAATGGGGAATACTAATTTAGAAAGTGGTGTTGCTTTACCGCATGCGAATCCATCAATGGTCATTGAATCCAACATTTTTATTGTAGCATTAAAAAATGCGATTAATTGGGGCGATCGAAAAGTCAAATTAGTCATTATGGTTAGTTTAGCTGAAGAAGATGTATCTGAGATTAGAGGAGTATATGAAGAACTTTACCAATTTATTGGGCAAAAAGAAATGGTCGATCGCTTGTTACAAGTTCATGATAGCGAAAAATTACTAAGAATTTTTCAACAAAAAGGAGAATAAAAATGTATCTAGATAAAGAATTATGTTTATTTCAATTAGAAGTGAAAGATCAAAAAGAATTGTTTCAAGTAATGTCTGAACAATTAAAAAACGCTGGTTGCGTGAAAGATAGTTTCTTAGAAGGTATCACCAACCGTGAACAAGAATTTCCAACTGGATTAGAAGTAAATCAAATTGGGTTTGCTATCCCACATACAGATTCCGCACATGTAAATAGCTCTCAAATCTGTTTTGCCTCATTAAAGGAACCACTGGTATTTTCAGATATGACAGATAAATCTCATGAAATACCTGTACGTTTAGTCTTTATGTTGGCAATGTCACAACCTCATGAACAAATTGATACACTACAAAACTTAGTTAGCCTATTTCAAAATGAAGAAAAAGTAAATGAATTACTTGCATGTACCACGAAAGAAGCATTTATTGAGTTAGTACATTCTGCAGGAGTTTATTAGGAGGAATAGAGAGATGGATATTGTATTAAATGCCTTTGAATGGTTTATTGGATTAGGGTCAAACGTCTTTTTACCACTGATTATTTTTGTAATCGGGATATTATTTGGATTAAAACCTGGTAAAGCATTTGTTTCCGGCGTTACTGTTGGTATCGGTTCTATTGGTTTAGGATTAGTTTTAAGTTTATTATCAGATGGTTTAGGAACAGCAATTCAACAAATGGGGGAACAATACGGTGGTGGCCTGAATATCCTAGATATTGGCGTAGGTGTTGGTGGACCTTTGGCTTACTCTACATCATTGGGAATTTTAATGATTCCAATTTCATTAATTCTTAACTTCATATTTGTGGTTTTGGGTTGGACAAAAACATTGAATGTTGATATTTGGAACTTTTGGTTCGCAATTTTCCTAGGTATGATTACTCAATCTGTTACGGGAAACTTTTGGTTTGGCTTAATTGGCGCGATTGTCGCAGTAATTTTACAATGGTTCTTAGCAGATCGTACACAAAAAACTGTTAGCGAATTTTTCGGCTATCCAGGAATCTCTATCACACATATGATGGGATTATCAGGAGTACTATTTGCCAAACCAGTAAATTGGGTTTTTGATCGTATTCCTGGATTTAATAAAATAGATGCAGATGCAGAAACATTAACAAAACGTTTCGGTGTTTTAGGTGACACAGTTGTTATTGGCCTAATTATCGGTATTGTAGTGGGTATTATGGCAGGCTATGACGTAGCAGGAATTGGAAACTTAGGAATTATGACTGCGGCAGTGATGAAGATTATGCCTAAAATGGTAGCAATGTTTATGGAAGGTTTAATGCCAATTGCAGAAGCGGCGAAAGAATTTACGAATAAAAAGTTAAATGGTCGCCAAGTAAACATTGGAATGGATGCAGCGTTAACTGTGGGTCATCCAACTATTATGTCAACTTCTCTATTGCTTGTACCAATCTCATTATTGCTAGCACTAATTCTTCCAGGAAATAAAGTATTACCTTTTGGAGATTTAGCATTCTTTGCTTTCGCCATCTGTTTAATGATTCCTTATTTTAAAGGAAATATTGTGAGATCATTAGTAGGATGTTCGTTGTATGTTGTTACAACATTATATATGGCAACATGGTTGGCACCAATTATCACTGATGTGTTTACATTAGCAAGTTTCGATGTGGGGACAGCAGGATTAGTAACTATGTTGTTATGTGGATTATGGCCAGTAGGGTTGTTTGTTTTATTAGCATCTTACTTTGGTGTAATTGGAATAGGTGGATTAGGAGTTGTTTTAGTAGGTGCTTCTATCTACATGAACAAAGTGAAGAAAGCTTAATCATAAAATTAAAATAAGAAAGAAGAGATCAATATGAAAAAATTATTAGTTATTTGTGGAGCAGGTCATGCTACTTCTACAATTGCAGTAGCAAAATTATCAAAATGGTTGGAAGAAGAAGGATTAACAGATCAAGTGAAAATTTATCAATCTAAAATTGCTGATGAGCTAAATAAAATTGATGAATATGATGCTGTAGTAAGTACAACAATTGTCCCTGATGTAATTAAAGCTAAAGTAACGAATGGCTTGGGCTTATTAACAGGTATTGGTACAGATGCCATTTATGCAGATGTAAAAGAAAGATTAGGTGTTTAATATGCGTTTTCATCATGACACTTTGACTATTGAAACAGTTTCAGGGCGTCCTTCGTATCATGATATTCGAAAAGAACTTTTAGATACAGTTGATACAGCAGGTATTGAGAATGGAATGTTAGTAATTTCGAGCCCGCATACAACTTGCTCACTCTTTTTTGAAGAAACGATGCATGACACAAACTTTTTTGGTGATGATTATTTACATGTAGACATCAACAATGTAATGGAAACGATTATTCCAAAAATGACGAGTGAAAATCAATACAACAGTCCGGGGCCAAAACACATTGATTTTGGAACAAGATTATCTGATCCCAATTACCCTGCAGAAAAATGGGTCATGCTAAATACCGATGCACATTTACGTTCATCTATTTATGGAACCAACTCAATGACTTTAATTGTTCAAGAAGGTAAACTTTTATTAGGAGAAATGGGCCGTGTCTATTTTGTCGATTGGGATCAACTAAGAGAGCGAACTAGAACAATCAATCTCATGATTATGGGAGAATAAACGGGGGAATAGAGAATGACAATTGCTCCATCATTGTTAAATGCACCTATCGCAGAAGTTAAAGAGTTATTTGGAATCTTAAAAGAAAAGAATGTTGATTATTTGCATATTGATGTAATGGATGGCTGTTTTGTACCAGATATGGCTTTTGGACCAAGTGTTATTAAAGATATTCGTCCACTAACAGACGTTGTGTTTGATGTTCATTTGATGATTGATACACCAGAAAAAATTGTCACAAGATTTGTAGAAGCAGGAGCAGATATTGTTACCTTCCACATTGAAGCTACCAAACACGCAATGAAGGTCATTCAGTTAGTCAAGGAAGCAGGAGCAAAAGTAGGGATTACTTTTAATCCTGCAACACCAGTCAGTTTTATTGAACCAGTATTATCTTTAGTCGATCAAGTATTAGTAATGACAATCAATCCAGGAACAGAGAATAAGCATTTTATTCAAGAGACAGTAGTTAAAATCGAACAGTTAGATGTAATACGCAAACAAAATGATTATACGTATGATATTGAAGTAGATGGCAAGATTGATAATCAAACGATTAAAGTTTGTTCTAAAGCAGGGGCGGATATTTTTGTATCAGGCGGTTTCATCTTCAATGGGAAAAATACCCCGCAAGAACAAATTGATAAACTAAATCAATCATTAGAGGAAGTGAAGTAAAAGATCATGACCAATAAAGACCAAAATAAAAACTATTTAGAAGCGATTATCTTAGAATTACAAAATAACTCAAAACGTATTAATTCTGTAGAGTTAGAACAATTTAGTGAGAAAATTGTTCAAGCTAAACACATCTTTCTAGCTGGTGCAGGACGCTCTGGAATTGCCATGCAAGCATTTACGAATCGCTTAATGCATTTAGGTTTTTCAGTCAGCCTTGTCGGTGAAATTAGTTCACCACATTCGCAACCTGGAGATTTATTAATTATCTGTTCTGGCTCAGGTGAAACAGGTAGTTTAAAAAATTTAGCGGCCAAAGCAAATCAAAGTGGTGTAAGCATTGCTTTAGTTACCATGAAAAAAGACTCGTCGATTGGTCAATTAGCAGATTCTGTTCTTGTATTACCAGGTATTACCAAAGATGAAAATCAACGAGAAGAAGATACTTTTTCACAACCTATGGGTTCAAGTTTTGAACAATTAGCATTTCTCACCTTTGATAGTTTAGTGTTATCTTTAATGGATAAAACAGGTGAAAGCTCAGAAACGATGTTTGCTCGACATGCAGATTTTGAGTAGTAGATTTTAAAGATAAAAAACCATTCTCTAAATGCTAATTATTCAGCAAATATGAGAATGGTTTTTTTATTTGATTAGACATAACTTAATAATTCAGTAGTTTTGAGCGTAAGCGTGTCATAGAATGGTACCTAAACACAAATAGCCCGATTTGATACACTCAAATCAGGTTATTTGTGGCTTATATTATTTACAGATTTCTTGTATCTGCTGATTCCATGGCAAATAAGCGCGTAGCGCTTCAGGTGTCATCGAAGACAGATTGGGAATCTCTGTAAAAAGATGATTTAAATATTTGCGGATGTTTAACCCATTCGCAACAGCTGTCTGGATAATACTCAATATAATTCCATTTGATCTAGCGCCTTTTAAGCTTTTAGAAAATAGCCAGTTTTTTCGACCGATCACTAACTCTTTGATGGCACGCTCTGCTCGGTTATTTGAAAGTTCCAAGCGTCCATCAAGCAACACAATCTGAAGTCCGTCTTTATGATTGACTGCGTATTGAACCGCCTTTCCAAGCTGCGATTTTGGCAAATAAGCAAAACTCTCACACCAATGAAAAAATTCAGTCATCACAGGCTGCAACGTTTCCTTCCTCGCTACAAACCTTTCTTCTGCGCTAAGCTTATTAAAGGTCCGTTCGATTCGAAACATCTTGTCACAGAAGTCTAATCCTATTTTGGCATGACTTTTTGGGGACGGTTGTTTACCCAATGCTTCAAAAAACTTTCTGCGAACATGCGCCCAACAATAAACATTGTTTACCGGCAGCTTTCCATAGGCCGCGTAACCATCAGTATGCAAGAAACCGCTAAATGATTCTAAAAAACTTTTGGGCTCATCAACGGAACGCGAATTTGCGTGCTCGTAGAGCACAACTTGTTTTTCTTCGCTTTTACCTGAAGCATATAACCAGTAAAAGGTCTTTTCTTTATGAGTATTCAATACCCGATAGCTTGTCTCATCCGCGTGTAAGACCTCCTGATTGCTTAATTCTTGATGAAGGCAATTGTAGATTGGCTCTAAAACCATTTCACTTACCTTGATATGCCAATTAGTGATTTTTTTACGATCAAGAGGGAAACCAAGTGCATGCCATTCTTTTTCTTGTCGATATGCCGGCACCTTTTTAACAAATTTTTCCCAAATACTCTGTGTCACAATTGAAGAGGAACCTAGACTATTATTGATCAACGGTTTAGGAACAGGCGCTTTTTTGATTTTTGTTTCTCCTAATGCTTCACATTCTCTGCAATGATAGGCATGTTGGTAGATGACTTGTTTTTCTATATGGGCAGGAACATACAATGGCTCTTCTCTAAGCCTTGTCGCACCGATATCATGTAAAGTATGACCACAGTCTTCACACAAACAATCGGCACCTTTTAATTCATAATGAATAGGAACTTCAGGCAGACCTTCTAATGAAAGTGCTTTGAGTCCCTTGCGTTTTCTGCGTTTAAAAGAAGATACCGTAATGGGTTCCTGGCTTTCTTGTCCAGTGTGCTCTGGTTCATTAAAAGTTGAGTCGTCTAATAAATCGATTTGCCCATCTACGGGTGGTGTTTCTTTTTTTCGTCCAAACAAGCGTCGATTCATTTCAGCAATTTGTTCTCTAAGAAGAGTATTTTCCTGTTGCTGGATTTCAAGCAACTGTGTTAATTGCTTGATTTGTACAAGAAGTTCAGATTCCAATTTTGTCATTTTTACACCACCATTCTAGCGATTTTCTTACATCTATTATACCATTTTATGACAACGAAAAACAGACAAAATCCTTGATTTAACAAGGTTTTCGTCTAATATATCGCACCTTTTTTCGTTTCTTTTAGCGTACATTTTTCTTCGATTGAAAGGCCAGTCAGTAAGACTTCTTTTCTGGAACGCGGCCATTGAAGGTACCCACTTTCAAATCTTTTGTACATTAATACAAATCCATTTTGATCCTAGTAAAGAGCCTTGAAGCGATCTTTCTTCGTACCGCAAAATAAGAAAAGCGCTTGATCGTAAACATCAAGGTCATATTCTTCTATAACGAAAGCTGCTAGTCCATCAATTCCTTTTCGAAGATCTGTTTTTCCACAAACGATAAAAATATGTTTCAATGCAGTTGCATCAATGAGCATTGGCATTCAACTCTTTTAACAAGGTATACAAAAGATATTTATCCATTCCATTATAAATAAATATTTCCTTATCTTCCGATTTGATTCTGCAAGCTAGTTTTGGCTTGGTGTCAATTTGCGATTTTTGAGCCGCACTTGAAAATTGAACTGGTACAATATCTTTTTTATTCATTCGTTTTTCTCCTTCTATATTTGATAGTTTAATTATAGAAGAAAGATAATCGGCGTACGAGATACTATCCTATGACACGCTTACATTTAATTTAATATTTTGCCTCAAATTAGCCACACTTTTTATAGAACTAAGAGGAAAAATGAAGTTTTCTTCCTATTAATATAGTTGTTTGAAATCTTAAATATAGCGTTTTACGATGTAATGGGAAGTATGGTGAATAAATCAACTATGTTCGTACGAAGCATTTACTCAACTAATTTAATCGAATCTTTCAATAAACAAATCAAGAAATACAGCCACCGCAAGGAACAGTTCCAAAATGAAGAGTCGATGGAACGTTTCTTAGTCTCGTCTTTTGATACTTACAACCAAAAATTCCTAGGTCGCAGTCATAAAGGTTTCCAACAGGCCGAAGGCGAGCTCGAACAAATGCTGAGTCAACCGATGGAGAATTAGAAACAATCTACAGTAGGGAAGAACCATTGACACAAAATTATTGACGCTCCCAATTAAAAGTGTCAAAATAATGATGAAATCATTTAGTTCTTATAAATATTATTTGTCAAATTAAGCGAGACAAAACTTTCCATTTACGTAACTCAAAAAAACTTCTAATGGTGTTTGGTAAT
>NZ_SPHN01000029.1:0-12019 GCF_005844145.1 Enterococcus sp. BSD2780061688st2 D3
GAAAATATATTAAGTTTGATCAATGAGAGACCGGTAAAACATTGTATAGTATTTTACACAGGATTATGGACTTGACTGAATTATTCAGGATCTATTATTATTTCAAATGTTTTTTAGAAATATAATGATCTTTTTAATCAATGAATAATAAATAATCTCCATATTGCCGTCTTACGGAAATACGGGGATTATTTATTTATATATTGCATAAAGAGGAAGCCATGTTAACATTAAAAATTTAGGGGTTGAATAAGTTAATTGTAAGTGAAATAAGCTTAATTGGATGCAATATAATTTGATTTTAATGATAGACAAGTCTTTAGAAGCACTTTTTTCTTTTTTGTTTTAAGCGTCTTTACTATAAAAGAAAGGAGGCTTTTTTGTCAATTAAAGCTTTGAATAAAAAATATTTTATTTATTATAACACGGTTTGTAGGCAATTAAGGAAACGTAGAAACCAATGGAAATAGTGGGTATGGATAAAATTTGTAAACGCTACTAACAATTATTGTAAATTGTGAAACCGCATTCTTTGTGGTAATCTGATGTTGTACCATAAAAAGTTTGGAGGAGATTTGAGAATGAAAGAAAAACTGCATGAGGTTAAGAAGCATCTTTTAACAGGAACATCGCATATGATTCCGTTCATTGTTGCTGGAGGAATTATTTTTTCACTTGCTGTTATGATGAATAGTACCCCTTCTACACCAACTGAGGGTTGGCTTGCTGGCTTAGCTCAAATTGGTCTAGGAGGTTTGTCATTATTTGTTCCGGTTTTAGGTGGATATATTGCTTATTCTATTGCTGATAAACCTGGCTTGGCTCCTGGGATGATTGGGGCTTACTTAGCAGGACAAGTCGGCGCTGGCTTTTTAGGAGGAATACTGGCCGGCTTTTTAGCAGGTATTATTGTATTTCAATTAAAACGGATTAAATTGCCGATTTCATTGAAATCTTTAGGTTCAATTTTCTTATATCCTTTAGTGGGTACTTTACTTACAGGTGCCATTATTGTTTGGGGAATTGGTACACCAATTGCTGCTGTAATGACTGGACTTACTTCTTGGCTTAATTCAATGGGAGAAGCAGGAAAAATTCCATTGGGTGCCATTTTAGGTGGAATGACAGCATTTGATATGGGAGGACCAGTAAACAAAGTTGCTACTTTATTTGCTCAAACTCAAGTTGATACGGTTCCATGGTTAATGGGTGGAGTGGGTGTTGCAATTTGTGTTCCACCTATTGGATTAGGATTAGCCACTTTCTTAAGCCCAAAGAAATATAATACCGAAGAGAAAGAAGCTGGTAAAGCTGCAATTTTAATGGGATGTGTAGGTATCACAGAAGGTGCTATTCCGTTTGCGGCAAATGATCCTTTGCGAGTAATTCCATCAATCGTAGTTGGCGGCATTATTGGTAATGTATCTGCATTCTTAATGGGTGTTTTAAACCATGCTCCTTGGGGGGGCATTATTGTTTTACCAGTAGTCGAAGGTAGAATTGGCTATGTTGTATCTATCCTAATAGGTGCATTTGCAACGGCTTTATTGGTTAATGCTTTAAAGAAAGAAAATGTTGATGATTTAGAAAATAATTTAACTTCTGATATAGATGAAGTTGTGGAAATTGAATTGGAGAATCTTTAACATGAAAAAAAATGTTGTTTGCTTTTTAAGTTTAACCATTTTGCTAGGAGGAATGCTTTTCGAAGTTCCTGCTACAGTTTTTGCCTATTTCTATTATACAGATAATGAAAAAGTGGATATTGGTTACTTTACTATTAAAAAAAACAGCATGCAGACTACACCGGCAATAATTAATAAGCAGACTACCAAGCTGCAAGAAAGAACGGAAAATGATGAAAATAATTTATCGGGAAGTGCTACAAACAAACAAAATACATCGAATGACTCAAACAAAGTATCCTCGAGCAAGGACGTAAGTACAGGTCAAGAAACTTTGGAAACAACTAGTGAATTAACTAGTGAGACTGCAACAACAACTACGAATCAAGAAAATGAGAGCGGGCAATAAAGAATTTGAAGAAAGGGGAGAGCGAAGTTGGCAAGCACTAAGTTCTATAGCATCATGAAAAAATTTTTTGAAATAATTGGTAACGTTTGCTTCTATCTAGTTTTGAGCATGCTAGTTTTAAGTGCTCTCTCTGGAAAGCTAAAAAATTCGAATTTCGAAATGCCGATACAAATCAGATCTGTTGTTAGTGGAAGTATGGAACCTTCAATCCTCATAGGTAGTATTGTCATCTCAGTGAATGAGAATATAAAAAAAATAAACGTGAATGATATTGTTTCATACAAAGCTACGAATGGAGAAGTTGTCACTCATCGAGTACTTAAAAAAAAGATAGGGAACAATCACTTGTATCTTATTACGAAAGGTGATGCAAATAATGTTTCTGATCAAGACAGAGTAAATGAAAAAAAATTATTGGGAAAAGTTGTATTAACAATTCCATTGTTAGGGTATATGTTCCTTTTTTTGCAAACACCTTCTGGATTGATTAGTGCTTCATTAATAGTTGTGGGCTTGACAATTTTTATTAGAATCAGAAAAAAAGATGTATAGGAGAATCAAAATGAAAAAAAAATTTACGATAAAAAAGAAAATTTTCATGGTGTGTTTAGCATTTTTATTGACAACCATTGGTATTAGTTACGCCTGGTTTACAGCAAAAGTAAATGTGGAGCAGACAATTAAGATGGGTAGTTTGAATATTTCTGCGAACTTTACGCCCTTGTCAGATGATGAAGTGATCGGTTATGAACCAGGTGGGAATGCTAAAGTGACAGGTATTATTTCTAATACCGGATCATTGCCTACTTTTATAAAGATTGTTAATGATTCAAAAATCAAATTTAAATATGATGGAGACGGAAATGCGATTAGTTCTGAAAATCAAACTTTTGAAGATATGGATGCTAATGCTATCCAAATGAGCTTCACACCGACTAGTGGAAAATATGATGATATTGAAGGTGCATATTGGTTTGAAGATGGGGCAAAAAATAAATATGTTTTATTAGATTCAGGTGCCAGTGTTCATGTAACAGTAAACGCTGATTTTGATGGACCATCGATGGATAACCGATACCAAGAATCAGAAATAAAAGTTGGAAGCCAACTTTCAGCAACTCAAGTAATGGAAGGCGCGATGAAAGATGTTTTAAATGTTCAATTAGATGAACTTGTTGGCATGTCAGATTCAACAACTCGATCAGCCAGAAGTTATGCCGCTGTAAATAATCGTGCTATGCAAAGACTCAATGAAATATTGGAAAAAAATAGCAAAAGTAAGTAGTTATATCGGAAAGTGGGGATAACGAAAATGAAGAAAACGAAAATGGCTTTGCTAGCAATGATTTTGATAAGTGGGAGTACCTTGTTTACTTTGAAAGCAAATGCAGAAGTAATTGATAAAAAAGTGTTGTTTCATAATTCTTTTGAAGACACCGAAACTAAAAACTTTTTAAATACTACCAAAAGCACCAAAGGTTCGAAAAGTATGTCAAATACCATTTCACAACTATTGACTGGAAATGTCACAAATTTAGTAGACACTGCAACTATTCAAGGTAGTAGTGATAATGGTGAGAAGGAAAGCAAAGGGAAAATATTTGATAACGATTTAGGTACTAAGTGGTTATCAAGAGATTCACTGCCTGTATGGGTATCATTTTCTTTGAAACAAGAAAAAATCATAAATAGTTATAGTATTACTTCTGGCGATGATGCTAGTGGTCGTGATCCAAAAAATTGGGAATTTTATGGTAGCTCAGATGGAAAAAATTGGGTTTTGTTAGATACACAGTCCAATCAAACCTGGTCAGGAAGACTTCAGGAGAAGAATTTTAATTTTAAAAATGATGTGGCTTATAAATACTTTAAACTGAATATTACACAAAATAATGGTGATAATATGACTCAGTTTTCAGAGTTTGATATTGCAACAGGAAATGCAGCAGATGATTCTAGTTCTAATAACGATAAATTAGAGATTATGAGTAGCATAGTATCTAATGGTCCAAGTACTTCAATTAATCAGCAAAAAAATGTTGGTTGGACAGGGAAAAAAGCTTTAAAAATTGAAGGAGAGCAGACTATAGCTGGGGAAAGTTATTCTTATAATGACATTTTTGATGTTAATATTCCAGTAGAAAAGAATACACATTTGTCATATGTTGTCTTTCCAGATCAAAAAGGTGAATATGATTACAGTTATATGTCTATGCATGTAGCTATAGATTTACAATTTACAGATGGAACTTATTTAAGTGATTTAGCTCCTTTAGATCAAAATGGAAATACGCTAACACCTGAAAATCAAGGAAAATCAAGGACATTATTGTATCAGCAGTGGAACAAAATAAGTTCAGACATTGGGAAATATGCAAACGGTAAAACGATTGATAAAATCGTTGTTGGTTTCCATGATAACGACCAAAATGCTCAAAAGGCATTTGCAGCATATTTTGATGATATTGAAATATCAAATTATACCGTCAAAAAAAATGATCGAAAATCCGATTATGTTAACATTTTAAGAGGAACCAATGATTCACCTAGTTTTTCAAGAGGATTAACTGCACCCGCTGTAACTACTCCACATGGGTTTAATTTTTGGGCACCAGTAACAAATTCAGATAATAATAAATTATACGATTATCAGCAAAACAATGGAGAAAAATTCCAGCATATGACAGTCAGTCATGAGCCTTCTTATTGGGTGGGAGATCGTGGAACATGGCAATTTATGGTCAATTCTTCAATTGATGCTGATAGTGTTAGTGATGGTTCTCAAATAAGTACGGATAAAGTCGCATCAGAATTTAGTCATGATAATGAAACAGCTAAAGCACACTTATACAAGGTTGATTTTGCTGATGGAAGCCCGGCTGAAGGAACTAGCTTAGCCCTGACACCAAGCGAACATGGATCAATCACCCAATTTACATTTAATGATAAAGCGAAGAAGCATAATGTCATTTTTGATAGCGTTCGAGCAAATGGTCAAATAACAATAGACCCTGCAACCAATTCATTCTCAGGCTATACTGATCATACAAGTAATGGTATGACAAGAATGTATGTATATGGAACATTTGATCAAACAATCCAAACGAACAAGGTTGTAAATGGAAAACAAGCAATCGTTAGCTTTGGTTCGGATGTAAAAAATGTTGAGATGAAAGTAGCGACTTCATTTATCAGTGCGGATCAGGCTAAAAAAAATCATGCGCTCGAATTAGCTGATACAAACTTCAAAGATTTAAAAGAAGTGACACAAACAACTTGGGATAAACAACTCGATGCAATTGATGTAGAAGGAGCAACTGAAAATCAATTAACAACTCTTTATTCAAGTATGTATCGCTTACTAGCTTATCCAAATAAATATTCAGAAAATACAGGAACAAATGAAAAACCAGTTTGGAAATATTCTAGTCCATATTCAGGTAAAGAAACGGATGGAATATTGTATAGTAATAATGGTTTTTGGGATACTTATCGTACAGCTTGGTCAGCGTATTCAATTTTATCACCAAAAAAATATGAAGAAATGTTGAATGGTTTAGTGCAACATTATAATGACAATACTTGGGTTCCAAGATGGATAGCTCCAGGTGGAACAAATAGTATGGTTGGGACAAGCTCAGATATCATCTTTGCTGATGCAATTTCAAAAAATACAAATTTTGATCAAGAAAATGCATACCTTTCAGCGGTAAAAAATGCTTCAGTTGTTTCTCAAAATCTAACAGGTGGCGGAAGAAATCAATTGAATATCTCTAATTTCATTGGTTATGTTCCTTATGATAAAGATAGTCATGGATTTTCTTGGTCGATGGAAGGCTATATTAATGATTATGGTATCGCTAGAATGGCAGAGAAACTAGGACACACTGACGAAGCAGCTTATTTCTATAATCGTGCATTAAACTATCAACTTTTATTTGACAAAAAAGATACGGCGGCAAATAGCTGGTTTAAAGGGAAAACAACTAATGGTGAGTGGAGTTGGTCAGACAGCAATTTTGATCCTACGAGTTGGGCACATGATTATACAGAAACGAATGCCTACAATATGTCTGTTTCAGTTCCGTTTGATGGTCAGGGACTAGTCAACCTTTATGGAAGTCGAGAAGCTTTAGCAGAAAAAATTGATAGTATCCTGACAACTCCGGGTGAATGGACTGGTGGAAATATTCATGAAATGTATGAAGCTAGGGAAGTTAAACTAGGACAGTATGGACATAGTAACCAACCTTCCCATCATATTCTGTATATGTATAATTATGCCGGCCAACCTTGGAAGACACAAAAGTATGTTCGGGATATTTTAAAACGAGCATATGTAGGAAGTGACTTTGGTCAAGGATATATTGGAGATGAAGATAACGGAGAAATGTCAGCATGGTATATTCTTTCATCTTTAGGTATTTATCCATTAAATGTAGGAAGTAATGAATATGCAATCGGTTCGCCATTATTCACGAAGGCAACTGTTCACCTTGAAAACGGTAAGGATTTGACAATTAGCGCACCGAACAATTCAGATAAAAATATTTATGTTCAAAATGTCAAAGTTAATGGGAAATCGCAAACAAAAAATACATTAACTCATGAACAGTTAATGAATGGTGGAACAATTGAATTTGATATGGGGAGTGAACCAAATAAAGAATGGGGTTCTGGTGAGGAAGATGTGCCTACATCTTTAACAAAAGATAAAAATCAAAAAGTTAAATCAGATATGTTACAATCAAATGTTACGAAAACGGATAGTGATAAAGCAACATTTAAAGATTTAATGATTACTGATATCAGTGATGCGAATAAACTAGTTGATAATAATTCTGATACTGAGACAGTTATAAATAATCAATCTGTTGTGTATAAGTTTAAGAAAGTTCAAACTCCTACAATTTATACCATTACTTCAGGAAAAAATTCAGATGGTCAAACATTTGATAACATAACTCTTTCTGGTTCTTCAGATGGTAAGAATTGGGAAACAGTAGATAGTCGAGATAACGTATCATTTAAATGGAGTCAATATACAAAACCATTTGCAATTTCTGAAGATCGTCAACAAGCCTACCGTTATTTCAAGATTGATTTTAAAGGAAAAGGAAACATTAGTGAGTTTGAATTATTAGGGAATGCTGATACGACTGTAACGAAGGCTGATTTAGAAAGTGCAATCGCTATTGCAGAAAAAGAAGATCAATCTGGCTTTGATGAATCATTTAAGACAAATTATACCCAGGTTATCACGCAAGCGAAAGATATTGTAGCTAACCCTGAAAGTCAAGAGTCTGATTATCAAAAAGGTATTCAACTTATTGATGATATTTTATATGCGATTAATAATCGGAGAGATGCATATAAAAAAATTGAAGCTGAAACATATGATAGTGGGAATGTTCTAAATGATGGTCAGAATATTGGTGGTGTAAAAGTTGGCTTTAATGCTGGCTACAGGGCAGTCGACTTCAGTAATCATTCACCAAATTACTTTGAGATTCGCTATGCTGGACAAGGAAAGGATACATGCGATGATGCGACGGTTGAAGTTTATGCAGATTCGTTAGATACGAATCCAATCTTTAGCATTGCGACACCTCCAACTGCACAAGAAGGTTGGTCAACGTATAAAACAACTAGTATACAGTTAACCGATGAGCAAAGTAAGCAACTATCTGGGGTTAAAAATATTTACCTTAAATTTGTTGGAACAGGTAAGACGTATGTTTGTAACGTCGACTGGTTCCGTTTTGCTACGAAGATAAATGTTACAACTTCTGCTAACGAAGGAGGAACAGTCTCTCCAACCGGAACGAATACACTTGAATATGGCGATGCTATTCAATATTCATTGGCACCACTAGATGGCTATTATCCAGCTTATGTGGAGGTCAATGGGGAGAAACAAGAGTTATCTAAAGAAGCGAACTCTTTTAAAATTGAAAAATTATTAAAAGATATGAAAGTTCAATTTTATTTTGAAAAGAATGCTGAAACGGACATTCCAGTTGATAAAGTAACAATTAATACATCAGCAATTACCATCATGAAAAAAGGAAATACATTGCAACTTAAGGCTACAGTAACTCCAGAAAACGCTACAAACAAGCAAATCGTATGGGAAAGTCAAAATAGTAGTATAGCAACAGTTGATGAAAACGGACTGATTACTGCAGTTAAAGCAGGAATTACCAAAGTTACAGCAATCTCTACAAATGGAGTAAAAACGAGTTTTACGTTAAGAGTGTCACAGTAAGGTTTCACTTGAAAAGATGATGGCATGTTTTAAGTGGATACAATAAAAAGCATGCCATCGTTATGAAAAAAATTAAGAAAGGAAGGACTATCATACGATAAAAAGAAATGAAAAAGGTGAGTTTAATTGTTAACTGAGCGAATGCTAAAAACATTATATTTTTTAGATAAAGATAATGGAGCAACGCTTCACAAGATTTCTAATGAATTAAATATAAATGAACGATATATTCGATATGATATAGAAAAAATTAATGATTTTTTTTCTTTAAAAAAATTACCATTGATAAGAAGAACAACTGATGGAAAGTATTTTTTAGAACAGTTCGATTTTTCAAGTATTCAGGATAGAAAAAATTTTTTAATGTCTAAAGATGATCGAATAGAGCTTTTATTATTTATTTTATTGATACATTCCAAACTATTAAACTTAAATCATTTAGCAGCGAAGATGCAGGTATCTCGTTCTACGCTAAAAAATGACTTAAAAGCAGTTGATGAAATACTGTTAAATCATGATTTAACACTAACTTATAAAAATGGGTATAGAGTTGAAGGAAATATCAATCAAATAGTAAAACTACTTTTTCAAACAATGAAATGCTATGACAGTCTGTTCGTATCTTCTGTGAATACACAGTCCAATTTTGAAAATTTGGTACGAGAAGTCTTCTCTAAATCTTATGATGGTATTGATATTAAAAAAGTTGTAAGCGTTATAAGAGAGAATTTAAAAAGAAATGAAGTCATGTTATCAGATGATTCTTTTGGCTGGTACTTTACAAATGTTATGATTGTGATTTGGAGTAAGCTCCATGAAAAAGATGTTCAATTTGAATCACCTAAACAAGGAAATAAACATCTTTCAAAAATTCATACAAATGAGTTCATTGAGGAGATTGAAAGTGTTACAAAGCTTAATTTTACAAATAATCAAAAAGAATACATGAGTTACTTACTAAATTATACAAGTTCATATTCAGTAGCTGACTCAGATTTAACAATTCAGATCGAAACAATTACATTTGAATTGATCGATAAAATGAGTAAAAAAATGGGTATTGATTTTAATGATGATGCTGATTTAGCTAAAGGACTAATTTTACACATGGCACCCCTTATTCATCGTATCAGGGATAACATCAATATAACTGAAGATGTCATGAATATTCTAACCACAAGAGATTTGGAAGTATATGAAATTGTATCACAGGTTATTAAAGATATTGATATTTTAAAATATCTGAAGAGTGATGCGGAATTAACATATATTACGATTCATTTTGTAGCTAGCATTCGTCGCATAAGAGATGTAATACCCAAAAGAATTTTACTTGTATGCGGATATGGTTATGGTACTTCCACAATGTTAAAGGAAACATTAATCAATGATTTTCATATAAAAGTAGTTGAGGTATTACCAATATATCTACTAGAAACATATCGCGATTGGTCTTGTATTGATTTTATTATTTCGACTACAGAATTAGGGATGCATCCAGTTGGCAGACCAGTTATAGTTGTTAATCCAATTATGAGCGAGAAAGATGTAAATTGCATTATAGCAAATGGTATCACACGGAAGAAAATACTATCTCATTATTATAGCCTGAATAAAAGCTTAGAATTTCTTCATGATAAAAAAAGAGCGCGTGTTCTTGAGATTATCCGAAATGAATTTGGGTACCCTAAATTAGAAAAACGCGAAGTCATTGCCAAGTTTTCAGATATGATAGTTGACAATGGTATCTCGTTTATTGACGGTAGTGAATCTTGGACGGATGTTGTTCAATTGGCTTGTCATACTCTTTACAATTCTGGCAATATTGATGAATTATATTGTGAAGAAATTTTTGAAGGTATCAGAAAAATGGGATATTACTCAGTATCGGATGAACACTTTGCGTTGTTTCATGGTAAACCTTCTAAACATATCTATCAAAGCGGTATCAGTATAGTGATTAGTCGAAAACAAATACGTTTTGGGGAAAAGAAAGTAAATATAGTATTCTGTCTTGCGAGTAAAGATAGTCAAGATCAAATTCCAGCACTTATTTCTTTAGTTAGAATGGCCAAAGGTACCTCATTAATAGAAGAATTAAAATGGACATGTTCATCGAAAGAAGCAATGGAAATCATCTTAGAAAATGAAAGGAAGATAGGATAGATGAAATCAATTATTGACAAAAATTGTATCCAATTGGATATGAAAGAAAAAAGTAAAAATATGGTTATAAAAAAAATGGCTCAAAGTTTTGTTAACACGAATCGAGTCAATGATTTAGAGAGTTTTATTCAAAATGTATATGAAAGAGAGCAAACGGAACCAACAAGTATTGGAAATGGTATAGGGATGCCTCATGGGAAAACAGATAGTGTTGAAACACCGTCTGTTAGCATTGCTCGTTTATCAGAACCGATTATTTGGAACGAGGAAACAGCAGAAGAAGTAACATTGCTGATCATGATTGCAGTACCTAAAGAAGATAGTAGTAATCATCTAAGGATAATTTCCCAATTGGCTAGGAATTTGATGCATGATGAATTTGTTGATACTGTTCGTCAAGGAGATCAATTAATGATATTTAATTTAATGAATAATATTCTAAATTAGAAGAAGAGAGAGTGCAAAAAAATGAAAATAGTTGGCGTTACAGCATGCCCATCAGGGGTTGCTCACACATATATGGCTGCAGAAGCATTAAAATTAGCTGGTGAAAAACACGGCGTAGAGATTTTAATAGAAACACAGGGCGGTGCGGGAGTAGAAAATAAATTGAGTGATAAAGATATCAGTGAAGCGGTTTGTGTAATTTTAAGTAATGATATCGATATTAAAGGTCAAGAGCGTTTTAAAGGAAAACCTTGTTTAAGAAAAGGAGTTTCGTCACTTATTAAGCAATCTGATGCGATAGTAAAAGCTCTTAAATTGAAATTTGAAAATTAATGGTTCAATGGAGGTGAGGAAAAAGATGAAAGAAAAAATATTATTTCTTTGTTTCAGCTTTTGTTCACTGTTATTCCTAGTTGTTCCAACCGTAAGGGCTGAAGATGCTGTTATTAACTTAACAGATGCTCCAT
The DNA here is from genome assembly GCF_005844145.1 of Enterococcus sp. BSD2780061688st2 D3. Taxonomy (NCBI): domain Bacteria; kingdom Bacillati; phylum Bacillota; class Bacilli; order Lactobacillales; family Enterococcaceae; genus Enterococcus; species Enterococcus sp. BSD2780061688st2 D3. The sequence continues at coordinate 11,383 of NZ_SPHN01000029.1, forward strand.
CAGAAATAGAGGTGAAAGCCATCCCATCCTCCGTAGCGAATGCTTACCCAGGGATGAAATGGAAAAGTGATACAATTGTTATCAATAATCAAAGCAAAAAATCTAGCTTTCAAATATCTATTGTGAATCAGGATTCATTTTTAAGAAAAGATATTTTTCTAGGAAAAGTTCTGTTTGAATCTCAAAAAGGGAGAAAAATATATACACTATTTGAAATATCTAAAGGGTTAGAGGTATATTTAAAGCAAGGAGAAACAGCTCAATTAACACCTTATTTCGAGCTCTCTGGTAAAAATATGGATAATGGTTTTCAAAATACGAAAAAAATGAATCGTTTTCAATTTATTATTAAATCAAATGATAACCAACCAAATCAAGATAAACACGAAGAAATCCATCAAGAAGAAGAAGGTATCAATGACGCACAAAGAAATCAAACTAAATTACCTAATTTGGGTGAGAATGATGAGTATACTTTAGTTGGTGTTATTCTTTTATTAGTAAGCTTTCTTTTAATAAATTTGCATTTTTCAAAGAGAGACAGAAAGATAGATAAATAAAACCTGAATAATTCATACATTCTATTCGAATGCTCACAAATCGCTTAACAATAATCAAAACACTCATTTTTCATTTT
>NZ_SPHN01000002.1:0-252472 GCF_005844145.1 Enterococcus sp. BSD2780061688st2 D3
ACTTTTGTCCCACTCTTTAAAAACGAATAAACGGTGGGAGCAGAAGCAACTCCTTCTTAAATAAGCCGAAATTCACAAAAATTTGAAAAGCAATTTTCGTTAATTTCTTCTTATTTCTCGGAGTTAAACACTTCTGTCCCAACCTCTTTACAAATTTTTGAGAATCTCGATTTCTTTTCAAAGAGGCTACTATTTCTACTGTTTGATTTAGAAGATGAGTGAAAGGTGAATTTTCCTTTTTCTCATCTTCTTTTTGTTGCAGTCATCACGATTCTGTTATAATGAACAACAAAAGAAGGGGGAGCATGGATGAAAGAACGATTTATTGCCCCAAACGCCACTGTTGTCGGTGAGGTTGGACTTGGGGAAGGAGTAACTGTTTGGTATCAAGCAGTTGTACGTGGTGACAGTAACACGATCAAGATTGGGTCAAACACTAATATTCAAGATGGCACGATCATTCATGTGGATCATGATGCACCTGTCGAAGTCGCTGAAAATGTGACTATTGGGCACCAATGTTTGCTGCATGGCTGTACGATTGAAAAAGGGGCACTGATCGGCATGGGTTCCACGATTTTGAATCATGCAGTGATTGGAGAAAATAGCTTGATCGGCGCTGGATCGCTAGTAACGGAAGGAAAAGTCATCCCACCCAATGTATTGGCTTTTGGCCGACCAGCCAAAGTGATACGCCCGCTTACGGAAGAAGAGATCGAAAAGAATAGGCAAAATATCCAGCATTATGTCGATCTAGGAGAAAAATACCTGAAAGGCGAGTTCAATCAGATACAATAGCATGAAGATTTTTTGGGAGTCTACTTTTGACTGCCTTGTCTAACGGATAAAAAATGTTTTTCTTCTGGATAGGATAAACAAAACGAGCCGAATAACGGAAAAACTACCTAGATAGTTTTCATTATTCGGCTCGTTTGTTGTACGAATTTTTTAGGCACGGAACTTATTCAGCACTCTCCGATTAATTTAAAGAAGCACTGTTTTCCATTACTTCATCGATCAAACCGTATGCTTTTGCTTGTTCAGCAGTCATGTAGTTGTCACGATCTGTATCTTTTTCGATTACTTCAAGTGGTTGACCAGTACGTTCAGCCAAGATTTTATTTAAGCGTTCACGAGTTTGTAAAATGTGACGCGCTGCAATCTCGATTTCTGTTGCTTGTCCTTGTGCTCCGCCAAGAGGTTGATGGATCATGATTTCAGCGTTTGGTAAAGCAAAACGTTTGCCTTTTTTCCCAGCTGTAAGTAAGAAGCTACCCATAGAAGCAGCCATACCCATAACGATTGTTTGGACATCTGCTTTCACGAAGTTCATCGTATCGTAGATCGCCATACCAGCTGTAACAGATCCACCAGGTGAGTTGATGTATAGATAGATGTCTTTTTCAGAATCTTGCGCATCTAGGAAAAGTAATTGAGCGATGATTGAATTTGCTAAATCATCTGTTACTTGTCCACTCAGCATGATGATCCGGTCTTTTAATAGACGAGAATAAATATCGTAGGCTCTTTCGCCACGAGAGGATTGTTCGATAACTGTAGGGATTAAATTCATAATAAGGTTCCTCCTTGATTTCTTTAGAAATAGTGTAACATAAATTGATTTCTAATACCTAGAATGTAGTATACATTTTTGGTCAATAAAGGTCAAATAAAAAACTTTGGCGAAATAGGTCTATCATATGAATTTATGTTATGATAAAAATTGAAATGCAAAACAAGGAGGAATACGAATTGGTAGTTGGTATCGTAGGCTTTATTGGCGTCTTATTAGGTGCCATCATCGTATATATAGGAATGGCTGTCCAAATGCGCCATCTTGAAAATAAAGAACAACGACGACGTGAATTAGAGTTGAAAGTCAAAGAAATAGAAACGTTGAATCAATTAAATAAAAAAATCAATGAGATATTGCAAAAAAGAGCGACCTTATTAGATGAATATGTTAGTTTTGATGCATTCGATGATTGCTATATCACGATCGATGATTTTGCTTATTTACAGTCTTTCTCCGCTCAAAATAATTTTTACCTACCGAACTATATCTTGGACGAGTTGTTTAAAAATATCGCCCATCGAAAAGTCATTCTTTCTCCAGATGAAACAATGAAAATCGGAGGATATGCGTATAAAGGTGGACGGGTCATTTTGGAAAATTTCACCGATAACTTAAATGAAATGATCATTGAAAAAAAGGCACAATTAAAGAATGTCACAAGACAACCAATCGGCTTTTTCTCAAAAGATGATGTATGGAGTTAGTACTCTGTGGAATGCTATTCTCATGAAAGTGGCGAAACAAATAATGAGATAAAGCTGAGGCCGAGACAAAAGTCGTTAAGGTTTGAGAAATTGAAGAGAAAAACGAGGTTGGGACAGAAGTGTTTAACTCCGAGAAATAAGAAGAAATTCACGGAAATTGCTTTTCAAATTTTTGTGGATTTCGGCTTATTTCCGAAGGAGTTGCTTCTGCTCCCACCGTTTATTCGTTTTTAAAGAATGGGACAAAAGTGTTTCTTACTTTTGTCCCACGTTCGTTTTTTTTTGAACCTGACTTTTGGCACCGTTTATTCGAGAGTCTGTAGCAAAGCTGATTTTTAGAGTTGTTCCACATTTGCTTTATTTGGTTTGCTACACGTGATGTGAGTTGATAGTTACTATATCAATTGGTGTTTCTTCACATATGGATAGGATAAATCACAGTTGTCACTACTTTTTCCTGTGTTACAATAAAGTGGATCGGAGTGAAGTGATATGGTACAGATTTTTGCCCATCGAGGTAGTAGTGGGACGCATCCAGAAAATACATTGCCAGCATTTGCTGAAGCTGTTCGGGTAAACGCAGATGGCATTGAGTTGGATGTCCATTTGACAGAAGATGGCGAGTTGGTCGTGATCCATGACGAAGAGGTGGATCGAACAACCAATGGCAAAGGACTTGTTCGAGAAAAGACACTAGAAGAAATCAAAAAGTTGAATGCGGGTCTGTGGTTCAATGACAAGTTTCCAGCAGCTAAGATTCCGACGTTAAAAGAAGTGTTGGATCTACTCTTGCAAAAGAACTATCGTGGAACAGTGATGATCGAAATCAAAACAGATAAATATGAATATGCAGGCATTGAAGAAAAAGTCTCCAAGCTATTGACCAATAGTGTTTGGCCTTTCCAACATGCGTATTGCAGTTTCAATATAGATTCTTTAAAGCGGTTATCTCTTTTAGAAACCGATGTACAGCTGGACCTATTATTAAGTAGCTCGCAGAAAAAAGTGACCTTAGCCAAAAATACAACTTATTTAGAAGGAATCCATCCCAAAGTTGATTGGTACTTTTCCAATCTGGAAGAAGTCCAAGCCTTTCCTAAGGCAATCAGATGTTGGACGATCAATGAAGAAGCACAAATGATCCAATGTTTCAATCAGCCGATGGATGCAATCATCACGGATTTTCCTGAAAGAGCAATAAGACTAAAACAATCAATGAAAAAGTAGGATAACGATGGAAAAAGTACTTGTGATCGTCGGACCCACAGCAGTCGGGAAAACCGCCCTTAGTGTGGAGTTGGCAAAAAAATTCAATGGAGAGATCATTAGTGGAGACTCTCTGCAAATCTATAAAAAACTTGATATTGGAACTGCAAAAATCAGTACTTCAGAGATGAGTGGGATTCCCCATCATTTGATCGATGTGATCGAACCAACAGATAATTATTCTGTAGCAGACTTCCAAAAGGCTGGTAGACAGCTGATTACTGAAATAACTGAGAGAGGGCATCTACCGATCATTGCTGGCGGGACAGGACTCTATATTCAATCGTTGCTTTATGATTACCAGCTGGGAGCAAAAGAAGAAGTGGTGTCTGATGTTCGAAAAAAATATGAAGAGTTGGCTGGAAAAATCGGGAAAAAACAGTTATGGGAGTATTTAAAAGAAAAAGATCCATTGGCAGCTGAAAAGATCCATTGGAACAATCAAAGAAAAGTCATCCGTGCTTTAGAAGTGTTTGAAGTAACTGGTTATAGTATCATGACACCAAAAGAAAAACCGCAATGCTTATATGAATATTGTATGATCGGGCTAGATACAGACAGGAAACTTCTGTATCAACGAATTGATCAGCGAGTGGACCAAATGATCGCAGCGGGGTTGGTTGACGAAGCACGCTTTGTTTACAGCTTGGGTGAGATACAGGCAAGCCAGGGGATCGGCTACAAAGAATTGTACCCCTATTTTAAAGGAGAAATAACCTTGGAAGAGGCTGTTGAGCAAATCAAACAGAACTCAAGACGTTACGCAAAACGACAATTGACTTGGTTTCGTAATCGGCTAAAAGCGCAATGGTTTGACTTGTTAGAACAGCCAAAGCAACAAGAAGAGATCGAGCGAGTGATCAAAAAGTGGCTGGAGGAAAAATAGATGGAAAATGGACAGGAAAAAGTCATCATCGTGGGCGTTGAAACAGAAGAAAATCAACGCTATTTTGAAGAATCAATGACTGAGTTAAGTAAGCTGACCATGACAGCTTCTGGGAAAGTGGTATTCACATTGACACAAAAAAGACCACAAGTAGATCGGCAAACGATCATTGGAAAAGGGAAGTTGCAAGAATTGATCCAACAAGCAGATACTTACGAAGCAGACCTCATCATCTTCAATCATGAAATGACTCCTAGACAAAGTCAATTAGTAGGTGAAGCAGTCGGTCTTCCTGTCATTGATCGGGTACAATTGATCCTAGATATTTTTGCGATGCGGGCACGCTCGAAAGAAGGGAAGCTGCAGGTCGAGCTGGCACAATTAGAATATCTTTTGCCACGTTTAGCTGGTCAAGGAAAGTCGATGTCAAGACTTGGGGGCGGAATTGGAACAAGAGGACCAGGGGAAACAAAACTGGAAACAGATCGCCGTCACATCCGCAACAAAATTCTAGGAGTCAAGCGTGAATTGAAGGCAGTAGAAGCACATCGGGAAAGGAGCAGACAAAAACGTCAGACGAGTGAGGTTTTTCAGATTGGTTTGATCGGCTATACAAATGCTGGGAAATCAACGATATTAAATCTTCTCACACAAGCAGATACGTATTCTAAAGACCAATTGTTTGCGACGCTGGACCCATTAACTAAAAAATGGCGGTTCGCTGAAGGGTTTGAAATCACTGTGACAGATACAGTTGGATTCATTCAGGATTTGCCTACGCAGCTGATCGATGCTTTTCATTCGACACTAGAAGAAAGTCAAAACATGGATCTATTGTTACACGTGGTAGATGCAAGTTCGCCAGATCGAACGTTACAAGAACAAACTGTATTACAGTTGATGGAAGAATTAAAAATGAACGAAATGCCTGTATTGACGGTATATAATAAAGCGGATCAGATCGACCCCGCTCTCTTTACGCCGACACTATTCCCGAATGTATTGATCTCTGCTCAAAGTGTGGAAGGCAAGGACCAATTGATTGCTGGGATCAAACGCCAGCTGATGGAATTGCTAGAACCTTACACACTACTTGTTGCAAGTGACGAGGGTCAGAAATTGAGTGCGTTACGTCGACAAACGCTTGTATTGAGTGAACACTTTATTGAAGCGCAAAATAGCTACGAAGTAAGAGGTTTTGCTAAAAAAACATCAAAATGGCTAAAAATGGAATAAATTAAAGTTATTTATTTATTTCTATTTATTATATCAATAAGGACACAGATATCGAAAAAAAGATATCTGTGTTTTTTTATAAAAAAATCGAAGTTCCATGTTAGAAAATGTAACATATGCGGTTGACAAGCTTTTTAGTGATTGGTATACTTTACACAACTTATGAAACGAAAGGGGACGTCTGATGGGAGAAAAGGAATTGCGCCGATCAATGTCAGTATTTCCAATTGGTACAGTGATGAAATTAACTGATTTATCCGCGCGACAAATTCGCTACTACGAAGAACAAGATTTTGTTCATCCTGAAAGAAGCGAAGGAAATCGCCGTATGTATTCATTGAATGACATTGATATATTGTTAGAAATCAAAGATTATCTTTCTGATGGGCTGAATATGGCTGGGATCAAGCGAGTGTATGAAATGGCTCAAGCGAAAAAACAGGAAGAAAAAAGTAAGAAGCCACTGACTGACCATGACGTTCGCCAAATTTTTCGTGATGAGATCTTGGCGCAGGGCGGATTAAGCAAAACAGGGCATTATCAGTCACAAGGAATGCAGAGACAATTTTTTGACTGAATGAAATAGACAAAAAAGGAAGAGGGATATCATGGTAAAGAAACAGATAACAGGCGAGGAAATTAAACGAATCATCGAAGAGGAGAATGTTCGCTTTTTAAGATTGATGTTCACTGATATTTTAGGAACAATCAAAAACGTAGAAGTACCAGTTAGCCAAATTGACAAAGTTATAGAAAACAAAATGATGTTTGATGGTTCTTCTATTGAAGGATTTGTACGTATCGAAGAAAGTGATATGTATTTGTATCCTGATCTTTCAACTTGGATGATCTTCCCTTGGGAAAGCGATCATGGAAAAGTTGCTCGTTTGATCTGTGATATCTATAATCCAGACGGCACACCATTTGCAGGGGACCCACGTGGAAACTTGAAACGTTCACTAAAAGATATGCGTAACCTTGGATTTACCTCTTTCAACTTAGGACCAGAACCAGAATTCTTCTTATTCAAATTAGACGAAGATGGGGACATTACAACTACTTTAAACGATAAAGGTGGTTATTTCGATTTCGCTCCTACAGATTTAGGTGAAAACTGCCGTCGTGATATCGTATTGGAACTAGAAAGCTTAGGATTTGAAGTAGAAGCTTCTCACCATGAAGTTGCTCCTGGACAACATGAAATCGACTTTAAATATGCTGATGTTGTAGACGCCTGTGACAATATCCAAACATTCAAATTAGTCGTAAAAACAATCGCTCGCAAACACGGATTACATGCAACCTTTATGCCTAAGCCACTATTCGGTATCAATGGTTCAGGTATGCACTGCAACATGTCTTTATTCAATGAAGAAGGCAATGCTTTCTACGATAAAGACGGCGATTTAGAGCTTAGCCAAACAGCATACCATTTCTTAGGTGGCTTATTGAAACACGCTCGCGCATATACAGCTGTATGTAACCCAACAGTGAACTCATACAAACGTTTAGTTCCTGGCTATGAAGCACCTGTATATGTTGCTTGGAGTGGACGCAACCGTTCACCACTAGTCCGTGTTCCAGAATCACGTGGCTTGTCTACTCGTTTAGAATTGCGTTCAGTAGATCCTTCTGCTAATCCTTACTTAGCAATGGCTGTTTTACTTCAAGCTGGTTTAGATGGTATCCGCAATGAAATCACTCCTCCAGCTGCAGTTGACCGCAATATCTATGTAATGGATGAAGACGAACGTGCAGAAGCACATATTTTAGATTTACCATCAACTATCCACAATGCTATCAAAGAATTACGTAAAGACGAAGTAATGATCGACGCATTAGGCCAACACATCTTCGCAAACTTTGTAGAAGCCAAACGTTTAGAATGGGCTGCATTCAGACAAACCGTTTCAGAATGGGAAAGAGAACAATATCTAGAATTGTACTAAAAACAGGAAAGAAAGAAGCGTAAGGTAAAACTGACGCTTCTTTCTTTGCTATTTTACTCGTTTTTTGAGGTCATCTCTTGAAAAGTGGATTTGCAGAAGTGGCCTCATAGCAATCGTTAGAAAAAATAAAATCAAAATGAAAACGTATTGAATGGAAATGAGTACTTGACTTTCAATAATTCTGAATGTATTATACACCTTGGGCACCCTTTTAAAGGGTCAGAAGTTTGCAGAAATTTTGGCTCCCTATTCTAGTTAGAATAGGGAGCTTTGTTTATTTTCTGAGACTTTTCCTGCAGATAAAACAAGAAGGAGTTTTTGAACTTATGACAAAATACATTTTTGTAACGGGCGGCGTAGTTTCATCGATTGGTAAAGGAATCGTTGCGGCTTCATTAGGTCGTTTGTTGAAAAATCGTGGCTTAAAGGTAACTATCCAGAAATTTGATCCATACATCAACGTGGACCCAGGGACAATGAGCCCATATCAACATGGGGAAGTATTCGTAACAGATGATGGAGCAGAAACTGACTTGGACTTGGGTCACTACGAACGTTTTATCGATATCAATTTGAACAAATACTCCAATGTTACCACAGGAAAAATTTATTCTGAAGTACTTCGTAAAGAGCGTAAAGGGGAATACCTTGGAGCAACAGTACAGGTTATTCCACATATCACGAATGAGATCAAAGAAAAAATCATGCGCGCAGCAAAAATGACGGATTCAGATGTCATTATCACTGAAGTAGGTGGGACCGTTGGCGATATCGAATCTCTACCATTCTTAGAAGCACTACGTCAAATGAAAGCAGATGTCGGTGCGGACAACGTGATGTACGTCCATACAACCCTTATTCCTTACTTAAAAGCTGCCGGTGAAATGAAGACAAAACCTACACAACACAGTGTAAAAGAACTTCGTGGTCTAGGTATCCAACCAAATATCTTAGTTGTGCGTACAGAACAACCAGTTTCACAAAACGTGAAAAATAAATTGGCACAATTTTGTGATGTCGAACCAGAAGCAGTCATTGAATCTCCAGATGTAGATACACTTTATTCGATCCCATTGCTTTTACAAAAACAAGGCATGGATCGTATCGTTTGCGAACACTTGAAATTAGACACACCAGAAGCAGATATGACTGAATGGAAAGAATTAGAAGAAAAAGTATTGAATCTGAAGAAAAAAGTGCGTATTGCGTTAGTAGGAAAATACGTTGAACTTCCAGATGCCTACATTTCTGTAGTGGAAGCATTGAAACATTCTGGTTTTGCGTTTGATGCTGATATCGAATTGGAATGGATCAAATCACAAGATCTAACAAGAGAAAATGTAGAGGAACGTTTGAAAGATGCTGATGGAATCCTAGTTCCTGGCGGATTTGGTGATCGCGGTCTTGAAGGTAAGATCGAAGCTATCCGCTATGCCCGTGAAAATGATGTGCCATTTTTAGGTATCTGCTTAGGAATGCAAATGGCATGTGTGGAATTCGCTCGTAATGTAGTTGGGTTAGAAGATGCAGCCTCTGCTGAAACAAATCCGGATACAGCTAATAACATCATCGACTTGATGGCAGACCAAGAAAATATCGAAAACCTTGGTGGAACACTACGTTTAGGCCTTTACCCATGCAAGATCAAAAAAGGAACGACAACAGCGACAGCCTATGATGGAGAAGATGTTGTTCAAGAACGTCACCGTCATCGTTATGAATTCAACAATAAATATCGTCAATTATTCGAAGAAAACGGCTTGGTATTCTCAGGGGTATCACCAGACAATCGTTTGGTTGAAATCGTAGAATTGACAGATAAAAAATTCTTTGTGGGTTGCCAATTCCATCCAGAATTGATTTCTCGTCCAAACCGTCCACAAAAACTGATCAAAGCATTTGTTGGCGCTGCGTTATCTGAACGTGAAGGAAAATAAAAAAGCTTTTTAGAAAGCGTAATGAACGAGGTCAAGACAAAAGTCGTTTAGGTTTGAGAAATTGGAGAACAAAACGAACAATACGTTTTTTGTATTGTTCGTTTTCTTTTGATTTCCGAAAAACCTGATTTTCGGACACCATCAATTCGAAATTAAAGTCTGCAGCAAAACTGTTTTTTAGATTTGTCCTACATTCGTTCTACATATGAACAAGCGGTGGGATCAGAAGCAACTTCTTCACAAATAAGCCGAAATTCATAAAAATCTTAAAAAGTAAATTTCGTGAATTTTTGTTTATTTATCGAAGTAAAATACTTCTGTTCCGCCCTTTTTATATTTTGTTATTGATTGCCTTAAAAGAGTGGATGGATAAACCAGTTTTTCACATTTATAACGAGTAGAAGTCTTATTTTTTACAAAAAACTTCTTGAAAATTTTCATTTTCGGTGATTTTAGTAGAAAACTACCGAAATGTTTGGTAAAATAGGTTCGTTGGTTAAGAATAGTCTTAACAAATTTAGTTTTACAAAAATTAGGAGGAATTTATTATGCCAGTAGTATCAGGAGCTGAATTTTTAAAAGCTGCTCGTAAAGGCGGTTACGCTGTCGGCGGATTCAACACAAACAACTTAGAATGGACTCAAGCAATCCTTGAAGCAGCTGAAGCTAAACAAGCACCAGTACTTATCCAAACTTCAATGGGTGCAGCTAAATACATGGGTGGTTACAAAATCTGTAAAGATTTGATCACTGATTTAGTTGAAACAATGAACATCACTGTTCCAGTTGCAATCCACTTAGACCACGGTGACTACGAAGCTGCTTTAGAATGTATCGAATTAGGCTATACTTCAGTTATGTTCGACGGTTCTCATCTACCATTTGAAGAAAACTTGAAATTAGCTAAAGACGTTGTTGAAAAAGCACATGCAAAAGGAATCTCTGTAGAATGTGAAGTTGGTTCAATCGGCGGCGAAGAAGATGGAATCATCGGTAACGGCGAATTAGCAGATATCGAAGAATGTAAACAAATGGTTGCTACAGGTATCGATTACTTAGCATGCGGTATCGGTAACATCCACGGACAATATCCTGAAAACTGGAAAGGATTAGCATTTGATCATTTACAAGCAATTGCTGATGCTGTAGGTCCAGATATGCCTTTAGTATTACATGGCGGATCAGGTATTCCTCAAGACCAAATCGAAAAAGCTATCTCAATGGGTATCTCAAAAGTAAATGTTAACACTGAATTCCAATTATCATTTGCTGCTGCTACTCGTGAATATATCGAAGCTGGTAAAGACCGCGAAGGTAAAGGATTTGACCCTCGTAAATTATTAGCACCAGGTAAAGCTGCAATCATCAAAGATGCAGAAGCTCATATCGACTGGTTCGGTTCAGCTAACAAAGCTTAATTTCAAAAAAATTAAGAATACCGCAAAATGGGGTTTCCCGTTTTGCGGTTTTTTGTTTTGGAGAATGAATCAAATGAGTAACTAGGAGAGGCTGGTACAGAAGTGTTTAACTCCGAGAAATAAAAAGAAATCAACGAAAATTGTTTTTCAAATTTTTGTGGATTTCGGCTTATTTAAGAAGGAGTTGCTTCTGCTCCCGCCGTTTATTCGTTTTAAAGAATGAGACAAAAGTGTTTCTTACTTTTGTCCCACACTCATAAATTCACACACTTTTATTAAATCAAATCAACGAAACTCGTTTCTTTTTTTCATCTATGATAAAATACAAGCATATGCAATAAATTTGAACAATTACAAGGTGGAAATCAATGAAAAAAATCATAATCAATGGAAATCGCCCGCTTACTGGTGAAGTAACGATCAGTGGTGCAAAAAATAGCGCAGTTGCGTTGATTCCAGCAGCTATTTTAGCAGATTCTCCAGTTATTCTAGAAGGTGTACCTGATATTCAAGATGTTCATTCGTTAATCGAGATTTTAGAGATCATGGGCGCAAAAGTCCATTTTTCACAAAATGTTTTAGAAATCGATCCCCGAGAAATCGTTTCAGTACCCATGCCAAGTGGGAAAATCAATAGTTTACGCGCTTCTTACTATTTTATGGGTACATTGCTCGGAAAGTTTGGGGAAGCAGTCGTAGGTCTTCCTGGTGGCTGCTATTTAGGTCCTCGACCAATCGATCTACATGTAAAAGGATTTGAAGCTTTAGGTGCCTCAGTTAGTAATGAGCATGGTGCGATGTATTTACGAACAGATAAACAGTCATTAAAAGGCAATCGCATCTTTATGGATGTTGTATCAGTCGGAGCTACGATCAACGTGATGCTTGCAGCAGTTAAAGCAAAAGGTCAAACAGTGATCGAAAATGCTGCACGTGAACCAGAAATCATCGATGTCGCAACTCTACTGAATAATATGGGCGCAAAAGTCCGCGGTGCAGGTACCGACGTGATTCGGATCGAAGGAGTGGAACAACTTCATGGGTGTCGTCATTTTATGATTCCTGATCGGATCGAAGCAGGCACCTATCTTGCCCTAGCAGCAGCGGTCGGCAACGGGATCAAAGTCAAAAACGTCATCTATGAACATTTAGAAAGTTTTATTGCAAAACTTCAGGAAATCGGTGTGAATATGACGATCAGTGAAGATGAGATCGAAGTCTTTCCATCGAAAAACTTGAAAGCAGCCAACATCATGACCTATCCTTATCCTGGGTTTGCTACGGATCTGCAACAACCACTTACGCCACTCTTATTAATGACAAAAGGGACATCTGAAATCACAGATACCATTTACGCAAAACGAGTAAATCATGTACCGGAATTAGCTCGGATGGGCGCTGATATCTCCGTTGAAGGAAATTTGATCATCACAAATGGACCAAATAAATTGCACGGTGCTGAAGTAGTTGCTTCTGACCTTCGAGCAGGTGCATGTTTAGTCATTGCAGGTTTACTTGCTGAAGGAACAACAACGATTTATAACGTAGAGTATATTTTACGGGGATATGATCATATAATTGAAAAATTGACAGCATTAGGTGCTGAAATTCAAATGGTGGAGGAAGTGGAAGCTGAATGAGTGATTATTTAACGATGGCAGAGCTCGAAAATAAGACGCTGAAAGAAGTATATAATTACGCAAAAGAATTTAAAATTCCTTATTATAGTAAGATGAACAAAAAGGAGTTATCCTTAGCAGTCATTCGTGCACAAGCAGAAGAGCAAGGATTTTATTACATGGAAGGGATATTAGATATCGTCGGTCAAGATGGGTATGGCTTCTTGCGTCCCATCAATTATGGACCGAGTGTAGAAGATATCTATATCTCTGCCTCACAGATCAGACGATTCAGCTTGCGAAATGGGGATAAAGTTGCTGGTAAAGCACGTCCGCCAAAAGAATCTGAACGTTATTATGGATTGATGCACGTTGAAAGCGTTAATGGAAAAGATCCGGAAGAAGCAAAAGAACGGCCTCATTTTCCAGCGCTGACACCTCTTTATCCACAAGAACAACTTCGATTAGAAACAACGCCACAACGCCTTTCTACTAGAATGATCGATATATTTTCTCCAGTAGGGTTCGGTCAACGTGGACTGATCGTAGCTCCTCCAAAAGCTGGAAAAACATCCGTCTTAAAAGAAATTGCTAATGGGATTACAGAAAACCATCCAGAAGTCGAATTGATCGTTCTATTGATCGATGAACGACCAGAAGAAGTGACGGATTTAGAACGCAGTGTCAAAGGAGATGTTGTCTCTTCCACATTTGACTTGCAACCACAAAATCATACAAGAGTTTCTGAATTAGTCTTAGAACGTGCGATGCGTCTAGTAGAAGACAAGCGCGATGTGGTCATCTTGATGGATAGCATCACACGTTTGGCTCGTGCCTACAATTTAGTCGTACCTCCTAGTGGCCGTACACTAAGCGGTGGGATCGATCCAGCAGCTTTATACAAACCAAAGAAATTCTTTGGCGCAGCTAGAAACATCGAAGAAGGTGGCAGCCTGACGATTCTAGCAACCGCATTAGTAGATACCGGTAGTCGTATGGACGATGTCATCTATGAAGAATTCAAAGGAACAGGTAACTTAGAATTGCAACTTTCTCGTGACTTGTCGGAACGCCGGATCTTCCCAGCTATCGACATCAAGAAATCTGGTACTCGTAAAGAAGAACTATTGATGCCAAGCGAACAACTAGAAGAAATCTGGAAACTTCGAAAAAATATGACAGGTGATTCTTTAGAATACACAGAACAATTGATTCGTTTTTTACGAAAAACTAAGAATAATCAGCAATTCTTCAAAGAATTTCAAGATGTATCTTTCAGTAAAAAAAATCAAACAAGAAATCTAAAAAGATAATTGCAACCTTATAAGAAACATGTTAAGATGTTACTGTTGTATATCGACAAATCAACTCTGATTCAGCAAATGGGTCAGGGCAAAGGAGCGAAAAAAGCATGAAAGAAAACATCCATCCAGATTACCATCCAGTAGTGTTCATGGATTCAACAACTGGTTTCAAATTCTTGTCAGGATCAACAAAATCTTCACAAGAAACAGTTGAATGGGAAGACGGTAATACATACCCAGTCATCCGTGTCGAAGTAACTTCTGACTCACATCCATTCTATACTGGACGTCAAAAATTCACACAAGCAGACGGACGTGTGGACCGTTTCAACAAAAAATACGGTCTCAAAGACGCAAACGCTGCGGAATAATAAAAACATTGAGCAATCAAGGTTTAGCAGACTTCACTACGGTGGGGTCTGTTTTTTTGTGTTCTATAATAGTGATACTACTTTGGTCTGTGTTTTATTGCGAAAGTTTACGGTAGTGAAGTATATGCATATGTCGATAATTAATATTAAAAAAATAATAAAGAGAACGTTTATTTTAAAATATGATTATAAGGCTATATCATAGTATTTGTAGCGATTTCGTTTTGATTGATATATAATTTATTTACGAGGTGTTTTTTATGGCTGAAACGATAATGAGAAAAATTGAGAATCGAATTAGAATTAAGCCTAAAGGTACTGTCATTATTCCTTTTCTAGGTTTTTGAAGAGACGAAGTACCGTTGCGCAATCTCTTTCATGAATAGTTTCTTTTTTAAATCAACGGCAATCGCAAATTTCAATGCTTGAGAAATGTAACAATTTTCCGCTACATAATAGGTTTTCGCTGAAAAAGTATGGTGGCATTCTTTACAATAGAATCGTTGTTTGAAAAGGCATAAGTAAGAAGGTACTTCTTGATAAGGAAGCAGCTGAATCCAGCTTTCTTTAAACGAGTGACTAATCACAGAATCAAACCCACAATGTTCACAACGAGGCGGATGATAGGTTAAAACGCCAGTAAAAACAGTGCACATCCGGCCTTTGACCTTTTGTTTACTCACGGCATCTTTAGAAAAAGGGAGATTCGAATCTTTAATATTTAGTAGTTGTTTGATCATTTTGTCTATGCTTTTTTCTTTAATTTTGATATTCTTATTAATGGACATTTGGTTTTCCTCCTATGATTAGGTTTGGCGATTTAATTATAGGACAACCAGATGTCTTTTTGTTATAAAAAAAATAATTGGCGTTCCTACTCCTAAGAGTAACAACACCAAATATTATAGAACCAAATTATAGAGCCCAAAAAACTCTTTCTGTTCTTTTATTTTTTTTGTTTTTAATTCTCTAATTTAGTTCGTAAAGAAAACCACCTACTATAGCCCCAGCTTTATATACAGGAAGCTAAGTCCTCTAGTAAAAAAGCATATACGAACTTTTATGTGAGTGGTATGATGAAAAAGACAAGAGAGCACTGGGGTCTCTGAATTTATTACAAGCTGATAGACGAACTAAAAAAGATAGCGTCTATTTTCCATTACGGAAGTAAGGAATCGCTCAGAAGTTAAAACCAATCAATCCCCATGTTCGATGCAACGATTTCGTGCCAATAACGATTAAGTAGCGAGCCCATTTTACTGAGAAATCAGTAGGCTGGCTTTGTTTTAATAGTGTCAAGAGTGAGCTGGACACGTTAGGATGAGCGCAGTTCAGGAAGCGTCATTTGAAATTTGACTGGGGAAACAACCAGCTAGATGTGACGATTGTTTTTGAAAGTAAGGGGACTATTTTTGAAAGATGAGGTGAAAAGTGTGGAAAAGATTTTAGTTGTAGAAGACACGGATGAAATCAATGAAATACTGTGTCAGCATTTACAAGCATATTATGAAGTGCAGCCAGCTTTTTCTGGTACAGAAGCAGTACTTTACTTTCAAAAAGAATCCTTTGATTTAGTACTACTGGATATTATGTTACCAGGAAAAAATGGCGAAGAAGTGTTACGAGAAATAAGAAAGAGTAGTGATGTACCTGTTATTATGCTAACTGCTTTAGGTGATAAGAAAAAGGTTAGTCAAGTATTACTAGATGGAGCGAATGATTATATCACGAAGCCTTTTGATTTAGATGAAGTACTCGCTCGTGTTACAGTGCAGTTGCGTAATGGATCAGGACAAAACCAACAAGAGATCACCAGTTGGAAATTTCGTGAGCTGATTTTAGATAGTCGAGATTTTACTTTGAAAAAGGGACATCAAGAAATTCGTCTAGGAAAAAAAGAATTTGCAATTTTAAAGACGTTGATGGAACATCCTGAGCAAATTTTTACGAAGGAACAGTTATATGAAAATGTTTGGCACGAAATTTATTTGACCGGTGACAATACGTTGAACACACATTTAAGTAATTTACGAAAAAAGATTGCGCAACTAGACGAGAGTCAAGAGTATATCGAAACGATTTGGGGACTAGGGGTTCGACTAAAAGGAGCTTCAGAATGATCTATTATACAGTTTTTATCACTTTTTTATGTCTGCTAGTTGGTAGTTTATATGTGCGACAAGTACTGGGAATCAAAAAGAGTGCACAAGAAATACAAGAAAAACGGAAGAATCATTCCAATGTTGTATTAACAACAAAAACGTATAGTCGTGCTTTGAATCAGATGATTCAGGAAATCAATGATCTTTTTTCTGAATTGCAGATGCTGCAAATAACAAGTCAACAGGAAAAAGCTACATTAGATTTAGCCATCCATAACATCACCCACGACATTCGTACACCTCTGACTATAGCGAATGGCTATCTTTATCAATTAAAACACACAAACTTGGCAGCAGATGCTACTCAAACGCTAGATAAGATCGAAAAGAACTTAAAAACTGTGGCCAATCGCTTGGAAGTATTGTTGGAATATCAAGATCTATTGGAAAATAATGTAAAACCAGACTTGGTAGCGCTTAATTTCAGTCAATTTTTCAAGGAGCAACTGCTCACATATTATGATTCACTCACACAGTATCAATTCAAGGTAACTTTGGAGATTGAAGAAGATTTGTGGATCGAAAATGATCTGGAATTATTAGAACGTATCTTGCAAAATCTTTTTAGTAATACATTGAAACATGGGCAAGATGATCTGACGATCCGTTTGCATCGTGAAGGGAAATTTATGCAGCTGATTTTGCGAAACAAAACGCAACAGCCAATCATAAACTTAGCTCGCTTGACTACTCGATTTTATTCTGAGAATTTAGCAGATAGCGAGGATTCTTCTGGATTAGGTCTATTTATTGTTCAAGAATTGGTGACTTTAAGTCAAGGGTATCTGGAACTATCAGCAGAAAAAGAGGATTTTCAAGTGATGTTATCCTGGCCTTTAGTACAGGTGGAAAATACGAAAAAGAATGTGGTGCAAAACTAAAAATCAGGTTTGCCACAGACTCCCGAATAAACGGCGGGAGCAGAAGCAACTCCTTCGGAAATAAGCCGAAATTCACAAAAATTTGAAAAGCAATTTTCGTTCATTTCTTCTTATTTCTCGGAGTTAAACACTTCTGTCCCAGCCTCTCTCAAATAAACGGCGTCCAACAGTCAGGTTTTTCGGAAATTAAAAAAAGCGTGGGACAAAAGTAAGAAACACTTTTGTCCCATTCTTTTTTCGCTCCAATTTCTCACACCTAAACGACTTTTGTCTCGATCTCTTTATTTATAGATCACGTTTTCGTATGCCTTGATAGGCTAGACAACCAAGGATAATCGTAAAGGCTAATGCGGCTATGATTGCTTTTAGCCAATAATGCTCAGGCATATCTTTTAACCAGGCGATATTGATATTTGTCTGGAAGTCAAAGTATTTTAGCCATTCAACTTTAGGCAGAACAGCTGAAATGATACCAAGAACCATGGAAGTGACGATTACACCGATGACCGCTGATACGTTCGAAAATGTCAGGGTCAAGAGTAATAAGGCAATCGCAAAAATAGCTTGAAAAGTAATAAATTGAATCCCCATCATGCGGAGAAGATAGCCCCAGAAATTTTCTGGTGGAGTACCAAATCCGTAACGAATGCCTGCTGCTAGGAAGGTAAAGCCGTAATAAAATATAAATTGGCAAGCGGAAATTAATAAGAAAATCAGATA
This sequence comes from Enterococcus sp. BSD2780061688st2 D3, assembly GCF_005844145.1. NCBI lineage: Bacteria > Bacillati > Bacillota > Bacilli > Lactobacillales > Enterococcaceae > Enterococcus > Enterococcus sp. BSD2780061688st2 D3. Next base: position 18,030 of record NZ_SPHN01000002.1, read on the forward strand.
CTTGGATATAAAGAAATACCAACGAGAAATCCCGATTGCTAATTGATTCTTATAAGTCTTTTTAGTTAGATCATAGCCTAAAATCATCACAAACAGCGGTAAAGAAAAGTAGATGAGATAAGCGGCCATTGTGCTCATAGCAATGACTGTTTGGTAGCTGTCCCACTTTAGATCGAGAGCACCGCTTTGTAAATGTTTCAATTGTTCAGTCATGACTCCGGAAGAGCCTAGTGCTTGAGTGAAAACGGAGACGATGATGATTAAAATCAAAGCAATTTGAGTAATGAAAAAACCTTTTGTGTGAAGCAACCGATAGAAATCAGCTCGAATCGCATTAATCATGAGGATGTTCCTCCTTGTCACCAATCAAATGGGTGAAATAATTTTCTAAGTCTTGTTTTTGGTAATAAATTCCCTCAATCATGATTTCTTTTGCCACCAATAAACGAGTGATTTCATTTATCTGGTGTGATTGTTCAAAGATGTGAAGTTCATTTTGACTGACTACTTTGATTTTAAATGCAAACTGATCCCTTAGAAGAGTGCTGGCCTGTGAGGAGTCAGGTGTTTTTAAGACAATATAATCTTCACTAAGTTGGTCAAAGTCCACCTTCGCTATTTCCTTGATGAAAACACCATTATTAATGAACCCAAAGCAAGTGGCTACTTGGTAGAGTTCAGTTAAAATATGACTAGAGATAATGATAGTCATGCCGTATTCTTCGTTCAGTCGCTTGATCAAATGGCGAAAAGAAGCGATAGCAATGGGATCAAGACCGTTGATTGGTTCATCTAAAATCAAAAAATCTGGCTTAGATAAGATTGCGATGGCAATACCTAGTTTTTGTTTCATACCTAAGGAAAAATCTTTGAATTTCTTTTTTCCTGTATCAGTTAAATCAACTAGTTCTAATGTATCTTTGATGACCTGCTGACTATTGAGAATCCCCCGTAGTTTGCAATAATAAGACAAGTTTTCTTTAGCCGTCAATTGATCATAGGCTACTGGCGTTTCAATCACGGAGCCACAGCGATGGAGCGCCTTGGTCCATTCTTGATTTGTATTAGAGCCAAATAGCGACACAGTACCACTCGTAGGTGGAATCAATCGAGTAATGGTTTTTAGTAAAGTGGTTTTCCCGGCACCGTTTCGCCCAATCAACCCATAAACTGATCCTTTGGGTATTTTCAAAGAAACGTGATCTAATGCTTTTTGATGCCCATAGGTTTTAGAAACTTGTTCTAATGTTAGAATTGTTTCCATTTTTTTCCCTCCTGAAATTTTCTAAAAGGTATCTCCCTTTGATAATTTAAGTATAAAGAGTATCTTTCAAATAATTAGTTATCAATTCTCAAATGTTTCTAAATTTTTGTTGAGGCTGGGACAGAAGTGTTTAACTCCGAGAAATAAGAAGAAATCAACGAAAAGTGTTTTTTACTTTTGTCCCACACTCCAAGATATATCTTTAAACATAAAAGAAAAAGTAGTAAAGAATTTTCTTTTTGCTTGAAGAAGTGCTTTAGCGAGAAGATACGCATGACGGGTTATACATAACACTGGAGCTCCCAAATTTTCAGTTTCTAACTGTTTGTGGCTGACGATAAATTTTTTAAAGATAACAGAAATAATTCTAATATGGGCTGTTTGCTCTTCTCTATCGGTAGTTATCGTTGTTTTTAATTGGCATAGTAGTTTTCTTTTATTATCTGTTTGCTTAGATGAAACAAAGTACGCTGAAAAAAAATATCTGCGAAATTTTATGTGGTGGTATAATAAAAAAGAAAATAAGCTAGTTTTATTACGATTCAATAAGGTACGGCAGACCATAGAAATCAAAGATGGTTTATATTTTTTCTTTATGGGGTTAGGAAGTTGCTTTGAAAAATTAAAAAATATTATATCCTTCTATAATCATATACTTTGTCACCAATAGCAATAATTAAGCAGGTGGCTATTTTTATGGTGGATCGGTGTTTTTTTATTTTGGCAGTATGAGAGAACAGGACATTTATAAATATATATCAGATGGCATGATGTATTTGGAAGGAGAGCATTAAAAATGGAAAGACAAGTATTTGGTAAAGAAATAAAAAGAAGACGTAAAGAAAAAAATTTTTCTCAATATGATCTTGCAGTAGGAATCTGCTCTCAGTCCATGCTTTCGTTTATTGAATCTGGTAAATATGTTCCAAATGCCCAAATAATAGTAAAACTATGTGAGCGACTTGATTTAAATATCGATCGATTAATCCTTCATGATCATTATGCAATAAGCCCTATCGAAAAATTTAGTGAAAAGTGCGAGGAACTATGTAACAATCATAACTATATCGCGCTCAATAAATTTTTGAACCAAGAGACAGTACTTCAATCAATTGATACAGTCCAACAAATGCAAGCTTACTACTATTACTTAGCTTGTAGCCAATTCCATATTGAAGGGGATAAACAAGAAAGCCTTAGAAGTTTCAAACTAGCCTTGGCAGAATCGCAAGATAACACGATAAGTCTGCTGTCTTTGATGGGAGAGGCTGTTGTGTATTCACAATTGGGCAAAAAAGAAAGTACAATAAACAACATACGGGCAGCAATGAGAAATATCGATACTGTAGAATACGAAAAAAATCTGAATATTTTGTTCTATCTTCAGGCCTATGCTTACTTAAATTTAAATATGTTGGTAAATTCCTATAATGCAATTGAGAAGGGAATTGCATTTATTACGACTCATGATTCTCATTTTATGCTCGGAAATTTATTTTTTCTAGCAGCTAAGATAGCAGAGAAAACAGGGGAAGAGAATAAGCAACGGGACAGTATTCAGCATAGCAAACTATTTGAACAACTGTTCAGCGAAAAAGTTTTTAAAGATATATCTTGATTATTAGGATACTAATTATTATTAATAGCCATGTTCATATATTCTATATCTATCAAATAGAGGAGGTAGTTTATATGAATAAACCACTATTTAAAAATATCGTAATGATTTTACAAAACAAAGAAAAGGCATTGGCATTCCTAGAAAATCCCAACAATATTTTAAAATGGGACTCAGATATTGCTTGGATTGCAGAACAGCAAAATGGATTGAAGATTAGTCGGTCACATCAGTCATTAAACGATAATGAAGTGATGACAGTTGAAAGGAATGGTGACCAAGTTATCTATTATAGTAAAGGAAATCATCTAAATTATCAGGTTGTATTTGAATTGATAGAAGAGAATGGTCATTTAGAAATAGCAGAAACATTGCTTTTTCCAGAAAAAGCAAATAGTAGTTTGCCGATAAAACTATTAAAACCAGTTGCAAAACATGCATTTGCCGCCAAATTAGACGATCTAGCTACGGCCCTTGAACAATTATAGAGATATACATCTGTTTGGATAATCTAGACTGGTTTTCTTTTTATGGTTAAAACTATTAGTGCAAAAATACCACCAAAAATGCTGATTTTTTGGTGGTTAAAAATTGATTGAGTTCTTTCCTATTTGGATTATTTTATAAGTAAAATCTCTTGAAACAAGTTACTGAACACAAAAGAATAGCATTTTATCTAACAGATTGAAAAACGTCATTTGTATTTCAGTTATTTTAAAAAGAAAGTGATTTTGTTTTTTATCCAGTGAAATGTTGAACTGAAAAGAAAAAAGCTAATTTTCTTGTATTTTTTTATTAATTTCTATTCAAAGAAAAAGATGGATAAATCTTTTTTTTATTTATGATACCGTTATTTTGTACACAAATAAAAATAATGGGGAGAAACTATGAAAAATAAAAAAAAGCTTCTTTTTTGCTGTTCAATGTTAGGGATCATTCTTTTTTCAAACAGGTTAAGTGTGGAAGTCAAAGGAAATGAAAGAGAGTTCGTATCAAGTACAACAAAATCAAATCAAAATATTGCCAAGTATTTGGAAATCAAGCAAAGTGAACATGTCGAAAATTATCGTGCAAGAATTTTAGATAATTGGTTTGGTCCAAGTACGAATCAATCAACGGGTATCTACAAACGAGCACACGAAGTCATTGAAATTTATGTGGATGAGCAGACGGATCAGCGAAAAATGCCTTCTTATACGATCTCAGGTATTGCTTTGAATGATTATAACGAAGGTGCAAACTCTGGTAAGACACTAAAAAAGGGCAAGAATATCATTGCTGGGAGTATGGAAGGAATCATTCATATTCAAAATGAAACCGAACAAACAGCACAAGGAAGTATTCATGTAGAAATCAGGGGTGGGATTACTGTTCCGCGATTTATTCTAGGCGAAACAACAAATCAGGAGTGGCAAGAATTAGTAAGTAATTATCCCGATGCACCAGGGTACGAGCTAGTGGGTGACACAGTATTGATTACTGGTTCAAATGAATCTATTCATCTAGTTAAAGATCCAACGAAAATTTTAGAAACACAGGAAAAAGTGGTGAGGCTTCATGACCAAACTGCAGGGTTGGACGGAAGTTCTTCGCTACATCGTAGGCCAACTGGTTTGGTTCAACATATGCGGGAAACAAAAGAAGCGGATGCATTTATGTATGCTTTTTATCAACACACCGCTTATCATACGGAAACAATGGACGCCTTATTAGAACCTGAAAAATTAAATCAATGGGGCATGTGGCATGAAATTGGTCATACCTATCAAATGGAACGTATGGATTGGCATGATATGGTCGAAGTGACGGTCAACATCTATTCTTTACGGGCACAAAAAGCGTTTGGGCAACGTAGTCGACTAGAAGAGGGCAATACTTACAGAGAAATGTTTAACTATCTGAATCAAACGAAAAAAGAGTTTGATCAGCAAGATGTTTGGATGCGATTAGGAATGTTTTGGCAATTAGAACTTGCTTTTGGAGAAGACTTCTATCCTAGTTTACATAAACGCTATAGAGAAGAACAAAAGTCTCTTTCGTCTGAACAAGCAAAACGCCAGTATTTTGTAGTTTCTGCTTCAAAGATCAGTGGAAAAAATCTAACTCCATTTTTTGAGCAATGGGGTATTGAAGTAACGAATGAGAGTAAAAAAGAATTAGCGGCATTACCAAAACTAACGAAGAAAATTTGGGAGTATCGCGATGAGATGACTGGAGAAATTGGCAATATCGAAGAAGATACCCAAGCTCCTACGATTCCAACGAATATAGTAGCAACAGTTACTTCTGATTCTGTTCAGTTGAGATGGAATCCTGCTTCAGATAATGTTGGTGTAATAGGGTATAACATTTATCGAAATGGTCAATGGATTGCAAAAACAGGACAAACCAATTTTTCAGATCTTCATTTAAATAGCAACACTACTTATACTTATCAAATCAGTGCGTATGATGCAAAAAACAATGAGTCAGACAAAAGCCAGAGTTTAACAGTAGTCACCAAAGAAGAAAATAGTTCTTCTGACACTTGGGCTAAGGAGTCAGTTTATGTGGCAGGAGATATCGTAACGTATAAAGGGATCACCTATCGAGCAAAATGGTGGAATAAAGGAGCGGTCCCTGGTGTTTCTGACGTATGGGAAGCAATAAATGATCCCGGATCTAATCAGCAATGGAGTAAAGAAAAAGCATATGTACAAGGCGATATTGTCATATATAACGGGGTAACTTATCGCGCAAAATGGTGGGTAAAAGGGGAAACACCAGATACTTCACAAGCCTGGGAACCTATTGGAGGAACAAATACTGTCGAAAAGAATTGGAATAAAGCGACTGTTTATGTAGCAGGTGATACGGTCACCTACAATGATGTCACTTATCAAGCAAAGTGGTGGAATAAAGGGGAAGATCCTGCTCATTCAGCAGCATGGAAGATAAAAGGATAGAGCGTTGCAAGTCCCATGAATTACTAAAAAGAAAAAATGATGAGAAATGCAAAGTCCTAAGTCAATAGATATCTATAAAGAAGGAAGGAGACAAGATTTTTTGTCCCTCCTTTTTTCGTTTATTGGAGCGAATATTGAATACCTCAAATGAAAAAGCAAGAACTTCTTGGTAATGGAAAAAAGTGAAACTTCGTATCAGTTATTTATTGCTATAGTAAAGTTATACCTTGATCAAAGGTATAACAGTATTCTCATCACAGATATACAAAGGAGGAAAAGCAATGAAGAAAAAAATCAAACAGGCAATGTCGTTATCTTCTGCAGCACTAACTGTTATGTCTGCTATTCCAATGTCGCTAGTAGCGTCAGTAGCAGATGCCTACGCGAATGAAACAACGGAAACAAATATTCAAACAAACTCACAAGAAAAAACTCAACCAACCTATCGAAATGTCATGTACTATGGTGACTGGTCGATTTATGGTGGACAAGGGAATTATTTTCCAAAAGATATGCCAGCTGATCAGTATACCCACATCAATTTTGCTTTTGTTGACATGGACAGCAATGGTGATTTGCTTTTACCGGATCAAGATGCTGCATTTGCTTCAGGTGTTGGCTCTGGCCATGAATGGGGAAGCCAACTTGGTGGAATCATTCCAGCGTTAGCAGCTCTCCGTGAAAAAAATCCGAATATCAAAACGGGTATTAGTTTAGGCGGGTGGTCGAAATCTGGCGACTTTTCAAAAGTAGCAGCAGACCCAATTAAACGAGCAAAATATGTAAAAAATGTGATGCAATTTCTAAAATATACAGATATGGATTTTATCGATGTGGATTGGGAATACCCGAATAGTGTTCGTCAACCAGATTTAGTCGATAATAAAAACGATGAGGGAACACCTAACGCAGGACCCCAAGACCGTGAAAATTATCTAACACTGATGCAGGATCTCCGTAACGCTCTGGACAAACAAGGAGCTGAGATTGGTAAGACCTATGAATTGTCAACAGCCATTCATGGAGCGAAAGAAAAACTAGAAGAACACATGGATGTTAAACGCTTATTCGATATCATTGATTTCGGAAACGTGATGACCTATGATCTACATGGTGCTTGGGACGAAAAAGCAGGACACCAAACAGCATTGTATACAAATCCAAATGATCCAACAAGCTATTCTATTGATGCTGTCGTTGATTATTTACTTGGTAAAAATATTGATCCCAAAAAAATCGTCATTGGTGCAGCATTTTATACTAGAGGGTGGGATACTGTCGAAAAAGGCGGAGATGCTTCACGACCAGGACTTTTTCAACCTGCTAGTGCGACAAATAAAGATGCGGACGGAACAGCTTCAAAAGGAGCAAACAATGAAGCGCCAGCGGCTATTGGTGATGGTGGGAGAATGAGTGGTGTGTGGTCTTATCGCAGTATCGACAAGCTAAAAGCACAGATGCCTGACTTAAAAGAGTATTGGGATGAAGAGGCACAAGCACCATTCATGTATAGTGAATCTACAAAAGATTTTTATACATTCGATAACGTCCGCTCAGTAACTGCGAAAGCAGAATACGTTAAAAAACATCAATTAGGCGGAATGATCTCATGGATGGCATCACAAGATAAAGCGACAAATAATAGTGCAGTCCGTGATGAATTAACTAAAGCCATTAAAGAAGGTCTATTTGGAAAAGAAGCATTACCAGTACAAAAACAGGACTATGATTTACGGTTAGACGTGGATATGGCTATTCGATTAGGATCAACAGATTCTGGGAAAAAAGGCTTTGAACTCACACTTAAAAACAATGAAGTTTTAGAAAATTATGCTGGAAACGCGTTACAACCAGCGGATAAATTTTATAGTACAGTAAAACGTCCTAAGCTGATTTTCACTCTGAAAGATGGTGCAACTTTAGCACGTGGAGATTACAAGGCAGGTGCTGTAACTGTTGACGGAGACAAGTCGATCGTCGACTTATCTGCTGTTTACGATGGCCGTTTTTTGACTCCCGGAAATACATACACATTCAAACTGGTGCGTAATGACAGTCAAGAGGTCTCGCCAGACCAGATCGAGTCGGTTGTCTTAGAGCAATATTATGATGATAAAACACAACTATCCTCTCAAACAATCATCGGGGAAGCAGAAAGTAATCAAGCGCCAGTGATTTCTGGTGTGGGAAATCAAACCATCACAGTAGGCGAAAGCTTTGATCCGTTAGCAGGAGTGACTGCGACAGATAAAGAAGATGGCGATCTGACAAGTCAGATCAAGGTAACAGGTAAGGTGGACACAGCTAAAGAAGGGAATTATCCACTTACCTATTCAGTGACCGATTCTGATGGAAAAGAGACGATTGCGAAACGTGTGATCACGGTTGAAAAGAAAGAAATCAGTAATGAAAAACCACAATTCTTCGGAGTAAACAATCAAACCATCACAGTAGGCGAAAGCTTTGATCCATTAGCAGGAGTGACTGCGACGGATAAAGAAGATGGTGATTTGACAAGTCAGATCAAGGTAACAGGTAAGGTGGACACAGCTAAAGAAGGGAATTATCCACTTACCTATTCAGTGACCGATTCTGATGGAAAAGAGACGATTGCGAAACGTGTGATCACGGTTGAAAAGAAAGAAATCAGTAATGAAAAACCACAATTCTTCGGAGTGAACAATCAAACGATCACAGTAGGCGAAAACTTTGACCCACTAGCAGGAGTAACTGCGACAGATAAAGAAGATGGCGATCTGACAAAACAGATCAAGGTAACTGGTAGTGTTGATACAACGAAAGCAGGAGTATACACCTTAGCTTATTCTGTGACAGATAGTGACAGCAATACGACTCGTCAAGAAAGAACGATAACCGTCAAACAAAAGGCTACAGTTGATTTTGGTGTTGGACAAGGAATCCAATGGCCAGCACAAGTTATGGCACCATTCGTCGACATGACAGCTTATGTTTCTGATAGGGAATTCAGCAATAACGGTGCACCTAATTTAGCTGAAATTGCAAAGCAATCGGAAACTAAATTCTTCAATCTTGGCTTTATGCAAGCAACCGGTGTAGTGAATGGTCGACTAAATTGGTCGTGGGGTGGATTCAACGGCCTTAACGAACTAACCAATGACCAGTGGCAATATGAAGGAATCAAAAAAGCAATTCGTGAACTACGTGAAGAGGGTGGAGATGTAGCTCTTTCATTTGGTGGACTAAATTCTGGCGCTTTCTGGGAGTTGACACAAGATGTCACGATCCTGACGAATGCGTATCAGGAATTGATAGAAGGTTACGGATTGACTCGAATTGATCTAGATGTAGAAGCAGGAGCAATGGATTATCAGCACAACAAAGCAAATGCAAAAGCGATAAAGAAAGTCCAAGAACTTACTGGTGTGAAGGTGACACTTACATTACCGGTAATGCCAACAGGTTTGATCCAAACGGGGCTTGATGTATTGAAAGCATACCTTGAAGAAGGTGTTGATCTAGAAAATATAAATATCATGACGATGTGTTATGGTGCTAGTGTACCAGATTATGCAAAAGGATCAATTGATGCTGTGGATAATACAATGAAGCAAGTGAAAGATTACTTCAAAAAATATGCAGGGATTGATTTAACCACAGAACAAGCCTATGCAAAATTAGGAACAACACCATCTGTTGGTTTTGAAAATACCGGACATCCATACTTTACGACAGAAATGATGAAACAAGTTGTCGATCACGCGGTTGAGAAGAACATCGGAATGGTTTCATTCTGGTCGATCAATCGAGATGCAAAAATCGATAACGGTGTTGGCCAAGTCAAGAATCGATTCGAATTTACGAAAGTTGCGCAAACATTTGGTGAAAGTGATATTGAGCCAGATACAGAAGCACCAACAACGCCAAAAAATCTAACTGCAAGTAAAGTAACGCATCACTCAGTAGCACTGAATTGGGAGGCAGCAACAGACAATGTAGCTGTGAAAGAATACTTGATTTTCCGTGATGGAAACAAAATCGGTACGACAAAAACAACTAGCTTCACGGACACGACTGTAGAAGCAGAAAAAGAATACGCGTATCGTGTGCAAGCAATTGATGCTGCAGGAAATACTTCTGCGTTAAGCAATGAATTAACGGTACAAACAGAAAAAATGCCTGTTGATAATCAAAAACCTACAGCGGCAAGTAATCTATCGATTCTAAACATTACAGAAAAAAGCGCAACTGTTTCTTGGAAAGCTTCAACGGATAATGTAGCTGTTTCTCACTACATCGTAAATGTTACTGGAAAAGGTTTGACGACTGAAAAAACAGTAACTAGCCTAAATTATTCGATTACTGGTTTACAAGCTGGAGAAGAATACAAAGTTACTGTAAGAGCGGTAGACACTTCAGGTAACGAATCAGATGCAGTAAGTAAGTCGTTTGTAACGAAAGAAGAAAGCACAGAAACGATTCCACAATGGGACCCTAATAAGATTTACTTAGGTGGAGAAAAAGTGATGTTTGAAGGCAAAGAATATGTAGCCAATCATTGGACGTTAAATGATCGACCAAGTGAATCAGGACAATGGGGACCATGGTCATTGGTTACCCCAGAAGCATCTGAAAAAAATGGAGAGTGGAATACTTCCGCTATCTATCTTGCTGGACAGATCGTCACACTTAACGGTCAAACATACCGTGCAAAATGGTGGAATCAAAACGTCAACCCAGAAACGGTCCAACAATGGGGGGTATGGGAAAAAATTTAGCTGAGTACTAAATAAAAGCTGTCAAAACAGAAACAACCTCAAAAATTCATACTTTTTCGAGGTTGGGACAGAAGTGTTTAACTCCGAGAAATAAGAAGAAATTCACGAAAATTGTTTTTCAAATTTTTGTGAATTTCGGCTTATTTTAAGAAGGAGTTGCTTCTGCTCCCACCGTTTATTCGTTTTTAAAGCATGGGATAAAAGTGTTTCCTACTTTTGTCCCATGCTCGTTTTTTGTGTCCAAATAAGCCATCTATTGGATTTTTTTACGGGTTTCAATTCGTATCTTATGATTTATGGGTTTACCTTTTTACTTTATGTCAATGTTAATTAGTTTGATAAGGTTGCAGGAAAAGATGGGATGTGAATAATCACTTTTACATCATGGCGTAAATAGAAAAGGACAAAGTTGAACATAATTCCTCTAGCTTGTGTCATGAATTAGTGAAAAAAGTGAGCTAAATCGTTCATTTTTATGATTTATTTTTAGTAAATTTGCATTGTTTTCGTTATTCGGTCAAAGTATTGAACGGTTCAGCTAGCGATGCTATACTTGCCACAGTAAAAAAAGAAAGCGATAACAAAGCGAATAGAGAGGTGATGAAAATGAATATTGAACAATTGATTACAGAAGAATTGATTATTTTCGATGAGACGATTCGTTCAAAAAGTTCATTGTTTGATTGCTTAGGTAGAAGGTTGGAAGCAAGTGGCAGAGTCAAGAACTCTAAAAAGATCATCAAGGATTTTCTAAAAAGAGAAAATGAGACCTCAACGGGGATAGAGGATGGATTTGGTATCCCTCATGCAAAAAGTAAGTATGTGCTGGAGCCGACACTCTGCTTTATCCATAGCGGAAGGATCACCGACTATGTTGGAATGGATGAACAGCCGATTGAATGTGTGTTTGCAATCGCCGTACCTAAAAAGTCAGCAGATGAGCATTTAGAAATTTTGAGTTCCTTGTCACGAAAATTGATCGATCCAGTATTTAGACAACAATTAAAAGAGGCGGTTACTGCGGCAGAAATCCTCACGTGTTTAACTGAGTAAAGCGACTATCCAAAAGACGAACTATTGTTATCAGGTATCAGAAGTATGCTAGTAAAAAAGCAGATGGGGGAGAAAAACGATGAAAATAATTGGTGTGACAGCTTGTCCTACTGGAATTGCCCACACGTATATGTCAGCGGAAAAACTAGAGATTACTGCTAAGAAAATGAATCTTGAAGCAAAGTTTGAAACACAAGGAATCAAAACTGAAAATACATTGACGGAAAGTGACATTGCAGAGGCACAAGCAATTATTTTAGCGATTGATAAAGAGATCGATATGGAACGGTTTACAGGTAAAAAAGTAAAACGAGTATCCACGAGTCGGGCGATCAAAGAACCGGAACTGGTGATCAAAGAGGCATTAGAAGGAATTGGAGTAAGTGAAGTTTCAGGAGCAACGAAACAAAAAGCAACAAAAAATCAAAAGCCAACTCTCTATAATCATTTTATGAGTGGCGTGAATTATATGCTGCCATTTGTAATTGCTGGAGGCATTATCATTGCGTTGAGCTTTGCTTTCGGTATTACAGCTTCAGATCCGCAATCAGAAAATTATAATGCATTAGCAGGTGCGCTGTCACGTATTGGTGGCGATACAGCGTTTGCCATGATGGTGCCGGCTTTAGGAGCAGGTATCGCCACTTCGATTGCTGGAAAAGCTGGATTTGCTCCAGGAATTGTTGCTGGCCTACTTGCTTCAACTGGAGGTTCTGGATTTCTTGGCGGAATGATCGGTGGATTATTAGCGGGGTATCTGACTGATTTTCTAGCAAATAAAGTAACGATCAAAAAAGAACTTCTTTCGATCTATCAATTGATCGTAGTACCGCTTGTATCGATTCTTATTGTTGGCCTAGCCATGGTTTTCATTGTCGAACAGCCGATTTCTTGGTTATTGGATACATTGACGAACTGGTTGAATAGTTTAGGAAATACATCAGGGTTGATGTTTGGTCTGATTATTGGGGTCATGATGGCGGCTGACATGGGTGGACCTATCAATAAGTCGATCTCTACATTTTCCATCGGTTTGATGTCGGCAGGTGTGAATGCACCGATTGCAGCTTGTATGGCTGCAGGGATGACGCCGCCTTTAGGTATCGCGTTAGCGACGATTTTGTTCAAGAAAAAATTTACGAAGGAAGAACAAACTTCTGGACAATCATGCTGGATACTAGGAGCTTCCTATATTACAGAAGGAGCGATTCCTTTTGCGGTATCTGACCCCATTCGCGTTATTCCTAGTTTGATCATCGGGTCTGCTACTGCTGCAGGGATTTCGATGGCAGCTGGAGTAACTTCGATGGCCCCTCATGGCGGTATTTGGGTCATGCTGATCCCTAATGTATTGAATGATTTACCAATGTATCTAGTCGCGATTGCCTCTGGAACAGTGGTTACAGCACTTTCATTAGGATTGCTAAAAAAATCGGTGGAAGAAAAGACAGTTACAGAAAAAGTAAAAGAAGAAAAACTAACAAATGAGGTGGAAGCATAATGTTATATACAATGAAAGAGTTACTAAAAGTTGCAAAGGAAAATCAATTTGCCGTTCCGGCTTTCAATATCTGTAGTTATGATATGTTGAAAGCAATCATAGAAGAATCTGAAAGACTAAATGCTCCAGTTATTTTAGAGATCCATCCTGATGAAATTGCTTATCTCAATGATGAATTCGTTGCTTCCGTTAGAGCGTATGCCCATAATAGTAAGGTTCCTGTAGTGATTCATTTGGATCATGGTGGTACAGTGAAAGATGTTTTGCGGGCGATACGAAATGGTTATACTTCGGTGATGATCGATGCATCTTTACAATCTTTTGAAGACAATTTAGCGATTACCAAAGAAGTCGTTGCATTAGCTCATGCAGTGGGCGTGTCAGTAGAAGCAGAAATTGGAACGATTGGTAATAACGGCTCTGCAGAAGGTGGTGCGGCGAACATCATCTATACAGATCCTGAACAAGCAAAACATTTTGTCGAAGAAACGAATATCGATTCATTAGCCATTGCTATCGGCACAGCGCATGGATTATATCCTAAAGACAAAACGCCAAAATTGAACATCGAATTATTGAAAGAGTTGAATCAGCAAATCGATAAACCATTTGTCTTGCATGGTGGTTCAGGTAATCCAGATGCGGAAGTCAGTGAATCAGTCAAATATGGAGTGGCAAAAGTTAATCTCAGTTCAGATCTCAAGAGTGTGTTCTTTGATGCACTACGAGAAATATTGAGCGACAATCCAGAAATGTATGAACCAAATGCTGTCTATCCTTACGCAAATAAAAAGGTTCAAGAGGTAGTGAAGCATAAAATGGGTGTACTGAATACGATTGGTAAAGCAGAACTATATTAAAAAGTCATGATCCAAAAGAGGTTGGGACAGAAGTGTTTAACTCCGAGAAATAAGAAGAAATTAACAAAAATTGCTTTTCAAATTTTTATGAATTTCGGCTTATTTCCGAAGGAGTTGCTTCTGCTCCCACCGTTTATTCGTTTTTAAAGAATGAGACAAAAGTGTTTCTTACTTTTGTCCCACACTCTTTTTGGTGTTAAAGTAGATGCAAAGAATAGGAGGAGACGAAAATGCTAAGTGAAGTAGAAGATCGTCAACAAAAAATCGTGAATCATTTAAAAAGCAATCAGTTTGTAAGAATCACTGATCTGATCGATTTAGTTAATTACAGTGAGGCGACAATCAAGCGTGATCTTGTATCCTTAGAAAAAAGTGGCTTGATTCGCCGAGTTCGTGGTGGTGCAATGTTAGTAGATAATCAAAAAATCGATGTGCCATATTTGATGAAAATCAATCAATTAGATGAAGAAACAGAAAAAAGAAAGATCGCAGACATTGCCTCATCCTTGATCAAAGATGATATGGTCTTGTTTTTAGATTCTAGTACGACTAGTTTGCACCTGATTCGAAATCTAGGGAGATATGAAGGATTGCAGATCATTACAAACGGCGTGATCACAGCAGCGATGCTAAGCGAATTTACATCAGCGAAAGTATCAATCGTAGGTGGAACGATCGTTCAAAAACGAGCGACGATCAATGGCTCAAAAGCTTACAACGACGTACTGACATATTCTGCAGATTTAGCTATTATTAGTTGCCGTGGCTTCGATTTTACTCAAGGAGTGACCGAAACACATGAAGGAGAAGCCCTATTAAAAAAAGCGTTCCGAAAGCAGGCAAACCATTTGATGGTATTGGCAACACAAGAGAAAGTAGGGCAACGATTCATGCATCAAGCGATTGCGTGCCATGAGATTGATTATTTAGTGACAAGTAAAGAACTAACGAATGATCAATTTGCGAAAATGGAAGAGCATCATATTCGTTGTTTTTATTGATGCCTAGAACTCCGTATCATAATCTATGATTTGTGCTGATAAATCTATAATATGTTCATGTACACGCCTTTTGGTAAGCGCTATCATTTTAGTTGTAACAATTATTGTATAGGAAGGAGGATCGAGCGGGGATATTTTTATTTAAAATAAAGGTTGCATCATATCATAGGAGGACTGAATGAAAAAGCTAGCGAAGACTTTTAAAGTAGGAACACTAGTTGGATTTGGAATCATAGGATTATTTTTTGGAACTATGCCTGTCATTGCTGAAGAACAACCTGAAACACAAGGTGCAGTGGCCACTTCAATGGAGAATCAGCCAGAATCATCTTACTGGTTCCCAGATGAATTGTTAGAGTGGTCATTTGCCAAAGATGCAGATGCTAAATATAACGTCAGTACGGAACCGTTAGCAAAAAGAGTAGAAAAATCTCAATTGATTAAAGCAAACAAAACGCAAAATGAACAGATGAAAGTGGTTGCTTTATCTATCATGAATAGTAGTACAAGCGGTAATGCGCCACGAGGTTCGAACACATTTGATGCGAATGTTTTTTCAAATTGGCAATATATTGATCAGTTAGTTTACTGGGGCGGTTCGGCTGGTGAAGGAATAATCGTTCCACCAAGTCCAGATGTGACAGATGCAGCGCACAAAAATGGTGTGCCCGTACTTGGAACGATCTTCTTCCCTCAAGGAGCACATGGCGGAAAAATCGAATGGCTCGATACATTTTTAAAAAAGGATGCGACAGGCCATTTTCCAATTGTTGATAAAATGATCGAAGTTGCTCAAAAGTATGGGTTTGATGGATGGTTCATCAACCAAGAAACGGAGATAGGCTTAACGAAAACCCATGCAGATCTGATGAAAGAACTGATCGTTGAATTTAAAGAAAAAACGAGTAATGAATTGGATGTCATGTGGTATGACTCGATGACAAATGAGGGGAAGATGGATTGGCAGAATGCACTAACAGAGAAAAATCAAGATTATCTAGTAGATGCCGATTTGAATCCTGTAGCAGACAGCATGTTTCTTAATTTCTGGTGGAATACCGACCGACTAGCCAGTCAAGATTTATTACGTAAATCAAAAGAAAAAGCTGAAACATTAGGGATTGATCCATATGATTTGTTTGCCGGCATCGATGTTCAAGAAAGAGGATATGATACACCGGTAAGATGGAATCTTTTTGCTGACAATCAAGGAACACCCTATACCTCGCTAGGCTTATATGTTCCAAGCTGGACCTATTCTTCTGCTAGTGATCCAAATGAATACCAACAAAAAGAAGAAAATTTCTGGGTAAATAACCAACATGATCCGACTAAGAGTGTCTTACCAAAAGGGACTGAGTGGCCAGGAATCTCTACTTTTGCAGTCGAGCAAACAGCAATCACACAATGGCCTTTTGTAACGAATTTCAATGTTGGAAATGGCTATAGCTATTATTTGAATGGGACCCCAATTTCAACAACAGAATGGAATAACCGCAGTCTGCAAGATATCATGCCAACGTATCGCTGGATCATTGAGCAGGGAGGTGGTAGTGAGCTGTCAGGAAGTATTGATTATACGGCCGCTTACAATGGTGGAAGTTCAATTGCATTAGTTGGAAAGATAGCTGCAAAAGAATCAAATAAGATCAAGTTGTATCAAACAAAGGCTAAAATCGAAAAAAATATGACATTTACGACTATTGCAAAAGCAACGGACCGTACAAACTTGGATCTTGTACTTGAGTTTGAGGATGGGACAAGTGAAACATTTAAAGGAAATAAAAAAGTGACAAATGATTGGACAACGGTTGCTTATCACTTGAATAAAGCAACCGATAAAGTAGTGACTTCTATCTCTTATGAGCTATCCTCTTTCGCTGACAATGACGAATATGCATTGAATTTTGGACAAATCGTTGCGGCACCACAAGGGAAAGTATCCTCATCGAACATTGAAAATCCAGTAATCGAAGATATCAAATTTGATGAAGAACGGATACATGCAGGCATCCGCTTGATGTGGGAAAGTACGCATCCAGAACAAAATGCACGCTATGAAATCTACCGTGTGCTGGAAAATGGCGAGCGTTCATTTATCGGAGCAACATCTGCACAAACGCATTTTATTGATGGTCTTGAACGTCAAGGCGAATCAATAACGGGAATCGAAATCGTACCTGTCGACCTTTATGGCAAACAAGGACAGCCATCACAGATCGTCACATTTGAATGGCCACAGATGCAACCACCTAAGGCTTCTTTTTCTGTATCTAAAACGATAGTAGCACCAGGTGAAGAGATCGAGTTTACAAATACTTCTTCGGCAAATACTCAAAGTGTCCAATGGTCATTTGAAGGGGCATCGATCGAATCAAGTCAAGACCAAAATCCTGTGGTAACTTATTCTAAAGAAGGAGTTTATGATGTTCAGTTGACTGCAATCAATGAGGCAGGTGAAACCACTAATAGAATGAAAGGGATCGTAACTGTTACCAATGAAGCACAAAATGGTTTGGCCTTACTCTCTAAAGATGCTAAAGCAGAAGCTTCTTCTTATGTAAATGAAGCGGAAGCACCAAAGTTCGCTGTAGATGGAGATCTAGGAACAAAATGGTGTGCAACAGGTAGTGCGCCTCATGTGCTGACAGTTGATCTAGGATCATTAAAAACAGTAAGTGAAATACGGATGGCACATGCCGCAGCTGGTGGAGAAAGTCCAAGTATGAACACGAGAGCGTATACCCTTGAGCTGAGTGAAGACGGAACAAATTTCCATGAAGTTTCTCGTACGGCAAGCAACAGCGCTAGCAATACAATCAATACATTTGCAGCAGCTTCTGCGCGATTCATTCGATTAACAGTTAATCAACCAACGCAAGGAGCCGACTCGGCAGTTCGCCTCTATGAGTTTGAAGCATATGGTTTAACGAAATAAAGAAAAGGTAACAATCTGTATAGAGTCAAAAGAATCGCATGATTTTTGTATAATAGTTATCAGGAAGTTATACAAAGTTATAAAAGAATGACACTTGAAAAAGAGTATCTCTTTCAATGCTATGAAATAGTAGACTGTTTTTTCTGCTTGATTATGTTACACCCTATTAGTCTATGGTTTATCAAGGGCTTGTTGCGTAAGCAATGCTGAATAGCACCATTTACAAAATATATAGGCTGATAAGTAGCGTTTCAAAAGCAGAAAAGAAAAGACAATGCTTATAACAGCATGATATAGTATAGGTAAGGACAAATCGAAATTTGTAGGGAGATATTTATATGAGTGAATTTACGATTAATGAAATGAAAGAGATGCAAAAAATACTACAAGAAAAATACAAAGACAAATGGGAAGGTATTTCTGCTGAAGTAGGGCAAAATAAATTGCTTTGGATGGTTGGAGAAATTGGCGAAGTAATTGATATTGTAAAAAAACATAGCGGATTAGAAGCTAGTCAAGATGAGGATTTGAGAAAAGATTTGATTGAAGAATTAGCAGATATATTGATGTATTACAATGATATTTTATTATGTTATGATATCTCATCTGATGAATTAAAGTCTGCATATGTTAATAAGTTTGAAAAGAATATGAAGCGTTGGTAAATTTGAAATTGAAAGGAGATTGGGAATGTAAGGATAGGAATATATGACTGTAAATTTAAGTGTAGATCCATCATTTGATGTTCATGTCAAGTTAGATAGATATATTGTTAAACTGAACGAATATGGTAAACAAGGGTGGAACTTGATTTCTGGCATGGATGATTGGAAGTATTTAATTTTCGAGCGGTAAATTGAGGATAAGAAGAATGATAACCTCCAGTTTATAAGAAAAATAGCCAGATGATCGCAAAAATATGAAAGATATTTTTGTGGGACATCTGGCTTATTTGTGAAATCGTTGCGTGATGCAACGATCATTTTTTATCAAATACTGAATTTAATTCATTTCAAGTTTTACTTGATGATTCTTTTTATGATTATATCCTAAATAAAGAACAGTACAAATCAATGGGATAATACCTGAAACAACATATAATCCTCTAAATGAAGTGAGTGATTTCAATACACCCATCAAATAAGGGCCAACACCAAGACCTAGATCTAATCCGATAAAGTAGGTTGAAAGAGCAATACTGATTCGGTGTTCCTTCACGATCTTCAAGCAAACTGCCTGACCGTTTGACATGAATGTTCCATAGCCTAGACCAACTAGTGCACCAGAAAGTAGTAAAGTAACGCTATTCGTTGTTACACTTAATAAGAACAAGCCAGCTGTTAAAAATAGGTAGCTAGGATACATAACGTATTGTTCGCCTTTTGCATCAAAGATTCGTCCAGTTAAAGGACGAGTAAAGGTAATGACTAAAGCATATACTACGAAGAAAAATGAACCAGCGGAAACCAAATGAATGACTTTAGTATAAGAAGACAAGAAAGATAAAACACTTGAATAAGAAAGACCCATCAAGAATGCGATACCCGTAATGAATAAAGCTTTCTTTTCGATAAAGCCGTTGATGTTCCAAGAACGTAGTGAAGTTCTTTGTTCATCAGATAATACGATATTTTTCACTGGGAAAAACATACATGCAATCGTTACAAGGAAAACAAGTACAATAGAGAACCAAATGATAAAGTGGAAATCTGTTAGGTTAAGTAAGATCATTCCTAAAAATGGTCCAATCGCAGCGGCTAAACTTGTACTTAAACCGTAATAGTTGATTCCTTCACCTTTTTTAGCTTCAGGAATATAGGCAGTTACGATCGCATTTGTTGCAGTTGAAACTGTTCCATAACCAAAACCATTTAAAAAACGAACAAGATACAAGACACCGATTGAAGGTGTGTAAAGATAAGCTAAAGTTGAAAGGAAATAAAAGATCGCACCACCACGTAATGTGAACTTACGACCGAAAAGTTCCAATTGTTTTCCCATAAATAAGCGGGCCAACAGTGTACCAATGATATAGATCCCAGATGCAAAACCTGCCTGGCTCATGGTAGCATGTAGATCATCTTGCGCAATGACTGCGATGATGACCATAAGTAAATAGTAGATCAAATAGACAATGAAGTTGATAAGTGTGATTCCGATAAAATATTTATTGAATAATTTCTTTTCCATGTGCTCTGTAAGGTCCCCTTAATCTGAATATGCTTTTAATTTTTCAATTTGTACTTCGACGTCATGATAGTTTGATGGATAACGATCTACCAATTGACGAATAAATAAATCACGAGTTGTCATAAATAAATCAAGAAATTCTTCTAACTCGTTTGATGGTTGTTCATCCACGGCTTTGACCAACTCAATAGAGTTTTGATACGCATCATTTAAGAAGACTAATGATGCTTTCATATCAAACCTTGTCTGATAAGCTGTCTCAAGTCGATTAATGATTGTTTTCATCCAATAGTTCATTTTTTTCCCTCTATTCTTAAAAAGTTTTACATTCGCAGTATACCGAAACAAAAAAAAGAAAAAAATCGCGTTCGTAGTATAAAATAGTACTTAACAAATGTTAATATCATTAGTAAAATACTTTTGAACTTTAAAAAGTACAGAAATCTTGTATTATCTTTTTTATATGAAAGTTTGGATGGGGGAGCATCATTGGACAGTAGAGTGCTGAAGGAATATTTGGAAAGAAATAATTTTCCAATTGTACGAAAAAGATATCATAAGTATCTGACGTTTGAAGGTGTGGAAGATTGCTACACTTATATATTGAAAGAAGGAACGGTGAAGGCGAGTGTCATTTCAAATGACGGAAGAGAATTCAATCTGAGATACATAAAAGATCTTGAAATCGTCTCACTGATCAAAGATGAATATTCTCAGTTTATTGATTCTCCTTATAATATTCGAGTAGAATCAGAATATGCAGAATTTTATCGAATCAATCGTGTAAAGTTTTGGGAGCAGATCAACGATGATCCTAAGATGCAACATTACGTCAAAGAGTATTATCGTTATCGCTTACTCTATTCAATGAAAAAAATGCAACAAATGTTATTGAATGGAAAGTTAGGGGCGGTTTGTACACAATTATATGAATTGTATGACCTATTTGGCGTTCGAACTGAGGAGGGCTTGGTGATTGATTTTATCATTACAAATGAGGAAATCGCAAAGTTTTGCGGAATCTCAACAGCAAGCAGCGTTAGCCGTATTTTAAAGCAGCTGAAAAAAAGCGGGATTATCAAAGTAAAAGACCACCGAATCATCATTACAAACATGGACTTATTAGAAGACAATATTATTTTTTAGAAAGAACAGAATAAGTTTTTGATGGACGTCTTACGCTTCGTGAAGTAAGAGAAAGCAACTCCTCTGAAAAATAAGCCGGGATTCACAAAAATTTGAAAAGTGATTTTTGTAGCTCTTTGTCAATAAGGACTGATGAGTTTTGTAAAATCAAATCTGGGATAGAAGTACTTAACCTTCTGTCTCAGATTTTTTTGTTATTTCACTTGAATCAATTGAAAGTAAGGTTTCTATTGGTTCAAGAATTCATAAAATGTTAACCAAATTTAATAGAAAAGGATAATTATGTATATACGTTCTTTCTCGTATGTGTTATACTATGTATATACAGGAAGAGGTGTCTAATATGGAAATGTTACCTATAAAAAAATGGGGAAATAGTAATGGTCTTAGATTGCCAAAGTATATTATGGAATATCTTGGAATTCATACAGAAGACAAAGTGAAGATAACACAAGAAGAAGTAAACGGTCAAAAGCGGCTAATCATCGAAGCGGCTAATTTAGAAAATGAATTAACAATTGAACAGTTATTTGAAAATTACACTGACGAAAGAAACCATGTGACGATTCAAAATTTAGGTGAAGCAGTAGGTAATGAAAAATGGTGAGAAACCCTAGACAAGGCGATATTCTATTATTGAATACAGCACCTCGATCTGGACATGAACAAACAGGAAAAAGACCTTATATTGTTTTAAGTCATGATATTATTGCAGATTATAGTAACGTTGTTACAGTTGCTCCAATTTCTAGTACAACTAGAAACTATCCGTTATATGTAAATATTAATTCACAATATGAAATGAAGACGACAGGAAAAGTATTATTAGATCAACTAACGACAATTGATTATGAAGCCAGAGAGTGTATTTTTTTGGAAAAAGCACATGATAGTTTGGTTGAGGAGTTATTGATGAAAGTTAGAACAGTATTTCAAAAAGTAAGTAAATAAAATAGAAACAACAGCGTAATCACCTATCCGTTGCTGATTATGCTGTCTTTTTTGGGCTCTTTGTCAATAAGGGTTGAAGACTTGTATAAAATGAAATCTGGGACAGAATGAACAAAATTCTGACTCAGATTTTTTGTATGATTCGTAATCAATTAAGAAAAGATTAGGTAGTAGATCAGCTTACAGCATTTGAAGAGTTTGATCTATTCACAGGAAAAAAAACGGCAAAAGCGCTTAGAGATTCTTTGAGAAACAGTGAGTAAATATAGCACCAAAGAGGACCGATTCAGTCAACCTTTCAGGATTAGACCGGTAAAAGAGGTATTCAGTCGTAGAAAAAACCACCCGTGCGAATGGGTGGTGATGATTCTACGATAGAATAGTTTCGTTGAAAAGATGATCACTGTTAGAAGCTTCGACCGCCTCCGCCAAAGGTGCCGCCACCACTTGAATGGGTGGTGCTTCCGCCTCCGCCACTGCCAGGTGGGGGACTTTTTGGGATACGGCGGGTAGTGACGAATGAGTTCGTTAAGCGATCCGTTTTGTCCGTTAATTTTATTGTTGATTTTTCACGGAACGGGTATTTATACGTACCAGATTTCAACTGATACCTTGAAACTGTCACAAAGTAGAAGACTAAGCTTAAAACCAAAGCAAGGACAATCGAAATTACTATTTCAACAGGTGTTAGGACTTTATAGCGAGTGATTTTACCTGTTTCTTCATCCACGCGATAATGACCGCCTGGTACGCCATCTGCGACATATTCACTTGCCTTTGTCAGATAAGCTTGCGCCGCTTCGTAATATGCGTCGTTTGACATTTGATCGTAGACGTCGTCAAGAATCGCATCAATTCGATTATCATCTAGATAGTCGATCATATTCCCTGAAGTAGAGATATAGATTTCACGTTGACCCATATCTAGTAATAAGACGGAGCCGTTATTGTCGTTGCCAACTGCATTTCTTAGATAATCATCAGCAAAATCACGTGGCTCTTCGGAATTCGAAGTTGTCGTCACAATTAAGACTTGCCCCTTGATTTTTTCATTTAGAGGCTGAACCTGTTTTTCCAAGGATTGGATCTGTTCTTGAGTGAACAGGCCAGCTTCATCGTTGATCGGCGGTGTGGCAGCTTGAACAGAAGAGGTCCAGAACAAGCCGATAGCCGTCAAGAAAAATAGGAGGATTTTTTTGCTCATATTAGGTACCCTCCAATCATAAAGAGGATTGCTAAGACGGCAAAGATTCCAAAGGCTGTCAGACCAAGTTTTTTGTGACTGATGGGTAAAACACCACTGACTTTACCTGTTTGTCCATTCATCGCATAGTAGTAGACTTTTTTATTGCTATCGCTGCTACGGTAGGTAACTAGCCATACGGGGAGAAGAACATACTCATTTTTCTCGCTTGTGATATCCGCAGAGGCATGGACGTTCGTTAGTGTCGTATAGCCACTTGCAGTATCTCGTAGCAGTTTTTCTGAATAGTCTTGAAGCTCAGATTGGACTTGCGATTTGATTGCTTGATAGTCAATATCACGTTTTTCAGCTTGGAAGCCAGCCAAATACTGACTTTTAAAGTCGATGGCTTTCTCTAAAGGAAATGGTTGAACAGTTTCTACCATTTTTTGTTGGGTATTTTTTGATAAGGCATTTTTTACCAACTCTTTAAAAGAGAGAGAACCTTCTCTGTGTACAGCAAACTGTTTGGTTTCCGTATATTCGATATCACCGACACGCCAGATACGGATAACAGTTCCATTTGCTTGCAGAGAACCATCTACGGTAGCATCAGTTGCCCAATAAGGAAAGTAGACTCCTGTTAATTTATCTATTTGGTCTTTGTTAAAAAACGCTTTGGGAACAAACCATTTTTTCTTTGTCCACGCTAAGAATTTAGTGATGGCTTCTTCTTTTTCTACAGCAAAGGGTAGAACTTTATTCGGTAAAAATTTACCACTCAGTCGTCCGGACAAAACGACCGGATTATGACAATAATAGCAATAAGTTGCTGCAGTTGTTGCATCTGTCACGATTTCTGCACCACAGCTTGGACAAAGAAACAATTCCATTGTTGCC
The DNA here is from genome assembly GCF_005844145.1 of Enterococcus sp. BSD2780061688st2 D3. Classification (NCBI taxonomy): domain Bacteria; kingdom Bacillati; phylum Bacillota; class Bacilli; order Lactobacillales; family Enterococcaceae; genus Enterococcus; species Enterococcus sp. BSD2780061688st2 D3. The sequence continues at coordinate 42,337 of NZ_SPHN01000002.1, forward strand.
TCATTATCCTCATTTTCCATCGTTCCATTTGGTGTTGCATCATCTGCAGAATCAGATAGTCCACCAGCTTCTGCGAATGCTTTTTTCTCTGCATCGTCCATCTGATCTAGTTGTTCTTCGGCAGTAAAGGTAAATTGATCGGCTCCGTTTTCCTCAGCAGAAGTTTGCTGCGTTTGGGCACCGCGAGCTTCTTTTTGTTCTTGTTCGTATTGACTAACTTCTTCTTCCGTATAGATATTTAGACAGTAATCACAATGGAATTTTTGATCATTGGGGTCAAATGTTAAGGGACCACCACAGTTGGGACATTTATGCGTAAGAACATCCATCCGCGCCACACCTTTCTAATACTTAATCAAGTGGGATACCTTTGAATGGTTTTCCGCAATTTGGACAAAACTTAGGGATACCATTTGAAAGATCCACGATTTCATGACATTCACTACATTTCATTTGTAATTTCGGTTGGACGTTTGCGACAGGTTTTGCTGTACCACAGTTCGAGCAGAATTTACCTGTATTTTCTGTGCTGCAGACAGGACAAGTCCAAGTGTTTTCGTTGCCTTGAGCTGCTTGTTGATTTTGTTTTTCTGCTTGTTGTTGGTTGATCTGTTCTTGATTATTTTGTGCAGCTTGTGAAAGGTACGTGCCATTTGCATTCATGCCCATACCCATGCCCATAAAACCAGTCATAGCACCAGCATCATTTTTACCAGCAGCTTCCATTCCACGAGCGATTGATCCTTGGACGTAACCTTCTCGGACGCTAGGATCGCCTAACATAGCGCCTTCGTTTCTCATATTGATCAATTTGACAGAGTCATCTGTATAAGAAATGCTTGCGACCGCAACAGAAACGATTTCCATTCCACGTAGTTCGTTCCATGAGTCATCTAAGACATTTCCCATATATTTACTTAATTCTAGACTTTTAGAAGGAACGTAAGAGATACGTTGACCATCTGCAGACATTTGGTTGATTGCAGATTGTAAAGCGGTTAAAAATTCTGCTAAATACTGTTCGTTGATATCCGAGATATCCACTTGTGTTTTGTTTTTAGGGATAGCATTGGTATAGAATAAGATCGGATCAGTGATATGGATCGAATACGTACCATGCGCACGTAAAAACAATTCAGCGTTATAAAAATTATCAAAGTAATTGAGTGGTGAACTTGTCCCAAACTTGATTCCTTTTATTTCTTGCAGATTGATATAGAAAACCTGTTGTTTCTGAGGTGTGACACCGCCAAATTTGAAACGGTCGAAAGTTTCTGCAATCGCGCTTTTCAATGAACCATTGAACATTGAGGGAGCAGAATCATTTTTGATCGTATAGTAGCCTTCTTCAGCAGTATAATCGATGATTTTTCCACCATCTACGAGAAGCATCATCATATTTGGATAGACATGGACCACTGAACCATCTGTCAGAACATCTTCTGTGCCTTTTCGGTTTGACCCACGTTTGTCATCTTTTCGTACTTTTACGCCCTTTGTCATGACGGTGGTGTCGCTCATATCATCAGGTTCAATGACCTCGACCCACTGATCTGCTAATCCGCCGCCGATCATGCTTGTTGCTGCTTTGATAAGACCCATAAAAAATTCCTCCCTAATGAAAGTGTTTTTGTAATAGATTGATGATTTCATTATACCATAGGGGAAATGAAAAGCGCTCGGTCGAAAGATGTAGAATGAGACTTCGAACGAAAGAATTTATAGGGAAAAAGCACTCTTATGTGGAAGTAGTTAATGAACGAGCAACGATAAAAAAAGCAGAAACTATACGAGAACTATAGTAGTTTTTTTTTCTAAAATCACGTATAATAAAAGATAGTGAATTTTTAAAAAAAGGGGGATCCTCATGGCATATCAAGCACTTTATCGCGTCTGGCGTTCCCAACGTTTTGACGATATCGTTGGACAAAAAGCAGTTACCCAGACCTTGAAGAATGCTATCGTTTCCCACAAAACTTCTCATGCTTATCTGTTTACAGGACCACGGGGAACTGGTAAAACGAGTGCAGCTAAAATTTTTGCAAAAGCAATCAACTGCCCAAATAGTAAAGATGGTGAACCCTGCAACCAATGTGAAATGTGTCAATCGATCACTGCAGGAACGCAAGAAGATGTCATTGAAATCGATGCAGCAAGCAACAATGGGGTAGAAGAAATCCGCTTTATCCGAGATCGAGCCAATTATGCACCTACTAAAGCAGCGTACAAAATCTATATCATAGACGAAGTCCATATGCTTTCTACCGGAGCATTCAATGCCTTACTTAAAACATTAGAAGAGCCAAAAGAAAATGTTATTTTTATTTTAGCAACCACTGAACCGCACAAGATTCCTGCAACAATCATTTCAAGAACACAACGATTTGATTTCAAGCGGATCACCGCAGCAGATATCATTGAACATCTGAAATTTATTTTAGACCAATCAAATATCATGTATGAAGAACCAGCACTGGGCGTGATTGCAAGAGCTGCAGAAGGCGGGATGCGTGATGCTTTGAGTATCATGGATCAAGCAATCTCATTCAGTGATGGGACCGTTACTTTGGATGATGCGATGCAGGTGACCGGAAGTCTGACAAATGAGATGATGGATGAGTATCTAAGCGCGTGTGTGAATAAAGATGTTCCTAAGGCATTAGAGGCGCTGACCAATATTTTGGCAGCCGGGAAGGAATCTCGCCGTTTCTTAGAGGATCTTTTACAATACTGTCGGGATCTATTGATGTTCCAACAAGCACCGAACCTTTTAGCAGAACAAACGACATCTATCAGAGAGCCTTTTGTGGCACTATCTAAAGAAGTCACAGCTGATCGCTTATTCCAAATGATCCGCATATTGAGTGACACACAAAATGAGATTCGTTTTACGAACAGTGCAACGATCTATTTAGAAGTAGCGACAGTCAAATTAGCACAGGCTCCTAGCAATGGTACAAGCCAAGAAAGCGGAGTAGATGATCAGCTTGTGAAGCAGTTGCAAAAAGAAATCAGTGAACTAAAAAAAGAAATCAGTGCTATCAAGACCAATGGAGGTGCCAATCAAGCACCTGCCAAGCAAACGCACGCACCTGTTCAGAAAAAGCAAGCAAGTACGTATCGCGTACCAACTGAACGTGTTTATAAAGTATTAAAAGAAGCAACAAGAAAACATTTGAATAATGTCAAAGAAGTCTGGGACGATCTGCTAATGAGCCTATCTGTGACTCAACGAGCGATGCTAAAAGCAAGTGAACCTGTTGCTGCTAGTCCCAATGGCTTAGTGATTGCTTTTGACTATGAGATCGTCTGTCAACGAGCAGCGAATGATGAAGAACTAAAGCTTTCGATCCATAACAACCTTAGTCGGATGATCCAAGATTATGCACCAGAGCCAGTTTATATCACCCGAGAAAGCTGGCCTCTGATCCGTAAAGATTATTTGATCCAAGCGAAAGACAGTGGCACAGAAGATTCATTTGCGCCAGAAGATGAAGCACAAGAAATCGAATTGATTCCTCAAAATGAACCGCAAGAAGAAACGATCGTTACAAAAGCAGAAGAGATATTCGGACCTGACATTGTGACTATCGTTGATGATTAACAAGTGATTATAGAATGAATAACAAGTAAATGAACTAAAGGAGAATGATATTATGATGCGCGGAATGGGCAACATGCAAGGTATGATGAAACAAGTACAAAAAATGCAAAAAGAAATGGTACAGGCACAGGACAAATTGAATGAAACAGAATTTACTGGAGCAGCTACGAATGATTTAGTCAAAGTCGTTTTTACTGGTAACCGCCGCATGAAAGATCTACAAATCAACGAAGGTGTCGTTGATCCGGAAGATACAGAAATGTTACAAGATTTAGTGATCATGGCAGTGAATGATGCACTTGCAAAAATCGACGTAGAAACTGAAAAAACAATGGGAAAATACACAAAGGGCCTACCCTTCTAATTTTTCCTAAAGGGGTAATGAACGATGCAATATCCAGAACCAATCGCAAAGTTGATCGACAGTTATATGAGACTTCCAGGTATCGGCCAAAAAACAGCAACGAGATTAGCTTTTTATACGATCGATATGAAGGATGAAGTGGTCAACGAATTTGCCAAATCTTTGCTAAGTGTAAAACGTGATCTTCATTTTTGTAGTATTTGTGGAAACATCACCGAAGAAGATCCATGTGAGATCTGTAAAGACCCTTCACGAGATCGAGGAGTTATTTTGGTGGTAGAAGAGCCTAAGGATGTCATGGCTCTAGAAAAAATGCGTGAATATCATGGTCTTTACCACGTGCTACATGGCGTGCTTTCCCCAATGGAAGGAACTGGACCAGAAGATATCAATATTTCTTCGCTTCTTGAACGACTACATGATGCACAGGTCCAAGAAGTGATCATTGCGACAAATGCTACGACAGAAGGTGAGGCAACGGCGATGTATCTTTCCCGATTGATCAAACCAGCGGGCATCAAAGTGACACGTCTAGCACATGGCTTGTCCGTTGGTTCAGATATTGAATATGCCGATGAAGTAACGCTTTTGAAAGCTGTCGAGGGCAGACGCGAGTTATAAATTGTTATAAACTAAATTTTTCAGCTACAATAGAGAAGGAACACGAGATGGGGGCAAAAATGTGAACGGACTATTTATCACGATCGAGGGGCCAGATGGTGCAGGTAAAACAAGTGTTTTAAATGAACTATTCCCTCTTTTGAAAAAAGTAGCAAAAACAACGATCATTCAAACAAGAGAGCCAGGAGGTATCCCGATTGCGGAAGAGATCCGCTCAGTGATTCTCGATCCAAAAAACGATCGAATGGATGAGCGGACAGAAGCATTGCTTTACGCAGCAGCTAGAAGACAACATCTAGTCGAAAAAGTCCTACCAGCGCTATCTAAAGGGTATATCGTCTTATGCGATCGCTTTGTGGACAGCTCACTAGCCTATCAAGGGGCTGGTAGACGGATCGGTATTTCTGAGATTGCTCGACTGAATGAGTTTGCTACAGAAGGTACGACACCAGATTTTACCCTTTATCTTGATGTTGATTCAGACACTGGGTTGCGTCGCATTGAAGAACATCGTCACAATCAGATCGATCGCTTAGATTCTGAAGGGCTTGAATTTCATCAACGTGTGCGTCATGCATATTTGAAGTTGGCAGAGGAAAATCCTGAACGCATCCATAAGATCGATGCAAGAAAGAGTTTTGAAGATGTTTTACAGACTAGTTATAGAGCGATTATTGAACAATATCCACAATTTTTTGAAAATTAGGAAGGTGACTGTATATGAAAATCATTTTAGCTATTATTCAAGACAAAGACAGCAACCGTTTATCAAATGAACTGATCGATGCCAATATTCGTGCAACAAAACTATCTTCAACAGGTGGTTTTTTGAAAGCCGGAAATAGTACATTCATCGTAGGGATCGAAGATGACCGTGTGGAAGATGCGTTAGAGATCATCAAAAAAACTTGCGAATCCAGAAAACAGTTTGTGTCGACCCCAGTCACTTTAGACATTTCTATGGATGGTGGCGTTCCTTATCCAGTAGAAGTTGAAGTAGGCGGAGCAACTGTCTTTGTATTACCAGTTGAAGGATTTCACCAATTTTAGGAGGAGCTATGGATCAAGAATTTACTCTAGATCAAATGCAACCTATCGTGTATCAACAGCTTCAACGTAGCTTTGGGCATGGGCGACTCGCTCATGCTTATCTTTTTGAAGGAGAAAAAGGTACGGGAAAACACGAGATGGGGATTTGGTTAGCACAACATCTTTTTTGTACAGAGATGAAAAACGGACTTCCTTGTGGCACATGTAATAACTGCCAGCGAATCCAAAATCAGGAACATCCTGATGTGTTAACGATCGAACCAGAAGGTCAAACCATCAAAGTGGATCAAATCAGACGGTTGCAAACAGAATTTAGTCGAAGTGGTTATGAGTCACGCAAGAAAGTTTTTCTTGTCAAAGAAGCTGAAAAGATGAATAGTAGTGCGGCCAATAGTTTATTGAAATTTCTAGAAGAACCACCAGGAGAATTTTTGGCGATCCTCGAAACAGATTCAGTCGGGAGAATCTTACCAACTATCCAATCAAGGTGCCAAATCCTCCATTTTCAAGAATTGTCTAAAGAGGTATTGATCCACAAACTGCAAGAAGCAGGGATACCTGTGGAAAAAGCAAAACTTTTGGCATTCTTAACCAACAGTTTCACAAAAGCAGTTGAAATATCGCAGAATGAATGGTTTAATGATGCTAAGGATTCGATTCAGCAGTGGTTTGTGTACATGCAAAGCAATGATACACAAGCATTCATCTATGTGCAAAAAAAGCTGATAAAGTTATTTAAAGAAAAATCACAGCAGTTTACGGCTTTATCGATCTTACTATTTTATTATCAAGAGGCATTAAAGCAAGCCTTAGAGAAAGACAAAATCATGCAAGTAAAAAAAATCAATCAGACGATCGAGCGTATATTATTTGCAGAACAAAAACTGAGAAGCAATGTCAGCTTTCAAGCAGTAGCAGAACAATTGGTGCTACGAACGATCAACTAAAAAGTAGCAAAAGAAGGATCAAGGGGGAAGGAAATGGTCGAAGTAGTAGGTGTCCGTTATAGAGATGCAGGTCATATCTATTATTTTTCACCTGGTGATTCAACGTATTATTATCAAGAAAAGGTTTTGGTTGAATCTCAGAAAACCTTACATATCGCAACTGTTGCCATTCCCAAAATAGAAATGGATCCAGAGGACTTGCCAGATAAAGTTAGTCCCATTTTGCATAAAGCAACAGAAAACGAGCTGAAGAAAGATAACAAAAATAGAGAAGATGCGAAACGTGCGTTCAAAATCGCCAAAGATAAAATAGAAAAACATCAACTTGCGATGAAGATCGTACGTGTAGAATATACATTGGATCGCAGCAAACTGATTTTTTCATTTACAGCAGACGGACGTATTGATTTTCGTGAGTTAGTCAAAGATCTAGCTGGGGTATTTCGCACGCGAATCGAACTTCAGCAAATCGGTGTGCGAGATGAATCGAAATTGATCGGTGGGATTGGTCCCTGTGGTCGTCCGTTGTGCTGTGCCTCATTTTTAGGAGATTTTGTTCCTGTTTCGATCAAGATGGCAAAAGATCAGGGGTTGTCATTGAACCCAACAAAAATCTCTGGATTATGCGGACGTTTGATGTGTTGTCTGCAGTATGAGAGCGAAGAATATGAACGAACAAAAAAAGAACTCCCTGACTTTGGAAACGTAGTAGATACGCCTGATGGTAAAGGGAAAGTCGTTGGATTGAACCTTCTTAATCGTCTTGTAAGCATACGATTAGTTGGAAGGGAAAATCCTGTTGAATATGAATGGGACGAATTAAAAAGTTTCATCAAAGTAGGTGAGATGAATGGATAAACGATCATTATATGACGGTTTGAATCAATTAGAATCAGAGCTTAGAAATACTTTGACTGAATTGGTCGAGATGAAACAAGCCTTACATGAAATCGTTGAAAAAAATACAACGCTAGAGATGGAAAATCAGCGTCTAAGAGAACATTTGCGCGAATTGAACCAAGCAGCACAAGCACCAGCAGAAAATGTGAAACAAGAACTTTCAAAATCACGTATGAATTTAGAAAAGATTTATGAAGAAGGCTTCCATGTCTGTTATGATCTTTATGGTTCAAGAAGAGAAAATGATGAACCTTGTGCCTTTTGTTTAGAAGTCATCTACCGTGAGAGCGGACGCTGATCAAAGTAAATAATAGACTGGAGTAGAAAATCCTGCTCCAGTTTTTTTATAGGAGATAAAAAAATGTTCAACCAAAAAAGTTTTAAAGGAAATCACACAACAGGAACACTTTACTTAGTACCTACGCCAATAGGAAATTTGGAAGATATGACTTATCGAAGTGTTCGGATGTTGCAAGAAGTTGCATTGATTGCAAGTGAAGATACACGAAATACGCAAAAATTATTGAATCATTTTGAAATCCACACGCCTCAAAAAAGTTTGCATGAACACAACTATAAAGAGCGTATTCCTCAATTTCTGGAAGTATTGAAAAACGGTCAGTCGATTGCTCAAGTCAGTGATGCTGGCATGCCTTCGATCAGCGATCCAGGGCACGAATTGGTAGTTGCTTGTATCGAAGAAGGTATTCCTGTTGTTTCCTTACCAGGCGCAACGGCCGGCATGACAGCGCTGATTGCTTCTGGTCTACTGCCACAACCATTCCTATTTTATGGATTTTTAGGAAGAAAGAAGAAAGAGCAAGAAAATACATTGGAAAAGTTAAAGAATCATACGGCAACACTGATTTTTTATGAATCTCCTTATCGAATCAGTGGGACTTTAAAAAACATGTTAACTGTTTTAGGAAATCGTCAGGTCGTATTATGTCGCGAATTGACGAAAATCCATGAAGAATATTTGCGGGGAACTATCGAAGAATTGCTTTCCTATATCGAGGACCAACCAATCAAAGGGGAATGTTGTCTTCTCGTAGAAGGAAGTACAGGGATTCAGGAAGAAACAATTGAGATTGTCGGTTCATTGAAAGAGCAAGTGGAACAATTGATTGCAGAAGGCAAAAAAAACAATGAAGCAATCAAAGCCGTAGCCGTACAAAATGGATTAAAAAAGCAAGAAGTCTATCGCCAATTCCATGAATTAGACGAGGAATAAACTGGAAATCGTAATGATCTCTTCAATAAATGATGGCTGATTGCCAGATGAGCGTGGGACAAAAGTAAGAAACACTTTTGTCTCATACTTTAAAAACGAATAAACGGTGGGAGCAGAAGCAACTCCTTCGGAAATAAGCCGAAATTCACAAAAATTTGAAAAGCAATTTTCGTGAATTTCTTCTTATTTCTCGGAGTTAAACACTTCTGTCCCAGCCTCAAAAAGTATATAGCCTAAAAAGAGCGTTCCAAGAGTTGCAGCTAACTCTGGAACGCTCTTATTCTGATAGTTACTTAAATAGGTCCTCATAACTCAGTTGACTCGCCGTATCCAATTGTTCAAACAGGCGTGTCAAACGATGAAAATCTATGAAGCGTGCTTGACGTTCGATCTCCTTTTGCTCATGAAAAACCAAAATAACTGGAGCAGTCAATACTTGGAACGTACTAGCCACTTCTGGTGTTTCTACAGCATCCAAGTGAAAACTTGGAAATGCGTAGTGGGACAATAATTCTTCAAAGCGAGGCTTTACAGCATGACAAACACTGCAATTTGGCATCGATAAGTAAACAGCGACAGTTTCTGCTTGAGTGAGTGCGGCTTGGACTTCAGATAGATCAGTTGTTTTTTTCATAGGATCATTCCTTTCTGGTAGCAATCAGCAAGTTATTAAATTAACCAGTAACAAGAAAGCTACGAAGAAAATACTGTTCTTATTTAAACAGAATTACGGAATATGTCAATTGAATTGCTTTTTAGATAAAAACAAAAAAATAAGAGTTGTGTAAATTATAACAACTTCTCTTGTTTTTTTTTAGTGGAAAGCGTATATTATTTTGGCAAATGTAGCTTAAAGTAAGGGGAGAAATCATGTTTTCTTTTTTACCAAATTCGGTTTTGCAGATGAGTACGATCTTTTTATCGATCGTGATCGAAGCACTACCATTTGTATTATTGGGTTGTCTCATCTCTGGGGCCCTCCAAGTTTTTTTAACACCAGAAAGAGTGAAGCGCTGGCTACCTAAAAATCGTTTTTTATCGATTTTAACTGGCTCGATCTTAGGATTTTTCTTTCCTTCCTGTGAGTGTGGTATCGTTCCCATCGTTCATCAATTTGTAAAAAAAGGCGTTCCTGTACATACTGCTTTCGCATTTATGCTTACTGCGCCGATCATCAATCCGATCGTGATTTTTTCTACTTTTATCGCTTTCGGTAACTCATGGGTAATGGCAGGTTGGCGGATGCTTGGTAGTTTTGTTGTGGCACTCATCATAGGTATTTGGTTAGCCTATTTCCAAAAGGAATCTGTATTAAAAGAGAAGATAAGCCAAAAAATTGAAACATCCACGCACCATCATCATGGAATCGCTGGAATAAAGACAAATAAAGTGAAACGATTCGGACAGCAAGCAGGACACGTTTTGACTCATAGCATTGATGAGTTTTTTGACACAGGCCGGTATTTGATTATCGGTGGGCTGATTGCTGCTGGTATGCAAACCTATTTACCAACGAGAGTGATGTTGACCCTTGGATCGACAAAAATCTTGGCGATCGTCATTATGCTGATACTTGCTTTTACAATGTCCCTCTGTTCAGAAGCGGATGCCTTCATTGGTTCATCCTTACTAAGTCTATTTGGGACCGCACCAGTTGTGGCATTTTTAGTATTTGGTCCAATGGTTGACATCAAAAACCTGTTGATGATGAAGCGTTACTTCAATGGGCGTTTCATTGTCTCACTGATTGCTTTGATCGCCATCAGTGTGATTGGCTTTACATTATTCATCTAGGAGGGAAAACATGTTACGATTTTTGATACTATCCGGTTATTTTGAATTGATGATGTACCTGCAAGTATCAGGTAAGTTAGATCAGTACATCAATGTCCATTATCGTTACTTAGCGATCCTTTCGATGATTTTGTCAGCATTACTTGCGCTTGTCCAATTATACGTTTGGGTCAAAAGTGATTCAGCCAAAAGGGATCATAGCGAGCATCACCATGACGAGCATCATCATGAAGAACATGACCATGGTCTATCGACTCCTTGGCAACGTGGGATTGCTTATGTTTTACTGGCTTTGCCTATCATTGTCGGCACGCTTTTTCCAACAGTTAGTTTGGATACGACGATTGTTGAAGCAAAAGGGTTCAATTTTCCAGTAAGCAAAGAATCAGTTGGCGATCCAGAAATGCAGACACAATATTTGAAACCAGATACCAGCATTTATTTCAATAAATCAGATTACTTGGATCAGATGAATCAGTTGAAAGCAAAATATGGTAACAAAGAAAAAATCACCATCACTGATGAGAATTACTTAGAAATCATGGAATTGATTTATAATTATCCAAGCGAATTCATCGGTAAAAAAATATCCTATGAAGGCTTTGTGTATCAAACGCCAAACGGGGAACAGGAAGACAGCTTTTTATTTCGTTTCGGCATCATTCACTGTGTCGCCGATTCAGGAGTTTTTGGACTGCTCACACACATGCCCGATGGGACATCGATCAAAAACGATGAGTGGTACAAAGTCGAAGGAACGATCCAATCCGATTATTATGAACCTTTCAAGCGAGAAATCCCTTCGGTTGAAGTAAGCAAAGCAACCAAAGTCGCTGCCCCAAAAAATCAATATGTCTACCGATCATTTTAATGAAAGTGTAAAGAAGACTTTGTGACGAAAAGAGGTCGAGACAAAAGTCGTTTTGGTTTGAGGAATTGGAGAGAAAAACGAACAATACGCTTTTGGTATTGCTCGTTTTTTTTTGACATTTCCGAAAAACCTGACTTTTGGATGCCGTTTATTTCGAGTATCTGTAGCAAACCTGATTTTTAGATTTGTCCTACATTCTTTTCATCACAAGTTTTTTTGTATGGATCATTTTTTCGCTGATCTAAGTAAAAGTGAGAGTTGCACTTTTTACTGATTGATATCGATTACATATATGTTAGTATCGTACCGTATAGACAAAATCAATAAAAAATTTTTCTATCATTGGGGAAAAGAAGCGCTAGAAAAGGTCACTTTAAACAACTGTTTGTGATTTGATTTTTTTCGTCTTCCGATAGAGCATCAACGTATGTCTGAAAAATAATGAAAGAGGAAATTATCCATGAAGAAAATCAAATTTTCGAAAGCTTTTTCATTTCTCTTACTCTTTACGCTTTTCTTGATCTTTCTAAGTTACTATGTCAATCGATCGACCGAAGAGACACTAGAAAATATTAGTTATACTTATATTTTAGGATTGTATTTCTTTTGGTTAGGTACTTGCCTTCCTAAACTAAACAAGCTACTTGCCCGTATTTTTTTAGTCATAGGCAGTTGTTTTTATATGTATCTTTTCCTTTATTATATGTTCGGATTTCATAACCCATATTGGGGGAACTGATCAAAGCAGTCACTGGAGGCAATATCAGTAACCGACCGAATACAGATGATGAGCGCCTGTTCACTAGAACTATCTGATCGTTATATGCGCGACATGTTGATCATGATTTCACTTTCGATAAGTGGGATAAAATCAGCATGTTTTTTTGTTGTATTTCATTCTTCTCTGCATTTTACATATTTACGTATTCAAAATGAAAGCGTACAATAGAAAAAAATCACAAATGAAAAAAGAGGTGTAAGATGATTGAATTTTGGAATTTGACAAAGAACTATGGGGAAAAAGTAGCTTTGAAAGAGTTAACGTTAACGATTGAGCAAGGGGAAATATTTGGATTTCTAGGTCATAATGGTGCAGGAAAATCAACTACGATCAAAAGTCTAGTAAGTATTATCGAACCTTCTTCTGGTTCAATAGTGGTCGATGGCAAAGATTTGTCGACAAATCGTTTAGAAATAAAAAAGAAGATTGGCTATGTACCGGATTCGCCAGACATATTTTTGCAATTGACGGCTGGAGAGTATTGGGATCTGATTGCTGCAGCTTATGAAATAGAACCGGCACAAAAAGAAAAACGTTTAGCTGAGTTGACTACACTTTTTGATCTGGGGAGAAATCAGGAAGAGACGATCGCAAGTTTTTCTCATGGAATGAGGCAAAAAACGATCCTGATTGGAACCTTATTGCCTGATCCAGATATCTGGGTGTTGGATGAACCACTGCAAGGACTTGATCCCCAGGCGGCTTATGATCTGAAAGAAATGATGAAAGCGCATGCGGCAAAAGGAAAGACCGTGATTTTTTCAACTCATGTACTAGATACTGCGCAACAATTGTGTGATAAGATTGCTATCTTGAAAAAAGGAGAGCTGATCTATCATGGAAAAGTACAAGATTTATTGAATGAATCGCCAGCGGATACATTAGAGACGATCTATTTGAAAATGGCGGGGAGACAATCCGCAGGTGAGACATATGAATAAACAACTGATCGAACTGATCCGTGTCAATCTTTTATACGTAAATCCGCAAATGACTAATAAGGCTCGAGAAAAAGGAAAGAAAGGAAAAAGTCTTTCACGCTATTTGATGTTACAGTTTGTGCTTTCTGGCTTAGCATTTTTATTGATTTATAGTGTTACCATGTTTGCCGTTGATTTTAATCGCATGCCAGGTTTTTTTACTTACTATGTGGCGCTGTTTAGCTTATTGGGATTATCACAAAGTATTTCTGTTATCTATAACATTTTTTTTGAAGGAACCGATCTTCAAGCATTTCTACCTTTGCCGTTTAGACAGAGTCAACTATTCCTATCGAAGATCCTAGTAGTAGCGATGACTATCGCTCCCTTTGTTTTCCCGTTACTTGTGTTATTCCTATTAACTGGTTGGCGGGCACAACACTTTTTCCTAGTGACGATTTTCTTCGCATTCTTATTATTTGCGCTATTTCTTATCTTGCTTTTTTGTATCGCTAGTTTACTCGTCTTTGGACTTGCGCAAACATCATTGTTCAAAAAACATAAAAAAGCAGTGACTAGTCTTTTACTTGGTGGATCGATGGTCATTGCAGTAGTCGGAATCATGTGGATGAATCATCAGACGGTTGATATTAGTGTAGGCTTGGCTGATCGACAACCGCTTGTATTTCTTTTACCTTTTTATCATGTGATGAATCAGCCGTTTTCTACAAATGGGCTACTCAATCTTGGTATCATTTTGGTAACAGTTCTCGTGTTGTTATTTGCCATTCGCTCATTGATCGTACCAAAACTAACTGATCAGCTAACTGCGTCAACAACTGAGGTAAAAGCGAAGCGTAAACACAAAAAAAATCAGACCTTACGACAATTATTGTTTAACTACAATATGCAGTTAGTCGAAGAGCCTAGCCTGATCTTACAGGTTATTTCATCCTCGTTAATAACGCCGATTATTTTTATTATTGCCTTTGCTGTGGGGGATGGGATAAATTTAAGTACACTTGATATTCGTTTGATCGGGGTAGTTTTTTTCACTGGAATCGTCTTAGCTTCCTTGACGGTCAATCAAACATCCTTTGTCAGTAATCTGATTTCTTTAGACCAAGAAAATTATTTGTTCATCCGTTCATTGCCACTCTCCATGAAGCGCTATTTAAAAGAAAAATTTCGTTTTGGTTGGTTATTACAGAGTTGCCTATCAGGAGGAATTGCGATAATAGCTGGCTTGATTTTCCGCTTACCGCTTCTTTTTTTACTTAGTTTCTTACTAGGTACCTTAATTGGCACTTACATCTTATCACTGCGTTACTTTGCCCGAGACTATCGATTGCTTCTATTAAATTGGACGAACATCAATCAACTCTTTACCCGTGGAGCAGGGAACTTAGGATTGGTAGCGATGTTGATGGGGACGATGATTGGTAGTGTGATCATCCTAGTTATCTATGGAATTACTACACTCATGTTTCCTTTCTGGATCGTTAATGGGATTGCTTTTGCTATACTCATCCCTGGTGTGCTTTGGCTTATTCGATACTACCAAAAGAATTTTTGGGAAAAACTATAGAATAGGCGATAGAGTGGAAATGAGGTCGAGACAAAAGTCGTTTATTCGAGAGTCTGTAGCAAAACTGATTTTAGATTTGTCTCGACCTCTTTTTATATTGAAGAAAGAGCGTATTTCATTTCCCATATTGTTGATTATTTGATTCGTTTTTTTCTTTTTAACAGTATTGATTCTCTCTTGACTTTGAAATTGCGGATGTTATGGTTGAAGACTTCTGATAGAACTAGTCCTAATGCGATCGCACCAGCAATCATAATGGCTTGGACAGCATAGTTCGCTGCCTCTTGGTAGGAACTTGTCACGAGATTTCTGACTGCCTGATAGGCTAATCCACCCGGAACTAATGGAACCATGCCGGGGATATTAAAGATAGTTACAGGCATTTTTAAGCGTTTAGAGAAAATGTTACTGATGAAAGCCACGCCAAGGGAACCCAGTAATGAACCAAAAGCGGGGCTACCGCCAAAATCAACACAAGTCCAATAGATCATCCAACCGAATGCACCGGATAGACCACAGTAGATCAATGCTCGTCTAGGAACATTGGTGATGATTGCAAAAGCTGCAGTAGCTAAAAAGCTAAATAAGAATTGAATAAATAGATTCCACATCATCATGTTCCTTTCCTAATAAAAAAGTTGAAAGATAAAGGCGATTGCAAAGCCAATCATCGTAGCTGTCATCATGGCTTCTGTTCCTCTGGAAACACCAGAAATATAGTGTCCAGCAAGTAGATCACGGATGGCATTCGTGATTTGTACCCCAGGGACAAGGGGCATGACACAACCAATGATGATTAAATCCTGATTGATTCCAAGACCAATTCGAGTACTAAGGATAGCGGCTACACCAATCAATAAGGAAGAAAGGAACTCAGATAAGAATTTAATACGGAAAAATTTCAAACTGTATAAATAAATTGCATAGCCAATTCCGCCAATGATCACAGTAATTGGTAAATCACGCATCTCCCCACCAAACAGCACCATGATCGTTCCACTAATGATCGCTGCGCTGACAATCTGAAGCCAGACGGGGAAGAAAGAGCGATCTTTGTCGATTTCTTGTAATTCTTGGTACAATTCGTCTAGTGTCAGCTGACCGGCAACATATTTTCTGGATAAATTGTTCACTTTAACAACCTTTTCTAAATTGATCGATCGGTTCGTGATCTGCTCCATACGAATCGTCGACGTTCGATCAAATCCAATGAAGAGTCCGGTTTGTGTCACATAACTAACTAAGCGATAACTGCCGGATGCAAGAGCAATCCGACTCATCGTATCTTCTACCCGATACATTTCAGCATTGCTTTCCATCATGATTTTTCCAGCCAATAAGCAGGTATCAAGTAACAAATTCAATTCTTTTTCCGACATAGCATCTTCTCCATTAGTTCATTTGTTGCCTTTATTTTACTACAAACAGGTGAAAAAAGATAAAAACAAATAAAAACTTGAGTCTGAAAAAAATTAGGCGTATACTATCATTTGTGAGATGCGGGTGTAGTTTAGTGGTAAAATCCCAGCTTCCCAAGCTGATGTCGCGGGTTCGATTCCCGTCACCCGCTTATAGGAATTTTTGAATGAGTAAAACGGTAATCAGACATTGATTATCGTTTTTTTTGTCGTCAGAAATAAGCAACAAGCAAAAAGCCGATCCGTGGCGTATTTTATTTGTGAAGAAGACCAATAGAAAAGAACGATAAAAACAGGTGAATTCCGTCAATTAAATAAATTTCTTTATTTTAAAAAAGGGGAACATATGTTAAAGTTTAGGATAGTTGTTTTAGTAAAGGAGTAAAGAAATGGGAAAAAAATCATCAAAAGCAATTATGGGGATCGTTGTGGCAATTTTAGCTGGTGCACTTGGTCTATCAACACAAAAAGATTCTGATATCGTCCAACAAATCACTGGAATATTCGAGTCAACGCCTCAAGCCTCTAAGGTAGCCGATGTTCCAGAATATGATGGAAAACATCAAGAAATCGAGATCAATAATAACCAACCGGATTTTTCCAAAGAAGATCTAAGCTTGTCAAAAGGAACATGGCAAAGCTATTCAAATATCGACCGTCTGAATCGTGTAGGTGCTGCGAACGCTATGTTAGGTAAAGATTTGTTTCCTAAAGAAAAACGGGAAGCTTTGTATGTCGATCCAACAGGGTGGAAACAAAAGAAACTAAGCGATGGGCAGTGGTTATATAATCGTAGCCATTTGATTGGCTATCAGTTAACTGGCCAAAACAATAATATCAAAAACTTGATGACTGGGACACGTTCGTTGAATGCACCTTATATGTTGGCACATGAAAATGATATCGCAGCTTATATCAAAGAAACTAATCATCATGTACGTTATCGGGTAACCCCGCATTTTCAAGAGGATGAATTGGTAGCAAGAGGGGTGCAACTAGAAGCAGAAAGTATCGAAGACAAAAAAATCGAATTCAATGTCTTTATTTATAATGTTCAAGATGGTTATACGATCAACTATGAAACTGGTCAAGCAACAAAAAAATAGAGCAGTATTGAACGGATATATTCGAAAAAAGTGTGAAAATCTTGAAGAAAAATCGAAAAAGCTTATGTTTATTTAAATTTAGCGTATACTTAGTTTAGAATAACTTTAAATGAAATGATTTGAACGAAGGTTATGGTATGCTAATGTAGCATATATTCTCAAATTATCTATAAGTTTCTGAAGATTTGTTTGTAGTTTTGAGCTACTTCGAGTAAAATAAAGGTGTATAAGGTAAATGGATTACCTTTGGGAAAGAGGTGTAGAATCATGGGTTTTACAGATGAAACCGTACGTTTTGGTTTTGATGATAGTCGTAAAAAAGAAGTCAGCGAAACATTAGCGATCGTTTATCGGGCTTTAGAAGAAAAAGGCTACAATCCAATCAACCAGATTGTGGGCTACTTACTTTCTGGAGACCCGGCCTACATTCCTCGTTATCGTGATGCACGTAATTTGATTCGCCGTCACGAGCGCGATGAGATCATGGAAGTAATCGTTAAAGATTATCTCACGAACCATGGAGTAAATCTATGAGGGTCATGGGCTTAGATGTAGGCTCAAAAACAGTCGGAGTTGCTGTTAGTGATCCTTTTGGGTGGACTGCTCAAGGCGTAGAAATCATTCGGATCAATGAGTCAGCTGAAGAGTTTGGCTTTGACCGTCTGAAAGAATTAGTGGAAGAATATGAAGTCGATCGTTTCGTCGTAGGCTTGCCTAAAAATATGAATAATACAATTGGACCAAGAGCGGAAAGTTCGATCGCTTATGGAGAAAAAATCAAAGAATTGTTTTCCTTGCCAGTTGATTATCAAGATGAACGTTTGACCACTGTTCAAGCTGAACGAATGTTAGTTGAGCAAGCGAACACGTCACGAGCAAAAAGAAAAAAAGTCATTGATAAGTTAGCCGCTGTAATGATTTTACAAAATTATTTAGATGGTTCAGGGAAAAAATGGTTTTAACATAAAATGAAAAGAGGGAATCTTATGACAGAAAATAATCATACACATGACCATGATCACGAAGGACATGAGCATATCACATTAGTTGATGATCAAGGAAATGAAACATTATACGAAATCTTATTAACAGTAGATGGCCAAGAAGAATTTGGACGCAACTACGTATTACTTTATCCAGCAGGAGCATCTGAAGATGAAGATGTCGAATTACAAGCTTATGCATACATCGAAAATGAAGATGGTACAGAAGGCGAACTAGAACAAATCGAAACAGATGCTGAATGGGACATGATCGAAGAAGTGTTCAACACATTCATGGCTGAAGAAGAAGAATAGTTTTAAAAAACGGGAGAAACCTTGTTAGACAGGGTTTCTTCTTTTTTATTTTTCTTTTGACTGAGAAATTGACCAAGATAATTAGAAATTTTGATGTGCTACAAGCTTTTCAATAGCATTGCCTTTATGCTGCTGTTATCGCAGAGCATTCAGAAAAGAGTGTAGAAAGAGGATACTTTTCGGTAGCTGATAAAACTAATTTGAGTATAACTAATGAGTAAGACTTGAAAAAAATGGAAATGATTAGTACAATTGTTTTATGATTATTGAACTAAATCAACAACAAGCAGATGAAATGCGAGTGAAGCTTTTTAAAGCCTTGTCTGATCCGACAAGAATTGAAATTATCAGATATCTAAAAAAGGTTGATCGTGAAATTACGTGTGGTGAGATTGGAAAGGTTGTTAAAATGAGCAAGTCAGCAGGTTCTTATCACTTTAAACTATTAAGAGAAGCTGGGTTAATTTCCTCTCGTAAAGAAGCAAGAGAGAAATATGTCTCACTGAACTACGATACCTTCGAAAGATATGTAAACCATTTTTTAGATTCTCTATAATTGAGGAAATCGAGACAAAAGTCGTTTTGGTTTGAGAAATTGGAGATAAAAACGAACAATACGTTTTTTGTATTGCTCGTTTTTTTTTTTGAAATTTCCGAAAAAACTGGCTTTTGGACGCCGTTTATTTGAGAGAGGTTGGGACAGAAGTGTTTAACTCCGAGAAATAAGAAGAAATGAACGAAAATTGCTTTTCAAATTTTTGTGAATTTCGGCTTATTTCCGAAGGAGTTGCTTATGCTCCCACCGTTTATCCGAGAGTCTGTAGCAAACCTGATTTTTAGATTTGTGGCATATTTTTTTCTCTCAAAGTACTAAAATATGTTGACAGTATATAAAAATAGTATTAGCTTTAAGTACAATAGTTCAATAACTTTTGTACTATTTAACTTTTAGGTGAAAAGGAGGACATAGATATGATTTCGGAAGATGAGAAAACGTGGTAAAAAAAGACCATTTTAAGAATCTGGCAGAGTTAAATCAGACTGATCGTGAAGAGATGGTGAAAGATACGATTGAAACAGTGAAGAACAATAATCTTGATGCTGATGTCAGACTTGTTGTCATTTTAGAAGATCGACAAGTTGTTCCAATTACGAATTCAAATAAAGTCAAAAATGCCGTGCAAAAGTACTTGTCATAGGCGAGGAGAGAAGAGAAGAGAAATGAAAAAAGTAAACGCAACGTGGGTATTGATACTAACATCCCTCGGAATTTTTTTATCGATGATGGATTCGATGATTGTTACAACGGCTTCAACAGCCATTAGGAATGATTTTAATATTACGGTTAGCCAATTACAATGGGCTATAAATGCGTATAACATCACGATTGCTGCAGTGTTACTGTTGGGGGTATCACTTGGTGATCGCTTTGGTCATCGCAAAGTTTATAATCTAGGGATTCTTGTATTTGTGATTGGTTCAATTTTGTGTGCACTATCAAATAGCATTAATTTTCTGATAGTTGCACGGATAATTGAGGGGATCGGTGCCTCTGTCATTACACCAATGTCGATGGCTATTTTAACATCTGCTTTGCCATCGGAAGAACGAGGTCGTGCTTTAGGAATCTGGAGTGGGATTGGTGGACTAGCACTTATTGTTGGACCAGCGTTAGGTGGCTTTATTGTTGCTAAGCTAATGTGGCAGTGGATATTTTGGATCAATGTTCCAATTGGAATAGTTGGTATGTATTTGTCACAGAAAAAGTTACCAGAATCAAAACGAAATGCTTCTAGCATCAATATCCTAGATTCAATTCTAATCATACTGGCTTCTGCTGGAATCATCTGGGCATTATCTGAAAGTAAGAGTGTTCCGATTGCCACTTCAACAATCATTATTGGTGTGATCAGCATTATTATTGGCGTTTTATTTGTCTTCCGGCAAAAATCCGAAAGTGAACCAATGGTACCATTGAGATTTTTTAAAGCAAAATCATTTAACGGTGGTAATATTGCAACATTCTTACTTTATGCATCGATGTATGGGGTAGTCTTCTTTCTCCCTCAATATTTTCAAGTCGTGAACCACTCAAATGCACTTATTTCAGGATTGAAGTTATTGCCTTGGACCGGAACTTTGGTTATCATCGCACCTTTTGCAGGTAGCGCAGTTGACAAATTTGGTGAAAGATTTATCGCTACAATTGGGTTGGTGTTGCAGGGCATCGGATATCTTTGGATTGCATTAGCTTTTCATCCGGGAACATCTTACCTACTGATTGTGCTCCCTCTAGTTTTAGCAGGTACTGGGCTTTCAATGGCCGGCCCCGCCTTACAAAAATCAGCTATTGGATCGGTAAAAGGAAACGAAGTTGGTAAAGCATCTGGCATCTACAATATGTTTCGGCTGTTTGGTGGTGCGGTAGGTGTAACAGTCACAGTAATTATTTTTTATGCGGTTGGCAGTGTGGCGACAGTTAGCGACTTTTTCAATGGATTCAGCGCAGCTATGATTGGATCTGGTTTAATGTCATTAGTTGGTATTATCTTTGCCATGATGATTGTTAAGCAGAAATCATGATTTATGCGATTAAGCTCGATTGCATAATCGAATCCAAGAGGTAGCCGTATCAGCCTATGCGAAACTAAACGACTAGGCAGTTGAGTCAAAGAAGACGATAGGGTTAAAAGAGTATTTTCCGAAAGGTTCTTACAAGTTGTATTGAATTAGAATTATAGCATAGTCGATTCACAGATCGCTATTGATGTCAATTTACTGGGGAAATCTTACTTGAAGGATGTCAATGGTTAAAATCTGAGAAAGCTAGAAGACTTCAATCATCGAAAGTTCGCAAAGAAAAAAGATTCACGTTGCATTGAATTTGAATACGAGGCGAAATTCGTACTTTCCTATCTTCAAACGCAACAATAAGAATTGGATTCTCAGATTTTATAACGAGAATGTCCGAAAATGAAAGTATAGCATTTTTCTTTAAGAATTTATCCTTGTTATAATTTCTTGAAATCTAGGTTACAAGCTGTTATATAGCTTTTTATTTTTTGCCAAGATATCCGTAGATGTCCATAGTCATGCTTATAGAAGCATGATGTAGTCAGTCTTTACCACTAATCACCAAGAACATAAAAAGTGTTAAAATATTTTGTTGATGATTGGAAGAGCTTGGGTATTTAACTAAAAAGAAATAGCAGAACAAAAAAGGAGCGGCCGAAAATTCGGCTGTCTTTTTAGTGGAAAAAGTTGGATGATATTTAATAAAAAATAATACTTTTTAAGCTTAATATTGACAATTGCTGCCTTTACTGATAAATTTGAGTTACCAGAACTTGCCACGCTTGGGAAACCAGCGGACCACGGCGAGTCTTTTTTTGTATTGATGTGAAAGCGTATTCTTATATATGATCAGTTAGCTTATATCGAAAATTTAATAAAAATGGCTAAAAAAAATAATGAGTTGGACTATACTTATTTTAAAAAAAGTATTGACGTTGATGAGGCAATGAAAGAACCCAAGGAAGGACAAGAATTTATTGATATCCTTCAAAAAGAAGATTATGGTCATATGGTTTTATTTTCTTCTGCAGAAAAACAGCAAGCACTTAACTTTTTTAAATATATAAATTATTATAGATTCTCAGTCTTCCCTAGGCTAGTAGTTGAGGATAATAAGAGAACTTTTTCCAATGTTTTATATTTGTATAATGTGGATAAATACATAAGGAAGCAATTAAGCCATTTTTCAGGAATTCTAGAGGAGTGGATAAAAACCTCTCTTGCTAATGTAATTAGTAATAACTATAATTCTGATGAATACCAACAGGCTGAATTTTATCTTGATTTAAATATTTATGGTAAAGAAGAACAAGGAAAAGAGATTTTAGCGAGTTTTGCTGAAACAGTTACTCGAAGTAAAGAGGTGTATATTAAGTATCATCATAGGGAAAAAATGGTTGTATTCCTGTGTGGGTTCTGATTGAGGAGTTGACTTTTGGGCAAATTGATACGTTTATCTCTCAGTTGAAGCCTGAGTATAAAAATATGTGGATCGATAAAGTTTTTGGAAAACAATACAGAAAATTTGTTGTTAGTTGGGTGGGGGTTGCTAGATATATCAGAAATATGACTGCGCATCACGCAAGATTTTATAGCAAAAGGTTTGTAGTTTTTCCATCTTTACCTAAAGAAGATTTAAAGAAATATAGTATAAAAAATTCACAAAAAGATAATTTATTTGTAATGTTGTTTACAGAGAAGAAACTTTTTTCTTTCCTTCCAGATCGAGCTATTCAAGATGAATGGAATTTGTTTATAGATGATTTATCTGAATTAGTTGACCATAGCGATGATTTATTTAATTGTGAAGAGAATGGGTTTAAAGAAGATTGGAGAACTGCTTTGAAAATTTTTTGATAAAGAAATCTGAACTCTTTGATAATAAAAACAATGAATTGCATAACAAAAAATCTGGGACAGAAGGACTAAACTTCTGTCTCAGATTTTTTGTTATTTCACTTGAATCAATTGATTGATCAAAATGATCCTGAATTTCATGTTCCCAAATGATTTGAATTCGTAAAATAGCCATTCCATTGTTTGGATAGTAGAACTCTTATCATCTATATTACCGTTAGACTAAGAAGAAATCATCATATTGAAAAAATTTTTCACATTCTTCTCTTATGACTTCTTTTGGGGAAAATAAAGATAACCAGAAGAAAAAGCCATGTGAAGGGCAATGCCTTTTGAAATGGTTGAATAAATGCTCTTGATAATTTCTGAGTACTTACTGCATTTATTTTTTGTTGGATTTTCTTCACAATAAGAGTTGATGATTCATTTTTTTGTGTGGGGATATTTTCTCCATCAATGCCTTTCTTTATACCATTTAATAACTGTTCTTTCTGCATATTAGATACTTGCAGTTCCGCAACTTGATTTTGAGCAGTTTGCCAGATCTCTTTTTTCGCTACTGATAGATTTGACGAAAATGCACTAATGAATAGTGCCACAGCTAAAACTGTGCCGATTTGGCGGAAAACGCCCATAACACTTTGTGAAGCAGTCAATAATTCACCAGAAAAATTACTTGCACTTAAAACAGTCAACGGACCAATGATTATCCCATAGCCTGCGCCTATCAATACTAAAGCAATAGCAAATTGCCAGTAGATATCCGGATCTAATAAAGTTAATGCTGTATATCCTAATGCCATTAAGGTAATCCCAAATAATAATAGTATGCGGGAACCCATTTTTTTAAGCAATAAACCACTGATAGGAGAAAAGAAGAAAACCATAGCAGAAGCTGGTGTAATCAACAAAGCTGCAATAAGTTCTGAATCATTGTAAACCTTGGTGAAAAAGCTGGGAAGAAGAACGAACAAACCTACAAAAAAGATTCCGGAAATCAAAGTCATCAGTACGGTCCCTGAAAATTGACGATCTTTGAATAAAGCTAGAGGGATCATTGGCTCTTTCACAGTTTTTTCATGCCAAATAAATAGGATGAGGGATAACCCAAAAACGCCAAATAATAAGTCTGTTATTAAACTAGTCCATCCCCAGACACGCCCCTGAACAAGTGACAAAACTAGTGAAAACAAAGCGATCACTATAAGCAACATCCCTGGAAAATCAAGAGATTTTTTGATCCTATGTTCATTTTTTATCGGTAATAAAAAGAAATTGACACCTAAAGCAATGATGCTTAACGGAAGATTGATCAAAAAAATCCCTCGCCAACTAAAAAATTGCGTCATGAAACCGCCAATCGTTGGACCAAAAGTTGATGCTAATCCCTGAGTAATTCCTAGAATGAGAATTGCGGTATTTCTATTTTTTAGCTCTACAGTATTCATACCAATAGTCATGCTTGTTGGAAAGACGATTGCTGCACCTATTGCCTGTATTCCGCGACTGATAACAAGTTGTGCGACAGACATAGCACTTCCAGAGGCGAAAGATCCTATTAGAAAAAGGAGCAACCCGATCATATAGACTTTATTCCGACCTAAAATATCAGCAACTCTGCCTAAAGGAATGGTGAATGCAGCAAAAAGAATGGTATAGATATTCAAAGCCCATTGCAGAGAATTAAGATTCGTATGGAAACCAGATTGAATTGCGGGTAATGCAATGTTCATTACAGTGGTATCTAATGCACATAAAAATATGCCGATAGCCATAGTCCCTAAAATAAATTTTTGTTGTTTCGTCATAGTAATGCCCCCTCATTTATGTAGGTAGCATAGAACATGTTATACTGAATATACATATTTAGGTTACAGAAAGAGGGGAATTTGTAAACTATGGGACCTCAGGAAGTCAAGCTTCAAAAATTACGACAGATCTATCAAGCCTTACTACACCTATTACAGAAAAAAGAACTGATAGATATCTCGATTTCAGAACTATGCAAAGTAGCTAGAGTTTCACGAACTTACTACTATCGGAATTTCCATTCCTTACAAGATATCATCCTAAGATATAAGAGTTGGGAAATGAGTGCCTATTTGAGGAGAACACAACATGCTAAGGAAGTTAATTTCATCACATTGATGACTGTATATTTTAAATTACAAAAAGAAGAAGCAGAATCAGTGATCCTGTTAGCGAATGCGGGACTAACTGAAACATTGATCACCACTTTTGAAACTGTCTATTCTTATCTCATCGAGCAAGGCTATGTAAAATTACAGAGAAAAAATAATAAATATACGAGTATTTTTATGGCAGGTGCTGTTATTTCTGTCGAATTACGGTGGATACAATCAGGAATGAAAGAGACCCCGCAAGAAATGGGGGAAATATTATCCGTTTTATTCAATTTTGATAAATAATAGTTTTGGTAAGTATATATAACAATGGATCATATCAATCGAAAATTATGGAGATACACTTAAACAACGAGTTGTCCTATTCAAAAGACTTTTTGCAGTGAAAAACTCTATTTATAGATATTTAGCTGTGCATAATGGATGATTTGTTCAATCTTGCCAATCTTAATGGCTGAAGATGGATAGAATTGAAAAAAGGAGAGACCTTGACCTTATGCAGTCAGGGTTTCTCCTTTCTTTAGATCAATTTACAATAAATTGAAGATTGCTTTTATACTCTTCTTACATCTAAGTAAATGTTTGACTATTTTTCCACAGGCTCATTAAACCTCATGGCAATAATAATCAAAGAGTATCTCTTTTTTGAAACCTAGCTTTGTGTAGAGATGCAACGCACGTTGGTTGGTTGCTTCAACTTCTAAATAGATTTCTTTTTGCTTTTTTGCTAGTAATTGTTGGATGACGGTAGACAAGATCAATTGTCCTAATCCTCGACCACGATGATCAGGATCAACGACAAAGCCATAGATACCATAAGTTTTAGGACTTTCATCGATACGGATGCAGGCAATTACTCGATCTTCTTTGGTAAGAACGAGGGTATTTGCTAAATCTTCTGGTAAAAGGGGTTCAATCTCGTCTTCAGGCATTTCAGCCAGTAAGCGAGCAATCTGTAGGGATTCCTCTACTTTGGCATGACGTAAAGGAAGTACTTCTTGTTGTGCGTTGAAGTTTGAGCTGTCAAGAAACAGACGATACTCAGAAAATTGATGTACATAACTTTGTTCATTTTTTAGGAAGGTCGATAAAAGTTGGTCGTTAATGTCTGTGATGATCAAAACAGTTGGAATGGCTTGTTGGCGTGCAAAGTCGTTAAGGGCTACTAAACTATCCGCAATCAACTCGTTTTCTTGAACGATCAATGTGGCTTCAAGGACTTGTGAGTCAAAAAAATTCAAAAAAGCATAGGCTAGAAGTGTATTCTCTTGATAGTAAAGAAAATGCTGACTACGGCGATTTGCTTGATGAAGAAAATCAGGTTCTAATTTGAACCGACATGTGCGTTGACGTTCGACGGTCTCCTTTAATTGTTTTACCTCGGTCATTTCAAAAGAAGATAATTGAGTATTGAATATTTTTTTCATTAAGACTCCTTTGGTACACTATTTTTTACTATCGTAGCTTATCAAAGTGGATTTTTCAATTGAAAAAAGCCATTTACTTATAGAAATCTTGGTATCTGAATAATCAGAAAGCTGTTATAATGACAATGGTTTGCGGCATGAAAATGACGTTATAGTTTAGAAATCTATTTGGAGTAATAGGAGGAGAACATGAAAAAAGAAATAGGATCGATTAGAAATATCATTCTTTCGATCATCATTGTATTTATTGGCTTTCTTGCCTTGTCATTTGGGATAGGTGGAAGGATCATTGGAGAATTTTGGTTGTTGATTGCAGGATTGCTTGCTAGTCGTATCATTTACGGCAAGATGTTTTATTTGTTCAAAAAAATGAAAGTAAAAGATGGTCTATTGGTGATTGGTTGTTTAGGTCTAGCGATTATCTGGGTGATTATTTATGGAATCATTTCGCAATTATTAGGACTCAGCATGGAATCTAATCCAGTGATGGAGTCGCCAAATTTTTGGACTTTTGTTCTTTTCATACCAGCTTTACTCGGAGAAGAATTACTTGTATTGGTCCCAGTTTCAGTCATTTTGAGACGCTTAGAAGAAAAACAGAAGAAAACAAAATGGTCAGTGGCTTTACTCGTATTGATCAGCTCACTTTTATTTGGGGTATTACACTTGCCAACATATCAATGGAATTTCTTACAAGCAGTCTTAGCTGTTGGGATCGTGAGAGTACCTTTTACACTGGCGTATATGAAAACAAAGAATATCCTTCCAGCATTTTTAACTCATTTTCTGTATGATAGTTTAATCGTATTGATAAGTATTCTTGTATCATAAGGTTCGTCTGATCAAGGTTACTTGATAGAAAGTAAGTGGGCCAAATCTAAAATTCAGGTTTGCTACAGACTCTCGAATAAACGGCGGGAGCAGAAGCAACTCCTTCTTAAATAAGCCGAAATTCACAAAAATTTGAAAAGCAATTTTCGTTCATTTCTTCTTATTTCTCGGAGTTAAACACTTCTGTCCCAGCCTCTCTCAAATAAACGGCGTCCAAAAGTCAGGTTTTTCGGAAATTGCAAAAAAAAAACGAGCAATACAAAAAATGTATTGTTCGTTTTTTTCTCCAATTTCTCAGACCTAAACGACTTTTGTCTCGGCCTCTTTTTTCATTTCTAAGAGAGTAATTGCATCAAGAAACCGGAAATGATCAAAACGATTGCTCCGCCTAATCGATTCCCCATTTGAGCAAATGCGATCAATTCCATGCGGTTGGCAGCAGAGAGTACTGCAACATTCCCAGTACCACCCATTGAGTTATTACATAGTCCGGCAGTGATTGCTGATTCTACAGGATATAGACCGAATAGACGACCAACAAAACCTGAAACAAGTGAGATGACGATTACGCTTGTTAAGCACAATACAACAAATTGCCATGTCAAAGCAGAAGCTAGGACATTTAAGTTCAACAATGCGATACCAATACCAGCAAGAACAGCTGCAGTTAAGTTTTTAACGATCAGATTATTGAACATGATTGCGGCATCTTCATAGTATTCTGGTAATACATTAGTGATTTTACAGATAACTACAATGATGATCATGAAGGCATAAGCATGGACTTTTGGTATAAAGAAATTACAGATTTGGCCCAAAATAAAGAAAGTGAGAGAGACCATCAAGCCAACCCCTAATTGTTGGATCGTTGGTTTTACATCCCGTGGTTTTCCATCACCAAGGTCACCTTTTGCCATTAATTTTCCATTTCCGTTTAGCTTAGGCATTGATTGTCCAGCACGTGCCACTAAAGCTGCTCCAATAATCGCTAAGACATTTGTCATTGCTGTAGCTGGGATCAAACGAGAAATAATAGACGAAGCATTTGTACCTAAAACATTTGCATAAATCGTTGATAATGGGACGGCACCAGCGCCAACTCCTCCAGCCATTGCAGGAAGTGAGATATACAAAACGGAATTAGCAAATCCATTTCCGATCAACATACCAACTAATCCAACGGCAAAAAATGAGGCGATCATTGAAATAAGTGCTACAGGAATAAAACGTACAGAAGCTTTCATCAATAAACTGCGATTCATTCCTAAAATGCTCCCCGTAATCAAGGCTGCAATATAAAAATCTAGAAAACCCATATTATTGACAAAGTTTTCTGTTGATTTGACTACATAATCAGGTAAAATACCAAACGTTGCAATGGCCGCCGAAGCAAAGATTGCAAAGACAGAGCCACCACCTAGGTAACTTTTAACGATTGGGATCTTTGTTCCAATAAAATGGAAGAGATTTCCGAATATCACAAGCACAGCGATAGGTCCTATCATATTACTAGGTAGTTTTCCTAAAGCCATCGCAACGATCAGAACAATGACCATGATCAAGTAGATAGGCAAGCTTACACCACTGATTTTAGTTGCCCAAAAGCTTTCTTTTTTGGTTTCTTCAACTGTTACAGTTGCTGTTTCTTTTTGTGTCATTCATACAGATCCTTTCTTATTTGAAAAAATTCAGTCAAATGAAGACATCAAAAATTAGAGGAGCGAAAATACCCGCTCCCGTAATTCGAGTCAACATTATTTACACGAGTCAGCAAAAGAAGACATCTTAGTGAGTTCGTTTGCTGACTCGTTAGACTTACTCTAAAGGTGACTTTGCCACAGAGTAGTCGCTGATTAACGCGTTAGAATAGGAAAGATTATTGTTCTAAATCTTGGTATTCTGGTACCCATTTTGCTGCTTCAACTGCTGCTTTGATATCTGTGATTTCTTCACGATTCAAGTGTTGTGAAACAACTGATTTTGCCACTGTTTCTGCAATTATTTGAGAGAATTCAGTGATTTTTGCAACTGGAGGTAAAATAGCTGCACCTGGTTTTGTTACATCAACAATTCCACCTAATGCACGGCTAGCTTGAGAAATGATTTCAGCATTTACACGTGTAGCAGTAGAAGCAATCAAACCAAGTCCTAGACCAGGGTACATCAAAGCATTATTTGCTTGACCGATTTGGTAAGTAACACCATTATATTCTACATCAGCAGCAGGGATACCTGTCCCAACTAATGCTTTACCGTCTGTCCATTCAATTAGATCTTTTGCTTTTGCTTCTGCTAATTTTGTTGGATTTGACAATGGCATAATAATTGGACGAGCTGTGTGAGCAGCCATTTCTTTTACGATTTCTTCAGTGAAGGCGCCAGGTTGTGTAGAAGTTCCGATCATGATTGTTGGATGGATTTCTTTCACGACTGCTTCTAAGTTTGTTAATTCAGCATGATTTGCAAATTCAGAACGTTTGCGAGCAAATGGAATTTGTCCTGGTGTCAAGCCTTCTGTGTCTTCGAATAAAAGACCTTGTTTGTCTACTTGATAGAAGTGTTTACGTGCATCTTCTTCTGGAACACCTTGGCGGATCATTTCATCTAGCAAGATATTGGCAATACCAACACCGGCTGTTCCAGCACCAAATGTTAAGATTGTTTGATCTTTCAATGCTTCACCAGAAATATTCAAACCACCTAAAACGCCGGCAAGAACAACGATACCAGTTCCTTGGATATCATCATTGAAGGTAGTGATTTTATCTTCATATTTTTCCAAAATCGTTGCAGCATTTCCACGACCAAAGTCTTCCCAGTGTAGAAGTAGTTCAGGGAAAAGCTCAGTTGCAGATTCAACGAATTGATCGATGAATGTGTAGTAAGTTTCGCCTTCGACACGGCTATGACGGTTCCCTAGATACAAAGGATTGTTCAATAATTCTTCATTGTTGGTTCCTGCATCGATTGAAACAGGTAGTACTTGCGTAGGATTGATACCTGCAGCAGCAGTGTAGACCATTAACTTTCCGATAGCGATGTCGACACCATTTACGCCCCAGTCACCCATACCTAAGATTCCTTCAGCGTCTGTTACAACGATCAAGCGGATATCGCGACCGTCAGCAGCATTTTTCAAGCTTGTTTTGATTGATTCAGGTTCGTCAATTGAAAGGAAAGCTGCATCTTGTGGTTTTAAGAAAATTTCATTGTATTGTTCGATTGAGTCCGCAACGACTGGATCATAAACAACTGGCATAAATTCAACAAGGTGTTGTCCCATCAATTTATAGAACAATGTACGGTTCGTGTTGAATAGATTCATTAAGAAAATACGTTTTTCTAAATCTGTTTGTTTGCTCAAATATTGACCATAAGCTTGTACTGATTGTTGTTCAAGTGTTTGGACAGTACTTGGTAACATTCCTGTGATCCCATATTTTGCACGTTCTTCTTTTGTAAAAGCAGTTCCTTTATTTAAAAATGGATTGTTTAATAAGTTTAATCCTGTAAGCATGTATGTTTTCCTCCTAAGATTTGATTACAAGCGAAGTATAGGCGCCGTTAAATACTATAGTCAAAAGCAAGGGTAATGATAAATATTATTTATATGAAGAAATTGAAAGAAACGTAATTTTGCGATTCAAAACTTTTTATTCTTTATTATATATGATCCATTTTGTTCAATTTTTCAGTTGGAACATTTATTTTCAAACAGATTATTTGCCTGTATCAATTTTGCGAGGTACCATAATTATGCAAACGCTATCATAAAATCATGTTTTTTGATTATCTAGAAAGAAGGCTTTAGTATGGAAAAAGTTTATCATGCTGGAACGAATGAAGGACTTATCGATTTTATTAATATAGAAGATTTAGAACTTGCTGCAACACAAGTCATTCCTAACGGTGGATATGGGTATATCAGCAGTGGAGCAGGAGATCTTTTTACGTATCGAGAAAATGAAAAGGCTTTTAACCACCGATTGATCATTCCTCATGTCTTAAAAGATGTAGAATTGCCTGATACAACGACCGGTTTTTCGGGTGAAACATTAACGGCACCGATCATCATGGCGCCAGTAGCAGCCCATGGATTGGC
The DNA here is from genome assembly GCF_005844145.1 of Enterococcus sp. BSD2780061688st2 D3. NCBI lineage: Bacteria > Bacillati > Bacillota > Bacilli > Lactobacillales > Enterococcaceae > Enterococcus > Enterococcus sp. BSD2780061688st2 D3. The sequence continues at coordinate 73,768 of NZ_SPHN01000002.1, forward strand.
TCACGAACAGGCGGAAAGAGCTTCTGCAAAAGGAGTGGCAGAGTTTGGGACTATCTATACAGCAAGTTCATATGCTTCCTGTACATTAGAAGAAATCAGGAAAGCGGGCGGAAATACCGCACCACAATGGTTCCAATTTTATATGAGTAAAGATGATGGTATCAATACAGATATCTTAGAAATGGCCAAACGCAATGGCGCTAAAGCTATCGTCTTGACAGCGGATGCAACAGTTGGCGGTAATCGTGAAACAGATCGACGAAACGGATTTACCTTTCCTTTGCCAATGCCGATCGTCCAAGCATATCAATCCGGTGTAGGACAAACGATGGATGCCGTTTATAAATCGTCTAAACAAAAACTGAGTCCTAAAGATATCGAGTTTATCACTACCCATTCAGATCTACCAGTGTATGTCAAAGGTGTCCAATCAGAAGAAGATGTCTATCGTTCACTTGATTCGGGTGCGCAAGGTATCTGGGTATCGAACCATGGAGGAAGACAATTAGATGGTGGTCCTGCTTCCTTTGACTCTTTACAATATGTGGCTGAAGCAGTGGATAAACGTGTACCAATCGTCTTTGATAGTGGTGTTCGTCGTGGGCAGCACGTTTTTAAAGCAATTGCCTCAGGTGCGGATCTAGTTGCCATTGGAAGACCTGCTATATACGGATTAGCCCTTGGAGGAAGTACAGGGATCAAACAAGTATTTGATTTCTTCAAAAGAGAACTTGAAATGGTCATGCAATTAGCAGGTACGCAAACGGTAGAAGACATCAAAAAGGCGAAATTGAGGGAGAATCGGTTTATTTAAGTACGTATAGAAAAAATATTGATTGAGCGAAAGAATGACATTGAACTGATATGTTCGTGTTTCTTTCGCTTTTTTGTAGTAAGTACTGTTTATTTAGTAATAGGGGGCAAGATTTACTTTTTCCAATAAGAGAATAGCTGTGAAATATACATATTCGTAAAACGTTGACTATTCTATATTGTAAAATATTAAATAAAAATTCTGTCATATCAAGAATATTAACTTATCCAAAAAATTGCGTGAGCATAATATTCCATTAAAAATTTATCAAGTGATAAAATAAATTTATCGATCGATCATTTTTTAAGGGGGATTAGATGTTTTTAGCATTAAATGAAATTGTTCATTCAAAATTACGCTATGCTTTAGTAGCTGGAGTCATGTTTTTGATTGCTTACCTTGTCTTTTTTTTAACAGGATTAGCTTATGGGTTGGCACAAGATAATCGTACAGCAGTGGATAAATGGGAAGCCGATTATATCGTTTTATCCAAAGATTCTAACACAAATCTTGGGATGTCGATGATCACGAAAAAGACAGCCGAAGAAGTGAAAGGTGGAGAAGTTGCGTACTTAGCGCAAACACCTGGAGTAGTAACTAGCAAGGACAATAAAGATGCGGGTAAGATCAATGTGAGTTTTTTTGGTATCGATCCAAGTCAATTCTTAATGCCGAAGCTTGTGGAAGGAAAAGAATTTTCTGGAAACGATGAAGCAGTTGGGGATATCAGTTTGAAGGAAGAATATGGACTGAAGATTGGCGATACGGTCAAACTTTCTGGAAGTGATAAGACATTTAAGCTGACAGGTTTTACAGAAAATGCCAAATTCAATGTTTCACCAGTCTTATATACGACTCTTGATGCGTATCAAGAGATTCGTTTTGAAAAAACAGATACTAGTGAAAATGCGCGAATCAACGGTGTAGTGGTTAGGGGCAGTGTCGATAAAATGCCTGATGATCTCGAAAAAATCAGTATTGCAAAATTCATCAATGAATTGCCTGGATACAATGCACAAGTATTGACTTTTGGCTTTATGATCGGCTTTTTGATCGTGATTGCAGCAATCGTGATTGGTATTTTTATTTATGTGTTAACGATGCAAAAAATCAATATTTTTGGTGTACTAAAAGCGCAAGGGATCACCGGTGGTTTTATTGCACGTTCGGTAGTAGCGCAAACATTTTTACTTTCAGTTTTTGGTGTTGCTCTGGGATTGTTGGGAACAGTAGGAACTTCCTTGGTGTTACCAGATACCGTACCTTTCCAAAGTAATTGGCTTTTCTTTGGAGTGATCAGTGTCTTGATGTTAGTAGTCGCTGTTTTAGGCGCGCTATTCTCAGTTCGGACGATCGTAAAAATCGATCCACTAAAGGCGATTGGATAGGAGGAAAATAAAAATGGCAGCAATTGAATTTAAAGAAGTGGAAAAGAGTTTTCAAGATGGCGATCAGATCGTCCACGCACTGAAAAAAACGAATGTGCGTATTGAAAAAGGCGAATTCGTCGCAATCATTGGACCTTCTGGATCAGGAAAGAGTACATTTTTAACGATGGCTGGTGGATTGCAGACGCCTAGTAAAGGCTCTGTACTGATCAATGGGGAAGAGTTCAGTAATCAGCCTGAAAGTAAACGGGTGAAACTTCGTTTTAAAGAGATTGGCTTCATTTTACAAGCTTCAAACTTGGTTCCGTTTCTAACGGTGAAAAAACAGCTGATTTTGGTGGATAAAGTGAAACATGAGAAACGACAAGAGAAAGCTAACGAATTGTTTGAACAGCTAGGGGTCGACAGTTTGGTCAATAAATACCCAGAAGAACTGTCGGGCGGTGAACGACAAAGAGTAGCGATTGCAAGGGCTTTGTATAACGATCCTTCAATCATTTTGGCGGATGAACCTACAGCTAGCTTAGATTCTGAAAAAGCGAGAGAAGTAGTCGATATACTCGCGAAAGAGTCAAAAGAAAAGAATAAAGCGATCATTATGGTCACACATGATACAAGACTTATTGACAAATGTGATAAAGTCTTTATGATGGAAGATGGTGTTTTTAAAGAAAAAACAGACTAAGCCTGAAAAGAGGGTGTGCATATGGTTCATCGCTACAATAAAGATACGCAAGAAAAGATTTTGAAGGAAGCCAATCGCTTGTTTATGTCAAAGGGATATCTGGGTACTTCAACTAGGGAGATAGCCCAGAGAGCTGGAATCACTCAACCGAACTTGTACCATTATTTTAGTGATAAAGAAAAATTATACAAAGCAGTTCTTGAAGAACATCTGACGACAGTCGGTCAAGATTTAAGAAAAATCTCAGAAACAAGCGATGTGACCTTTCAGCAAACATTGACAGCGATGGCGAGGTATTTGATTGACAGTCATTTGGTCGATCTATTCATGATGCTCCATGATTTGAAACAAAACATTTCAAGCGAAACGAGAAACCATCTTTTTGCGTTATGGAAGAAAAATTATCGTGAACCTTTTGAAGTCATTTTTTCAAAGAACCGAGAAGCACTTCGAGAAAATGTCACACAAGAAATTGCAGCCAGACATTTCTTTTTGATCCTCTCGCCATATATCACACAAGCAGGCAACTCTGTTGAAAAGTCCATGACTGTGGAACAGTTGATCGACTTATATTTACACGGCGTGATCAGTGAATAGTTGTGCTGAACAAAAAATTTAACAGCAACCAGCGGATCATCGTGAGGCACACGATGAAGGGATGAGACAATTCCTTCATACGTGTGTCTTTTTTGACTAAAAATTCAATTTAAGTTGTCTTTAAGCTTAACATCGTATTGTTTGCTTCACGAGGTGAAAGAACATGAAGAAAGTGATTCTGATTCTTTTTATTGGGTTACTCGGTGTGATAGCGAGCAATGAATCCAACTTTTTTGATAAACAAACAGCTGCAGAAGAAGCAAGTACTAGTCAAGAAAAGGCCACGCAAGCTGCAACGACGAGTTCGACAGAAACAAAAACGATGGTAAAAATTGGAAAAGAAGATAGCACGCTATATGCAGACGCTGCGTTGACAACCCCATTAACAGTAGTCAATGGTGGGGAGCTTACTACTTATCTCACCCAAAAAGATGATGCGTATCAAGTAACCACAAATGACGGGACGACGGGATATCTAGCTTTGACAAATGGGAGCATAGTGGAAAAAACAGTGCAGGAGACCCCAACAGACTTATCTGATGCGGTGATCGTAATCGATCCAGGTCACGGAGGAAGTGATACGGGTGCGTTGAGTACTAACGAAGAAATAGAAGAAAAAACGATTACTTTGAGTACAGCTAAGAAAGTAAAGAAAGAACTTGAAGCAGCAGGTGCTACGGTTTATCTTACCCGAACTAGTGATACATTTGTACAGCTAGGAGATATCTGTACGTATAGTGAAGCAAAAAAAGCGGATATTTTTATCAGTCTGCATGCTGATTCTACAGAGTATGCCAATGAGGCAACAGGAATCACGACGTACTACTATTATCAAGAGAACGAAAAATTAGCCCAGACAGTTTCGGATTCATTTGACGATTTGCCGCTTGCCTCAAGAGGCATTGCAACAGGCAATTATCAGGTCTTACGGGAAAATCTTCAACCTGCGCTCTTAGTAGAGATGGGGTACATGAATAATGATGCTGATCTAGCAGAAATGACGACTTCTTCCTATCAACAACAACTAGCAGAAAGTTTAACTGAAGCGTTACGCGATTATTTTGAACTTCAAGGTTGAGCAGCTTCGTATGCTGTATTTAAAAAAAGAAAAAAAGAATAAACGGTGGGAGCAGAAGCAACTCCCTCGGAAATAAGCCGAAATTCACAAAATTTGACAAGCGATTTTCGTTGATTCCTTCTTATTTCTAGGAGTTGAACACTTCTGTCCCCGCCTTTTTTTTATAATTTCTCAAAGCTAAACGGCTTTTGTTTCGACCTCTTTGATTTGTGAAGATCAGCCCATCAATCTTTTGGCTTTTTCTGTATTGGCAAAGTGAAGTTTGGCGTAATTTTCCAGTAAAGGTAACCCGCCTTTTTGTAAAATCTTAGCGGCTACGTGATCAGATTTTGTGCCAGCACCAGAAGGCAGTGTAAAACCTAGTTCTGCAGATGCTTTATCGAGTTCTTCTAAAAAACTCGCGCGACTGATGATAGAGGCAGCTGCTACAGCTAGATGGTATTGTTCCCCTTTAGTAACGAAATAAAGTTTTTCTTGGATTTGATTTTTTTCTGACTGTACATATTTTTTAAAGTTTGCTTCTGGCGTGAACTGATCGATCAAAATAGCATCAGGTTTAGTGGGTGCTATTTTTTGCAACAACAAATGGATTGCTTGATTGTGCAAAGCGACCTTCATCCGGACTGCATTATACTTTGGCTGGATCTCATTGTATTTCTTCGGGGATAAAACAAGTAGCTGATAGGGTATCGTTTCTTTTAGTATCTTCGCTAATTGAACGATCTGTGGATCTTTCATTTCTTTTGAATCGCGCACACCTAATTTTTTCAATAAATCAAGTTTTGTTTTGTCGACATATGCGGCACAGACGGTCAGCGGGCCAAAGTAACTCCCATTGCCGACTTCATCACTTCCTAGGACGGATAAATGAGGAAGATCAGGTGGCAAATCAGTACTTTTGCTATTTTTTTTGGCTGCTGATTGGGCTTCACCCCAAAGACCAGCTTCTTTTTCTGCATTTGTGCCTTGAAACATGACTTTCCCAGAAGTATAAGCAGTGATCGTGGTGCCGTTTTTTTTGGCTACAAAAGATGTATAAGGAACTTTTTTTGGTAATAAAAAAGTTGAATAAGCTTGTTTCATTTTTTCGATCTGTTTAGCAGTTGTTTTTATAATTACGTTACTCATGGTGCCTCCAATTTATTGACATTGTCCAATATAGTTTGCTCTCCATACATTCTAAACATAAGAATAGTAGGAGACATAGCATTTTTTTTTAGTTTATCATATAATGATAAAGTAAATTAAAGAAATGTGTGTACAGCTGTTAAATCATTAACTTCATGGTACACTAGATAATAATTTTATCAATAGGGGGAAATGATTCGGATGGCGCACGAAAAAACACGCTATAAAGCAGTGATTGCCGACCAAACTTACACGATCATTGGACGTGAAACGAAACATCACATGGATATCGTGACAAATTTGATCAATGAACAATTAGCAGAGTTGAAGGAATTGTCACCTCAAATCGATAACGAACAAGCAGCTATTTTGATGGCTGTCAATGCGCTCTCGGATCAATTGAAAAAACAAGAAAAAAATTTAGAACTTGAAAAAGAAGTGGCAAACTTAAAGAAAAAAATGATTAAATTTACCGAAATGGAGAACCGTATCAAACGGATCGAAGCAATTGAAAATGAAGCTCGAGAAGTTTTGAAAGAAAACGGGCAACCTGACCGTGAAATCAAAAATCATATGGAAGCACAACAAATCTTGAATGAAAAAAGAAAAGGCCAAATCAAACAAAAATCTTCAAATTAACGAGGAGAAAGGAACGTGGCATGTTAAGTTTATTGATTTTATTTATTTTGCTGATTGCGTTTTTTTCAGGGGCCAGGCGAGGTTTTGCTATGCAAGTGGTTTATACGATAGGCTATGTACTATCGTTTTTTGCGGCCCAGCATTTTTACAAACAGTTAGCGGATCATTTAGAGTTATATATTCCTTATCCAGCAGTGACTTCTACATCTAAAATGGTCTTTTTTGATCAAGCGATCTCTTTTAGATTAGATGAGGCTTTTTATGCAGGGGTGGCCTTCTTGCTGATTTTATTGGCGGGTGCGTTAATCACTCGCTTCATCGGGATTTTTGCTCACAGTTTGACCTATGTCCCTGTATTGAGGCAAGTAGACTGGCTAGCAGGCGGTGTGCTGTCTGTTGTGGTTGCTTATGTGACGATTTTCTTACTTTTGAGCTTATTGACTCTTGTTCCAGTAGATTTTATCCAAAATCAATTTAGTGGGAACAGTCTTGCACGCTTTATTGTTGAGAAGACACCGCTATTGAGTGACAAAATCCATGATCTATGGGTAACGAATATCATCAATCAATAGGATTGATGAAACAAAACGATTGAAAAGAGGTTGTGACAGGACGGCAGAAGCGAAAGAGCTGATGCGAAGAGTTACAACTTTTTTTAGTGAAAGATAAGGTGATAAAGTGAATAACCGAATCCTTGAAACATTAGAATTTGAAAAAGTAAAACAGCTTGTCCGTCAATATTTAGTGACAGCTCAAGGACAAGAAGAACTAGTGAAATTAGTTCCTGTTAATCAGAAAGAACACATCACGGATTGGTTGGCTGAAACAGAGGATGGATTGAAAGTCCAACGTTTACGTGGAGGCATCCCGATACCAAAATTGGAAAACATCCGACCACATATGAAACGGATCGAAATCGGTGCAGATTTGAATGGGGTTGAATTAGCGGAAGTTTCTCGTGTGTTATCAACAACTAGTGAATTGAAACGATTCATTGATGATCTAGCTGACAGCGAAATCGACTTCTATCGTTTGTATTTTTGGGCTGACCAGCTAGTTACGATCCCGGTTTTAAGCCGTCGACTAAAAGAAGCAATCGATGAAGATGGCAGAGTGACAGATGATGCTTCACCAGAACTAAAAAGTATCCGTCAAAACATTCGTCGCAGCGAACAAACGGTTAGAGAGCAATTAGATGGCATCGTTCGAGGGAAAAACGCGAAATATTTGAGTGATGCAATCATCACGATGCGAAATGATCGCTATGTTATTCCAGTAAAACAAGAATATCGTGGTGTGTTTGGTGGCGTAGTCCATGACCAAAGTGCTTCTGGTCAAACTTTATTTGTTGAGCCAAAACAAATCGTTGACTTGAACAACCGGTTAAGACAGTACCAGATTGCCGAACTTAATGAGGTCCAACGAATATTAAGTGAATTGTCAGCAGAGCTTGTTCCTCATCGTCATGAGATCATCCATAACGCATATGTTATTGGAAAAATGGATATAATGAATGCCAAAGCTCGTTTTGGGAAAGAATTAAAAGCAATTGTTCCGACAATCAGCGAAGAGAATCATGTTTTGCTCAAACAAGCACGGCATCCATTGATCGACCAAGAGAAAGTTGTGGCTAATGACATTACGATCGGTGAGAATTATCAAGCAATCGTCATCACTGGTCCAAATACAGGTGGGAAAACCATCACGTTAAAAACGCTTGGCTTACTTCAATTGATGGGGCAGGCTGGACTGCCGATCCCTGTAGGTGAAGATAGCCAGATCGGAATTTTTGAAGAAGTATTTGCCGATATCGGAGATGAGCAGTCGATCGAACAAAGTTTATCGACTTTTTCTTCTCATATGACCAATACAGTGGATATCTTAGCGAAAGTAAACGAAAAAAGTTTAGTTTTATTTGATGAGTTAGGTGCCGGAACAGACCCGCAAGAAGGAGCAGCATTAGCTATCGCTATCCTAGATGATCTAGGGAAAAAATCAGCGTATGTCATGGCAACGACTCATTATCCAGAGTTGAAAGTGTATGGTTATAATCGTGCCAATACGATCAATGCAAGTATGGAGTTTGATGTGGATACATTGAGCCCAACATATCGCTTACTGATCGGTGTTCCAGGTCGAAGCAACGCATTTGAGATCTCGAGTCGGTTAGGACTAGATCAAGATGTGATCAATGAAGCAAAACAATTGATGAATGATGAAAGCCAAGATTTGAATGAAATGATTTCTGATTTAGAAAGTCGTCGTAAAATGGCTGAAACAGAATACTTGGAAATGCGTCATTATGTTGATGAGGCACAGAGTTTGTATGAAAATCTAAAAGATGCGTATAGTTATTTCTTTGAAGAACGGGAAAAAGAACTAGAAAAAGCGAAAAAGAAAGCAAATGATCTGGTGGCGGAAGCAGAAGAAAAAGCCGATCACATCATCGCAGATATCCGAAAAATGCAACAACAGATTGGACAAGGAAATGTGAAAGAGCATCAATTGATTGATGCGAAAACACAATTAGCAAACTTACACCAAGAAGAACAATTGAAGAAAAATAAAGTATTGAAAAAAGCGAAGGAACAAAAGACGCTCAAACCTGGAGATGAAGTTCTTGTAACGACTTATGGCCAGCGAGGAACCTTGTTACGTAAAAACGGGGATCAATGGCAAGTGGAGATCGGTATCTTGAAGATGAATGTTTCTGAAAGTGAATTGATGCCAGTAGCTCCACAAAAAGAACCAACACAAAGAGTGGTGCATACAGTAAGATCAGAATCTGCCAGTCATGTGGCGAATCAACTAGATCTTCGGGGAAAACGTTATGAAGAAGCACTGACTGAAGTGGATCAATACCTTGATGCAGCAATCTTGGCTGGGTATCCTCAAGTCACTATTGTCCATGGTAAAGGAACAGGAGCACTACGCAAAGGGATCACGGACTATCTAAAAAATCATCGAAGTGTAAAAAGCTATGAATTTGCTCCCGCTAATCAAGGTGGGAATGGCGCAACGATCGTTAAGTTTAAATAAAACTTACTTAATGTAAGCAGAATGCTCGTTTCTGGAAAAGAAAAATGCTATAATACCATCAGACTAAAAAATGGAGGTCTTTTATATGTCACAAGTAGTTACAGATACGACATTTAACGAAGAAACAGACAAAGGCTTAGTATTGGTTGACTTTTGGGCAACTTGGTGTGGACCTTGTCGCATGCAAGCACCAATTTTGGATCAATTAGCAGAAGAATACGATGAAGATGAATTCAGGATCGTAAAAATGGATGTAGATGAAAATCCACAAACACCACAAGAATTTGGGATCATGAGTATTCCAACGTTATTGTTGAAAAAAGATGGACAAGTAGTAGAAAAAGCGATTGGTGTTCATACGAAAGAACAATTACGTCAAATGATCAGTCAATATCTATAAAATAGACAACCTTACTTATAAGGTCGTGAAAACTAGTTACAAGGGTTAAAAAGAGATCGTTCATTCGAATGCAGAGGGTGAGACAAAAAGTGATGTTTACTTTTGTCTCGCCCTCCTCTTTTTGCGCAGTATCATAATGTAGACGACACTTGTAAAATTTAATTTATTGTCAAAATAAATGACAGTGAAACAATGAATTTATCAATCATGTTATAATGAACACAATGAAATCTGAAAGGAAGTATACAATGAATGAACGTATCAAAAACAAATTAGCTTTACTTCCTGATCAACCAGGCTGCTATTTGATGAAAGATAAAAATGGAACGATCATTTATGTGGGAAAAGCAAAAATCCTAAAGAATCGTGTCCGTTCTTATTTTACAGGTAGCCACAATACCAAAACAGAACGATTAGTTAGTGAGATCGTAGACTTTGAATATATCGTGACTGAATCAAATATCGAAGCCTTGCTTTTAGAAATCAACTTGATCAAGAAGAACGATCCTAAATATAATATCATGCTAAAGGATGACAAGACGTATCCTTTTTTAAAAATCACCAATGAAAAATATCCACGTTTAGTGATCACACGTAAAGTATTGAAGGATAAAGCTTTCTATTTTGGACCTTATCCCGATGTCGGGGCTGCGAATGAAACAAAGAAAATACTTGATCGACTGTTTCCTTTACGCAAATGTAAGCCAAGTCAAACAAAAGAACCTTGTTTGTATTATCATTTAGGCCAATGTTTATGTCCGTATTACTTTGATGTCGATCCTAAGGTATACACGAAAATCGTCGATGAAGTAAAAGGGTTTCTAAACGGGGGACATGAAAAAGTCGAGTCAGAGATCCACCAAAAAATGATGCAGGCTGCCGAAAATATGGAATTTGAAAAAGCCGCAGAATACCGCGATCAGATCCGAGCAATCGAAACGATCATGACAAGACAGAAAATGACGAATACCGATTTAGTGGATCGAGATGTATTTGGTTATGCCATCGATAAAGGGTGGATGTGTGTCCAAGTATTTTTTGTGAGACAAGGAAAATTGATTGAACGTGACGTTTCTATCTTTCCTTTTTACAATGAAGCGGAAGAAGACTTTTTAACGTATATCGGCCAATTCTATCAAGAAAATGAACATTTCATCCCCAAGGAAGTCTTGATCCCTGATACGATCGACCAGTTAAGCGTGAAAGCTTTATTAGATACCAAAGTGTTACAGCCAAAAAAAGGCGAAAAGAAAAAACTAGTGGAACTTGCCAATAAAAATGCAGCGGTTGCCTTAAATGAACGGTTTGATCTGATTGCACGAAAACAGGAACGAACGATTGGCGCCGTGGAACGGTTAGGAAATGCAATGAACATCCCTACACCAACACGTATCGAATCTTTCGATAATTCCAATATCATGGGAACAAATCCAGTCGCTGCGATGGTCGTATTTATTGACGGGAAACCAGCAAAAAAGGAATACCGCAAATATAAGATCAAAACAGTGAAGGGACCTGATGACTATGCCTCCATGAGGGAAGTTATCTATCGTCGGTATGCACGTGTGATCCGCGAAGGCTTGCCTTTGCCTGATTTGATCTTGATCGATGGGGGAAAAGGCCAAGTCGATGTTGCAAAAGATGTGCTGGAGAACCAGTTAGGTATCGATATTCCCGTAGCAGGAATGGCCAAAAATGAAAAGCATAAAACGAATGAATTACTTTTTGGTTCAGATCTAGCTGTCGTTCCATTAGAAAGAAATTCACCTGAGTTCTTTTTATTGCAACGAGTACAAGATGAAGTCCATCGATTTGCAATTACCTTTCACCGACAACTTCGAAGTAAAAATAGTTTTGCTTCGCGCTTAGATGAAATCGAAGGATTAGGACCAAAACGGAAAAAAACTCTTTTGAAAGAATTCAAATCTCTAAAAAATATTACAGCAGCAACAGTCGAAGAACTTCAACAAATCGGCTTACCTAAAAATGTCGCACAAAATGTTTTTGACAAATTACATGAAAACTAACAAAGGACGCTTTACAAACACTGTAAAGTGTCCTATCATTTTTTATAAGAAAAATGATAGCCAACAATCGTTTCGGTACAATAGGGGGTATTTCTTCTTAAACGTCAGGTTCCCCTCTTGGTTTTATTCTTACGAATGTATGCGATTTATTTTTTGAAGAAATATACTAGTGGCGAAGGAGTGAAACGATGTTAGAAGTTAAAGATCTGGTAAAGACTTTTGGGAACTACACAGCTGTTGACCATGTATCATTTCAGATTCCAGATGGAAAGATCATGGGATTGATCGGGCAAAACGGGGCGGGAAAAACCACGACGTTTCGACTGATTTTAGATTTTTTGACACAGGATCAAGGGGAAGTATTATGGAATGGTCATCATTTAGGAGAAAAAGATTACGATATCATTGGGTATCTGCCTGAAGAACGAGGCTTATATCCAAAAGTGACGATTCAAGATCAACTGGTGTATTTTGCGGAATTACGAGGAAAATCAAAAAAAGAAATTGAACCGAAAATCGATTTTTGGATGGAAAAATTCCAAGTAAAGGGCAAGAAAACAGATAAAGTCAAATCGCTATCAAAAGGAAATCAGCAAAAGGTACAGTTGATTGCTACGTTGATCCATGAGCCCAAGCTGATCATCCTAGATGAACCATTTAGCGGGTTGGATCCAGTAAACGCAGAACTATTGAAAGATGGGATCATTGAATTAAAAGAGAAGGGTTCTTGTGTGATCTTCTCAAGTCATAATATGGATAATGTTGAAAAAATCTGTGATCATTTGATCATGTTGCGAAATGGGAAAATGGTTTTAGATGGAAAAGTACATGAAATCAGAGAATCTTTTGGCCGAACAAAAGTATTTTTAGAATCTGATCTGACACAACAAGACGTAGCTGAAATCGAAGGTGTTAAAAATGTGACCCTTCATGAAGACCAAACATTGGAAGTCACATTAGAAGATCCAGATGCAGGAAAAGAGATTTTCACGCGAGCAACTCAGTTTGGCTACATTCCGATGTTCAATCAGCAACCGCCTACTTTGGAAGAGATCTTCAAAATGAAAGCAGGTGAGATGGATGCGTAAATTTTGGATCATTACAAAAGATGTCTATTTAAAAAATATCAAATCTATTTCTTTTCTGATCATGATCTTAGTTCCATTTATTATGATGGGGGTCATTTACGTTGCAGGGAATTTTGCGCAACAAAATAGTGAGGTCAATAAAATTGGGGTCCTATCAGATGATCCACAGTTGACACAACAACTAGGTCAAGTGAAAACAGATGATTTTGAGTTTAAAGCAATCGATTCGACAAAAAAGGCACAAAAAGAATTGGCAGATGAAAAAATCGATGCCTATATGACCGTTTCAGTAGCTAACGAGGAGGTTAAAGGGAAACTCTATAGCGAAAATTCATTAGGGCAAAGTACGCAGTTACTTATCCAACAACAACTGACGGGTGTGCAATCGATGCTTAGAGCAAGTACGCTGGGCGTTTCGCCAGAAGAAGTAGCAAGTCTTAGTCAGCCAGCAAGTTTTTCCCGACAAAAAGTCAGTTTCAACGATCAAGGAAAGATGACTGTGGGAGAAGACAATTCTGATGTACAATATGTAGTTAGCTATGTCGCAACGATCATCTTGTTCATCATTATCTTGACGTATGCACAAATCATTGCACAGGAGATTGCTTCTGAAAAGGGTACGCGTATCATGGAAGTGATCTTATCTAGTACAACGGCTCAAAAACATTTCTATGGCAAATTGACAGGCGTTTTGCTTGTTGCTGTGACACAAATGGCATTATATGGCGTGATTTTTGGCGTCGGATTTAATCAATTCAAAAATATGGATATCGTGAAAAGTGCTTTAGATGGGATTTCTTTAGATAGCATTTTTGGACCATTCCTATGGTATTCATTGCTATTCATGTTTTTTGGTATCTTGATATTCGCTGTTCTAGCAGCACTATGCGGATCATTAGTGAATAAAGCAGAAGATACAGCAAAGGCGATTTTACCTGTCACCTATTTATCGCTAGGTGGATATATGTTAGGTCTGATCTTAGGTGCGTCTGATCCTAATAATATCGTCATTCGTATCACCTCTTATATTCCATTCCTTTCTTCTTACATCATGCCTGTTCGTTTAGCGAATGAAACGGTCGATGTGAGTGGAGCGATGGTGTCACTTGTCATATTGATCGTAGTCACTTTTGTTTTAATGTTTCTTTCTGCAAATATGTACAAATCCAATGTGCTTGTTTATAGCGAGGGTGGACTATGGAGTTCATTGAAACAATCGATATCGATCATGAGAAATGAACGCAAAAAAGCGTAACACAAAACGAAGATGAAGAAACATGTTCATTAAGAGGAGTTTTCTTAGTGAACATGTTTCTTTTTATAGATAGACCAATATTTTTTTGATCCGAAGTGAATTAAGATTTTAATGTTGAAAAAAGCGCTTATATTCACTATAATTTTAAGTATACCAATCTGGAGGTCTTAGAATGGATCAATATTTAGAGTTATTGTCAGAAAAATTCCCTACAACGGAAGATGTGATCACAGAGATCATTAATCTGGAGGCAATATTGCAGCTTCCGAAAGGGACAGAGCTGTTTTTAAGTGATATCCATGGAGAATTTCCAGCGTTCGATCATATTTTGCGTATTGGTTCAGGAAATTTAAAAGAAAAAATCAAAGAGTTGTTTCATGATTCTTTGGATGAAGAAGACATCAAACAACTGACGATCTTTGTTGCTTATCCAGAATATGCTGTCACAACTGAATGGTACGAAAAGCAAGACAAATCACAGCTGATCCATCAATTGATCGAATTGTTACGTTTTACTTCTGTAAAGTATACACGTTCAAAAGTTCGAAAAGGACTGCCTAAAGAGTATAGTTACATCATTGAGGAATTATTGTATATCGACGACCGAGTTGCCGGCAAAAAAGAGTATGTCAAAAAAATCATTGATCAATTGACGTTGATGGGTGAAGAACAGCGTTTTTTGAAAAAATTGGCGCAGACGATCCAAACAATGGTCATTGATCATGTCCATATTGTTGGGGATATCTTTGATCGAGGTACCCAAGCTGCAAAAGTGATGGATCGACTGATGAAATTCTCATCTATCGATATCCAGTGGGGAAACCACGATCTTTTATGGCTTGGCGCTTATTGCGGTTCGGAAGCCTGCTTATTGACACTGTTAAGGATTGCCGCTCGGTACAACTATTTATTTGATTTGGAGAAAGAATATGGCTTGAACTTTCGTATTCTAGCTTCTTTTTCAAATGATAATTATGATGAAAATCCTCTGTTTACACCAAAAAATCATGAGGAGTTAACAACAAGAGAACGAAAAGAAATGGAGAAGATCCATCAGGCACTTGCAATCATGCAATTTAAAGTGGAGTCACAAATATTGGAACGACGACCAGAGTTTGAGATGGCCCAACGAGATTTATTGACTCAAATCGATTATTCTCACAACACGATCAAGTTAGACGGAACGGTTCATACGATCAATGGCGCTTGCTTTCAAACGATTGATCCAAAGAATCCGAATCAATTGTTGCCAGAAGAAAGACAAGTGATCGATAGCTTGATGTACTCATTTCAACATTCTTTGAGAATGAAGAAGCATATGGAATTTTTGTTGACCAAAGGAGCAATGTATCTGACATATAATCAGCATCTTTTGTTCCATGGATGTATACCGATCGATCAAGAAGGTGGCTTCCTGTCATTTTCTTTAGAAAATAAAAGTTATTCTGGTAAAGAATTATTGGATTTCTTTGAAAAGCAAATCCGAACTAGTGCGAAAAAGATTACTGTGAAAGATGATCTGGCAACAGATTTGATTTGGTATGCTTGGATCGGTCCATTTTCGCCGCTCTTTGGGAAAAGTAAGATGGCAACATTTGAACGTTACTTCCTAACCGAAAAGGAAACTCATATAGAGAAAAGAAATCCTTATTATACTTTAAGAAACGAGGAATGGTTCAGCAAGAAAGTTCTTAAAGAATTTGGTGTAGAAGAAAATGGATCAGTCATCATCAACGGTCATACTCCGGTCAAAGTCAAAAAAGGAGAATCACCGATCAGAGCCAATGGTACCGTCTTTGTGATTGATGGTGGACTATCGAAGGCGTATCAAAAAACGACTGGGATCGCTGGTTATTCGCTATTGTGTAACTCTTATGGTTTTCAAATCGTTACCCATTACCCCTTCCTTGGTATTGAACAGCAGTTAAATAAGAAAAGTAATCAAGCAGATGTCAAGAAAGTGATCGATCAACAACTACCTAGAAAATTTAACCGAGACACATCCAAAGGAATAGAGTTGCAACAACAAGTCAACCAATTGAAACGTTTATTGGCTTATCAACGCAAACAATAAAAAAATACGCGGAAGACTGATAGATTCAAGTGATCTGCGTATCATATTGCATTAATATTCTTGCACAAAATAGGTGAACAGCTGCTGATCAAGTGGATTTGTGCGGTGAGTAAGCTCTGGATGCCATTGGACACCTAATAGTTTTAGTTCCGTACTTTCCACGCCTTCAATCAGGCCATCCGGTGAAAGAGCAGTAGCTTTTAAATCAGGGGCCAATTCTTTTACTGCTTGATGATGGTACGAATTTACAAAATACGATGTAGGAAGAAATTTATTTAATGTCGCATCCGTAAGAATAGTGACTTCATGAGTGGCAAATTGTGGCTCAGTCGGAAATTGATCGTGTTTGACAGACCAGTCGGAATATAGAGATAGGTCTTGGTATAAGCTTCCTCCAAGGGCGACATTCAAAAGTTGCATGCCACGACAAACTGCGAGGATCGGTTTCTTTTGTTTTAGTGCTTCTTTGATCAATGCTTCTTCAAAATGATCTCTTTGTAGATTCGTTTCCATCAGTTTAGGATGCGGAGCTTCATGATAAAGTTGAGGTGAAACATCTTGACCGCCTGCAAGGATCAGCTTGTCGATCTGCTGGATGTAAGAAGACGCACTGCTAGGTTCAGAGATCGGCAAGATCATAGGCAGTCCGCCAGCCTGCTGGACTGCGTTGACAAATCCTTGAGGGGTATAGGTTACTTGGTTTCCCTGAAAGGTATCAGTTGCTCTGATCAACTGATTACCGGCAATTCCAATGATAGGTGACATAAAAATTCCTCCCAATAATAAATTAGACATATTCTATCAGTAATTTAAAAATTTTTAAAACACTTTGTATATATGAAGAAAAAACTTATTTTGTCGTTCGTCCCTTTGGAAAAATAATTTTTTACAAAGAGAATGAGAGAACGCTGTTGAATTCTATTCATATTTTGTTATACTTTAATTAAAGTACGAATAAAAAAGGTTGGGCGCAAGCTTCAAGGATCTAGTTCTTCAAGGGGTGAGAAGAACGTTTTTTGAAAGTGCCTGATTTTAAACAGTTATCTTAAAAGGGTACATACTTTCAATGAAAAAGAAAGCATGTGCCCTTTTTTTTAACAGAAAGGATGTGTGAATTTTGCTAGAGGCTCTAGAGAAGATAAAAGAAGCGGAACAAAAAAATCAACAATCGTTGGTCAAATTGAACGAAGAATTAAATAATTATTCTGAGTCAAAAGAAAAAGAATTAGCAGCAATAGAAGAAAAACATGGGCAACAGTTAGCGCAGTTGATCGAGGAGAAAATCAGTTTGGAAGAAAAACAAACTGCAGAACAAAAAGAGCAGTTGAAGGCAACTGAAAAAGAACTTCAGGAACGCTTGCTTGAGCAATATCAGACACATCAAGAACAAGCAATCGCGGCGATTATCGAAAGGGTGATACAGACATATGGCCGTCACTAAGATGGAAAAAGTGACTCTCATTTCAGATAAGAAAAATCAAGAGCAGATCCTGCAAGCTGTCCAAGGAATGCATGCTGTTGAAATTCGTGACCTTTTTCAAGAATCTGAGAATAATGAATGGGTAGAAAAGTATTTCCCTGAAACAGCTACGATCGACAAAGAATCTAAAGCAGCCGTTTTGACAAGTGAACTATCAGAAATAAGAACAGCGATTCAATTTATTGAACATCACGGGGAAAAAGGACAGAAAAAAAGACATCTAAAAAGACGGGAACTCTCTTTGCAAGAATTGGAAAGAGATTACTCTGAAGAGGCGTTTCAAAGAAAATTAAATGAAGTACTCTCACTGAAAGAACGATGGGAACAATTGATAGATGAACGTGATCAGTTAGAAAGTGAAGAAGAATGGTTGAATAACTGGCAAAATCTTGATGCGACACCTTCTGCTTTTCTTAGTCAGGTTACGTCATTCGTCATCGGAACAGTCAGTGCAGCCAATGCCGAAGCCTTCAAAGAAGAACTGGCAAAGATACAAGATATCTATCTTGAGGAAGTCAACGCGACACAAACAACGGTCTATTTTGCTTATATCGTTTTGCAAAACAAGATGCAAGCTGTAGATGATATCACTAGTCGTTATGGGTTCGTCAAAGAAGAGTATAAATACGAAAATAGTCCGCGCCAACAGCTAAATGTTGTAAAGAAACAACTAACTGAAATCAGTAAGCAACAAAAGAAGCTTGCTTCTGAAATTGCTAGTTGCAGCGGCTATATTGTTGAATTTGAATGGACAGAAGAAATCCTTTTGGCTAGAGCAGAGCGAGTAGCAATCACGAATCGACTGGTCTGCTCACCATACTTGATCATTGTGCAAGGTTGGATAGATAGTGAAGAAAAAGAAGATTTTATCCATTTGTTGCAACAAGAACATTTGGCAGAAGAAGTATATGTCAGTTTTGAAGAACCAACGGTGAACGAAATAGCAGAAGAAGTACCAACTAAACTGAAAAATCATCCAATCGTAGCACCATTTGAAATGTTGACGGAGATGTACAGTTTGCCAAAGTATGAAGAGGTAGATCCTACGCCATGGATGACCCCATTTTATCTAGTCTTTTTCGGGATGATGGTGGCTGATATCGGGTATGGATTACTGATGTTTCTAGGCGCTTTTCTTGTCCAAAGATTCATCGTACTGCCTCGTAGTATGCAGCGATTTGCTAAATTTTTTGAGATCTTAGCGGTCCCTTCAATTATTTGGGGATTCATCTATAGTTCCTTCTTCGGAAACGAGCTGCCAAAAGAGATAGGTGGTATCCATTTACCGTTTCCGATATTATCAACGACCAACGATGTCAATACGATCTTGATCTTGTCTGTCATCTTTGGCTTGATCCAGATACTAGTTGGATTATTTATTGCAGCAAAGGAAAATATAAAACGTAAAGCGTATATCGATGCGGTCAATGAAGGTTTTGCTTGGCAAGGGATTTTGATGGGGATCATCTTTGTTTTGCTAGGCATGATGATCTTAAAGAACCAAGCATTTGTTTACCTAGGAATCGGATTAGCAGTTCTTTCCGCATTGTGCATCCTGATCATTCCTATTTTTCAATCTTCATCGAAAGTCAAAGGGATGGCGAAGGGTGCCTATAACTTGTATGGCTTGACCGGATATATCGGAGATTTGGTCAGTTACACTCGTTTGATGGCTTTAGGAATATCTGGAGGGAGCATCGGTGCTGCGTTCAATATGTTAGTGGCATTCATGCCGCCCGCTGCACGTTTTAGTGTGGGGATCATCCTGATCATTGCACTTCATGCCCTTAATATGTTTTTGACACTTTTAAGTGCATATGTCCATGGTGCAAGACTACAATACGTTGAATTTTTTGGGAAATTTTATAGTGGAGGCGGACGTGCCTTCAAACCGTTCAAAACAGCGGAGAAATACGTCAACATCAATCATAAGAAAAAATAGATATAATTGGAGGAATTTGAAACAATGATGGATTATTTGATTAGTCAAAACGGTGGAATGGTATTTGCGGTATTAGCGATGGCAACAGCAACGATTTTTTCAGGGATTGGATCTGCTAAAGGAGTTGGTATGACAGGGGAAGCTGCAGCAGCTTTGACGACAAGCCAACCGGAAAAATTTGGTCAAGCACTGATTTTACAGTTGCTTCCAGGGACACAGGGACTTTACGGATTTGTTATTGCCTTTTTGATCTTCATCAATTTGGGAAGCGATATGACAGTTGTTCAAGGACTTAATTTTTTAGGTGCCTCTTTACCAATCGCATTTACGGGCCTATTTTCTGGTATCGCTCAAGGGAAAGTTGCCGCTGCTGGTATTCAAATCTTAGCGAAAAAACCAGAACACGCAACGAAAGGAATCATTTATGCGGCGATGGTAGAGACATATGCTATTCTAGGATTCGTTATTTCTTTCTTACTTGTTCTAAATGCTTAAGATTCATAAGGAGGAAGCCCAGTGGATGCTATTGATAAAATCATCACGCAGATGAATAAAACAGCGCAAGAAGAACGAACACTTCTCGAAGCGACGAAACGAAACGAAATCGAGCAAGAATTTGAAGCGAAGCGATTAAAATTAGAAAATGACTTTCAAAAACAAAAAGCAAGGAAATTAGAAGGCATTGAGCGAAATTACCGCCAATTGAGAAATAGACAGCAAGTAGAAAGTCGACAACAGACGTTGAATGAGAAGCAAAATTTTTTACAACGGTTATTTACAGAAGCTACTACTCAACTGGAAAGCCAACCTAAAGAAGCGCAAATCGATTTGATGACAGAAATGCTTCATACATTGACTTTGACGGGACAAGTTCGTTTGATTTTAGGCGAAAAAACAGTGGATCATGTTTCTTTAGAATTGATCGATAAGTGGAATAATGAACTTCCCTTTGAATTGGTATTGGATGAAGAAGTGATTGAAAAGCAAGCTGGTTTTTTGATCGATGATCAAGGCGTACAGTATAACTTTTTGTACCGTAATTTAATAAGAGAAGTGGAAGAAACGATGCGCTTTGAAATTGCTCAACAATTATTTGATTAAGGAGGGATGACGAATGGAGTACCATGAATTGAATCCCTTGATACGTGGCAGAGAACTGGAATTGATCTCTAAAGAGACCTTTGACCGAATGCTTCAAGTTGATTCAATCGAAGACCTTGGAGAGATTTTAAAGACCACTATCTACAGTCCCTATATCCACGAAGGATTTGAGTATGATTTTGAAGATAATCTTGCAAAAGAACGAAGCGAGTTATTCAAATGGTTGAAAGAGTCTTCCCCAGAACCAGAAATCGTTTGGATCTACACGATGCGTTATACATTTCATAATTTGAAGGTGTTGACGAAGTCAGAGATGACTGGAAAAGATTTAGACCATCTGTTCATTGATGATGGGTTCTATACACTTGAGGAAGTAAAAGATGCGATCCATACACAAGCATCGTCTGTCTTACCAAGTAACCTGATGACTTGTATCAAAGAAGTGCGAGAATATTTTGATGCCTCTTCTGTTTTGCAGGGAATCGATGTCATTTATGATCGATGTTTTCTGACAGAACAGCGTAGATTAGGGGAAAAACTTGGCTATCAGGAGTTACTAGAAGAAATCATCGCTTTCATTGATTTGACGAATATTACAACTATGGCAAGAGGAATCCTACAGCAACAATCGCTTGGATTCATGACCACAGTCATCTCTAGCTCAGGAGAGATTGCGAAGGAAAGTTTCTTGTCCTTTGTGCACAGTGATCTCGAATCGTATATTCAATTTTTACAATCTACAAATTATAGTGAGTTATTGAAACCGGTAATACAGGATGGGACGATCGATTTGGTGAGGTTAGAGCAACTGAAAGATGACTATTTAAGTTCTTATTATCAAATTGCTCAGACCCAAGCTTTTGGACCTTTACCTCTATTGGCCTTTATGAACGCGAAAGAAGTAGAATGCAAGAATCTTCGACTGTTGATCATTGGTAAACGAAATCATTTTTCGATCGAACAGTTAAAAGAAAGGATGAGACAAGTCTATGACGCATAAAATAGGTGTAGTGGGCGATAAAGATTCTGTCTTGCCATTCAAATTATTTGGATTCGATGTTCGAAATAGTGCTACGAAGCAGGAGATCAGACACGCTGTTGATGAGATGGCTAAACAAGGATACGGGGTCATTTATTTAACGGAGCAGTGCGCAAAGGAAATCCCTGAAACGATCGAACGCTATAAAGGACAGTTGACACCAGCAATCATCTTGATCCCAAATCATCAAGGATCTTTGGGGATCGGGATTGCTGAGATACAAAAAAGTGTAGAAAAAGCAGTTGGACAAAATATCTTATAATAGAAAAAGGAGATAATCATTTGCAAATTGGAAAAATCATAAAAGTCTCCGGTCCTCTCGTTATGGCAGAAAATATGTCGGATGCAAGTATCCAAGACATGTGTTTAGTGGGAGATTTAGGAGTCATCGGTGAAATTATCGAGATGCGTGGCGATGTCGCATCAATTCAGGTTTACGAAGAAACTTCAGGCATCGGTCCTGGAGAACCCGTTCGATCGACTGGTGAAGCATTGTCAGTCGAACTTGGACCAGGGATCATCGCTCAAATGTTTGATGGTATCCAACGGCCTTTAGATACATTTATGGAAGTAACTCAAAGTAATTTCCTAGGCCGGGGTATCCAATTGCCCGCATTGGATCATGAGAAAAAATGGTGGTTCGAACCTATAAGTGAAATCGGGGATGAGGTCAGTGCTGGTGATGTAATCGGCTATGTCGACGAAACTAAGATTATCAAGCATAAAATCATGGTCCCTAACGGTATCAAAGGGAAAATCGAGAAGATCGAAAGAGGCTCATTTACGATCGATGAACCAGTCTGTGTCATTAATACAGAAGATGGCAAGAAAGAATTAACGATGTTACAGAAATGGCCCGTACGAAGAAGCCGCCCTATCAAAGAAAAATTGAATCCTGATGCACCAATGATCACAGGACAACGGGTCATCGATACATTTTTCCCTGTAACAAAGGGTGGTGCAGCAGCTGTTCCAGGTCCATTCGGTGCGGGAAAGACAGTTGTACAGCATCAGATCGCCAAATGGGCAGATGTTGATTTAGTGGTCTATGTGGGCTGTGGTGAACGTGGCAATGAAATGACGGATGTACTAAACGAGTTTCCAGAATTGATCGATCCAAATACTGGGGAGTCATTGATGGAACGTACAGTATTGATCGCTAATACCTCCAATATGCCGGTAGCGGCTCGAGAAGCTTCTATCTATACAGGTATCACCATCGCGGAATACTTCCGTGATATGGGGTATGATGTGGCAATCATGGCAGATTCAACTTCTCGCTGGGCAGAAGCACTCCGTGAAATGAGCGGACGTTTGGAAGAGATGCCTGGGGATGAAGGTTATCCTGCGTACCTAGGTTCTCGTTTAGCAGAATATTATGAACGCTCTGGTAGAGTGATTGCGTTAGGTTCAGATAATCGTGAAGGAAGTATTACAGCAATCAGCGCAGTTTCACCATCTGGCGGGGATGTTTCAGAACCAGTCACACAAAATACGTTACGGGTCGTGAAAGTTTTCTGGGGATTGGACTCAACGTTAGCCCAAAAACGACATTTCCCATCGATCAACTGGATCCAAAGTTATTCCTTATATTCAACTGAAGTAGGAAAATATATGGATCAAGTGTTACAAGAAAACTGGTCAGAGATGGTTGCCACTGGCATGCGTATTTTACAGGAAGAAGAACAATTGAATGAAATCGTACGCTTAGTAGGGATCGACTCCTTATCCGACAATGACCGTTTGACATTGGAAGTCGCAAAATCGATCCGTGAAGACTACTTACAACAAAATGCGTTTGATGATGTCGATACATTTACTTCTAGGGAAAAACAATTCAAAATACTAAAAATGATTTTGATGTTTGGGGAAGAAGCACGAAAAGCTTTAAGTTTAGGCGCGTATCTTAATGAGATCATGGATGGCACTGTTTCTATCAGAGAACGTATCGGTCGAAGCAAATACATTCCAGAAGACGATCTATCAAAATTAGATGCGATCAATCAGGAAATCAAAGAAACGATAAAAGCAATCATCTCTGAAGGGGGAATGACCAATGATTAAAGAATATCGAACGATCGAAGAAGTGGTCGGACCTTTGATGGCGGTAGAAAAAGTTTCTGGAGTAAAGTATGAAGAACTGATCGAAGTCCGCATGCAAAATGGTGAGATCCGTCGGGGACAAGTACTTGAAGTGCAAGAAGATAAAGCAATGGTCCAGATTTTTGAAGGAACTAGTGGAATCAATCTAAGAGATTCTTCTGTTCGTTTCTTAGGTCATCCACTGCAATTGGGTGTATCAGAAGATATGATCGGTCGCGTCTTTGACGGACTAGGTAGACCAAAAGACAATGGACCAGAAATCTTGCCAGAGAAATATTTGGATATCAACGGTGAAGTAATCAATCCCGTTGCGAGAGACTATCCCGATGAGTTCATCCAAACAGGTATTTCGGCAATCGATCATTTGAACACGTTAGTTCGCGGACAAAAACTACCAGTCTTTTCTGGTTCAGGGTTACCCCATAAAGAATTAGCTGCACAAATTGCGAGACAAGCAACTGTACTGGATTCTTCAGATGATTTTGCTGTCGTTTTTGCCGCAATAGGGATCACTTTTGAAGAAGCAGAGTTTTTCATGGAAGATTTCCGTCAAACGGGCGCAATCGATCGGTCGGTGATGTTCATGAATTTGGCCAATGATCCAGCAATCGAAAGGATCGCGACACCAAGAATGGCGCTGACAGCTGCAGAATATCTGGCTTATGAAAAAGGCATGCATGTGTTGGTCATCATGACAGACATGACCAACTATGCCGAAGCGTTGCGCGAAATCTCCGCTGCTCGTCGAGAAGTACCAGGGCGCCGTGGCTATCCGGGCTATCTCTACACGAATTTGGCGACATTGTTTGAACGTGCAGGGCGTATTCGAGGGTTGAAAGGATCAGTGACACAAATACCGATCTTGACGATGCCAGAAGATGATAAGACCCACCCAATACCCGATTTGACCGGCTACATCACTGAAGGACAGATCATTTTGACTAGAGAGCTGTATAAGAGTGGCATCCAGCCGCCAATCGATGTATTGCCGTCTCTTTCTCGTTTGAAAGACAAAGGAACAGGTGCTGGGAAAACGCGAGAGGATCATGCAGCAACGATGAATCAACTATTCGCAGCTTATGCACAGGGAAAACAGGCAAAAGAATTAGCTGTCGTTTTGGGCGAATCTGCATTATCAGATGTCGATAAAATCTATGCGAAATTTGCGGAGCGATTCGAGAATGAATACGTGAATCAAGGATTCTATACAAACCGAACAATTACAGAAACACTTGATTTAGGTTGGGAACTTTTAGCGATGCTTCCACGAACTGAATTAAAACGGATCAAAGACGATCTACTGGACAAGTATCTGCCGGAAGGGAAGTGAGTTTTTCGATGCGATTAAACGTCAATCCAACTAGAATGGAATTAACTCGATTAAAAAAACAATTGACGACCGCAACCAGAGGGCATAAACTTTTAAAAGACAAACAGGATGAATTGATGCGACAATTTATTCTATTGATTCGTAAAAATAATGACTTGCGACAGACAGTGGAAAAAACAATGGAACAGGCGATGAGTGACTTCGTTTTGGCGAAATCAACGATCAATGACTCGTTCATTGAGGAGTTGCTCGCTTTGCCTACTGAAAATGTGGAACTTTCTGTCATAGAGAAAAATATCATGAGTGTCAAAGTACCAATCATGAATTTTCAGTATGATGAGCAACTAAGTGATGCGCCATTAGAATATGGTTTTCTGAATTCCAATGCTGAATTGGATCGCTCGATCGACCGTTTCACCCATTTGTTGCCGAAACTTCTAGAGTTATCAGAAATCGAAAAATCGTGTCAGTTGATGGCAGAAGAAATCGAGAAGACAAGAAGACGGGTCAATGCTTTAGAGTATATGACGATCCCACAGTTGGAAGAAACGATTTATTATATTAAAATGAAACTGGAAGAAAATGAACGTGCGGAAGTGACTCGTTTGATCAAAGTCAAAAATATGGGCAACAAGCAGTAGCCAAAAAGCGACCGTCTGAGTGAATGATCCTTTAGACGAAACGAAAAATTTGCTGCAAAAGCTTGAGAGAATCGAAAAAGAGGCTGGGGCAGAAGGGTTTAACTCCGAGAAATAAGAAGAACTTCACGAAAATTGCTTTTCAAATTTTTGTGAAGTTCAGCTTATTTAAGAAGGAGTTGCTTCTGCTCCCACCGTTTATTCGTTTTTAAAGAATGAGACCAAAGTGTTTCTTACTTTTGTCCCACGCGCTCACTTTTGTAAATGAAAACAAAAAAGGAATGTCTGTCATGAAAAAGAAAAGGAACAAAAAAATATCGCCCGTACAATTGATTGCGGCAGGATTTTTTGTCTTGATACTCATTGGAGGAGGTTTGCTCTCCTTGCCAATGTTTAGTCAAAACGGGGAACAAACCAATTTTTTGGATGCGTTGTTTACGGCTACTTCGGCAATCTGCGTCACAGGATTGACCACACTAAATACAGCAGAGCATTGGAACAGTGCCGGCCAGTTTTTGATCATGATGCTGATTGAAATAGGTGGATTGGGTTTCATGATGATCCCTATTCTCTTTTTCGCATTAGCGAAGAAAAAAGTCAGCTTCAGTATGCGGATCGTTTTAAAGGAAGCATTAAACCTTGAAGAGATTTCTGGTGTCATGAGTCTTATGCTTTATATCCTGAAATTTGCAGTAGTTATCCAGTTATTGGGTGCCTTAGCATTGAGTTTCGCATTTGTGCCTAAATTTGGCTGGGGCAAAGGTATCTGGTTTAGTATTTTTCATGCAGTATCCAGTTTTTGTAATGCAGGGTTTGATTTACTGGGAGATAGTTTGCATGACTATCAGACAAACGCTTATTTGATCATGGTGATCTCAGTATTGATCATTGCAGGTGGGTTAGGGTTCATTGTTTGGCGAGATTTGTTAAGCTATCACAAAGTAAAAAGAATCACGCTACATTCCAAAATTGCGTTGACAGTGACAGCCAGCCTACTGATCGGTGGATTTATTCTGTTTTTCTTTACGGAAAGAAATGGACTGAAACTAGTAGATGGAACATTTTGGGAAAAGTTAGCGAACACCTTTTTCATGAGTGTGACACCAAGAACTGCAGGGTATTATTCCATTGATTACTTGAAGATGAGCCATGCAGGATTGATCGTAACAATGTTTTTGATGTATATCGGAGGAACTTCTGGGTCAACAGCTGGCGGCTTGAAAACAACGACGTTAGGGATATTGTTCATTCAGATGCGGGCGATGTTCAAAGGGAAAACTCGTGCGGAAGCATTTGGTCGAACAATTCGCCAAGCAGCTGTTCTACGAGCTTTGACACTCTTCTTTGTTACTCTGACGTTATGTGTAGTGGCTATCATGATCTTGTCTGTCACAGAAACCATTCCAAGTACTTCGGGAATCGAGTACATTGCTTTTGAAGTATTTTCCGCTTTTGGTACGGTAGGGTTGACAATGGGTCTGACACCAGACTTATCAGTTGTTGGCAAACTGGTCATCATTTCATTGATGTATATCGGGCGTGTTGGGGTCATGACTGTCATTTTTTCTTTATTAGTCAAAGCAAACAAAGCAGAACCAAACTACAAGCTCCCTGAAGAAAGTGTCATGATTGGCTAGAGGTTGGAAAAGAAGGGTTTCACTTCAAAAAAGTAAAAGGATCACAGAAATTGCGTTTCAACTTTTTGTGAATATCGGATTGATTATCGAAGAGGCTGCTTCTTTTTTATCGTTTCATATTTAAAGCATGGGACAAAAGTGTTTTTTACTTTTGTCCCATGCTCGTTTTTTTAATTTATCTTGACCTCTTTTTTAGTATCTAGATAGTGATTTAGCCACGGATGATTTCGATTTTGTAGCCGTCTGGATCTACGATGAAGTAATAAGAAGGGGCTGTTCCAGGCAGACCTTTTAAGTCAGTCACATTGAATCCTTCTGCTTGATGTTTTTCATGAAGTGCTTCTAAATCATCTGAGGCAATTGCAATGTGTCCATAGCCATTTCCTAAATCGTACGCTTCATGGTCATAATTATAAGTAAGCTCCAATTCGTAGTCGTCTCCAGGTAAAGTTAAATAAACAAGTGTAAATTTACTTTCTGGAAAGTCGCGACGACGGCTTTCTTCAAAGCCAAATGCCTTTTGATAAAATTCTAGGGAAGCGTCAATATCTTTTACTCGTACGCAAGTATGAGCCATTTTCATAAGTAAAATCCATCCTTTCTTTTTTTCAATCATATCAAAAAAAGAATAAAAAATAATAGATTTGCGCTTGTTTATGAGAAAACTCTCATGTAGAATAAAAGAAAATAAGTTTAAGGTGGACAAACAAACATGGATAAACCAGTATTTGGTGAGAAAGAACAATCAGCAGAGTATTTGAATCGATATGCTGCCTATATAATCGTCGAAAAAAATAACGAAATTGCACTGATTGAAGCACCAAATGGAGCCTTTTTTTTACCTGGTGGAGAGATTGAAGGGCAAGAAACAAAGAAAGAAGCACTTCGTCGTGAGTTGATCGAAGAGATGGGGATCGCGGCGGAGATCGACATCTATCTAGGTGAAGCAGATGAATATTTTTATTCCAATTATCGTAAAACACATTACTATAATCCCGGTTATTTTTATGTTGCAAGCAACTGGCAACAAGTGGGGGAACCGACTGAAAAAACGAATCAGATCTGGTGGGTAAGTCCCGGTGATGCTATCCAAAAATTGAAACGTGGGAGTCATAAATGGGCTGTTGAGCAATGGCTAACAAAAAAGAAATAAACAAGAAACACAAACCTGAGTAAAGAAGAGGTTTGTGTTTCTTAATTTTTTTCACATGCAATTTTGACGATAGTATTAGTTAAAACTATAATACATATTTTTTGATTGCTTCTGCTACACCATGTTCATCGTTTGTGGTCGTGATGACATTTGCTGCTTCTTTCACTAGTGGGATAGCATTTCCCATAGCGACACCTAATCCAGCATATTCGATCATTGAGAGGTCGTTTTCGTTATCACCGATCGCCATGATCTCGTCTTGTGCGATACCCAAATGTTGGGCAAGATTTGCTACAGCTGCTCCTTTGCTTGCTTCTTTATTCAACACTTCAAAGTAATAAGGAGCACTCTTCACTGTCGTATATTTTTCACGGAAAGCTTGCGGCAAACGAGCGATGGCAGCATCTAAGACTTCTGGTTCATCGATCATCATCATCTTCACTAGATTCATATCCGGTGTCATTTCTTCGGGTGTGCGGTATTTCAATGGCATCTTGACTAAGCTTGCTTCATGGATCGTGTAAGCACTGATGTCACGGTTGGGTGTGTAGATCGCTTTGTCATCGATCGAGTGTAGATGGCTGCCGACGCGACGTGCCATTACTTCGATCTCTAGGAAATCTTCATGGGTCAATCCATGACGGGCAATGATCTTACCAGATTTTGTTTGTTGAACTAATGCACCGTTATAAGTGATGACATAATCATTTTCTTGGAATAGATCCAATTCATCCAATTGCTCTTTGACACCGGGTAATGGACGACCTGTACATAATACGATGGCCACTCCTTGGGCTACAGCTTTTGCAATTGCTTCTTTGACTTCTAACGTGATTTCTCTTTTTTCATTTAATAGGGTACCATCGATGTCGATGGCGACTAACTTGATAGACATAATTTCCTCCAGTATTTAATTTATTTCCTCGATCAATGAACCATTACGTATATGACGGGCGAATTCTTGATACGTTTCATCGAATAGATCGTAGTGGTTTCGTAAAGATGGATCGACCATTTCTTTAGGGAAAAAGAAACGCTCATCTCCTTGCTCTTGTCCAGCAAGAGCAGCCACCAGCTGGCTCACCTCTGATAATTCTACCAAAGTTCTGTCATTTCTCAAAATCTCGATTTGCGTGCGGTGGCGGTTTTCCTCAGGACGATAAAAGTCGTAAGGCAGATCGTAACTTGAATTCACTGCAGTATAGTAAATAGGATTATAGCCGACTCTTTCAACAAGTGTAGTCAATTCTTTGATCAAGTGTGACGAGCGATCACCAGAAAAGGCAGCTGATTTCAATGGTTTTCGATTTAAAAAGCGCTTGGCTAGATCATTTAAAATGGGATCATCTGATTCTGTCCATTGAGTGAAGTAAGTTCCTAAGACACCGTCATCTAATTTTAAATAGTCATTCAATGTAAATTTTTCATCAAGAAAAGGCAATAAAAGTTGTGAGTGCAACTCAAAACTGCTAGGATCTTCACGATAAAGTTCATGGGCACGGTGCAAGAGATGTTCCAAAATGACTTCCATTCCACGGGAAACTGGATGGAAGTAAACTTGGACATACATCTGGTAACGACTAACGATATAATCTTCCACTGCATGCATCCCACTCATTGAAAAGGCGATACCACCCTCATACGGACGGATCACACGCAAGATTCGAGTGAGATCGAATGTTCCGTATTCTGTGCCAGTGAAGTAAGCATCTCTTAACAAGTAGTCCATGCGATCTGCATCGATTTGGCTAGAAATCATTTGGACGACTTGAGGATTAGGATACGTTTTTTGGATTACGCTCGCGACTTTTTCTGGGAAACCAGCCTCTACTCGGTTAAGAATTTGGTAAACTTCTGTTTCAGGTGAAGTAATGATTTCGACAGTGATTGCTTCGTGATCCGTATGAAAGATATGTTCGAATGTATGTGAATAAGGTCCATGGCCGATATCATGAAGTAGCGCTGCGCATAACGTGACTAAACGTTCTTGATCATCCCAGCCATCACGACCCATTTTTTCTTGAGGAAAGTTACGGGAAAAAATATCGCAGATCCGTCGCGATATTTCGTATACGCCTAAAGAATGTGTAAAGCGGCTATGTTCTGCTCCATGAAAGGTAAAGGAAGCTGTTCCTAGCTGCTTGATCCGTCGAAGGCGCTGGACTTCTTTGGAATTTATCAAATCTAAAATTACTTGATGCTGTACATGGATGTAGTTATGAACAGGATCACGAAAAACTTTTTCCATCGGTAGCATCTGATATTTATATGGTATAGTCATGGGCAAGCTCCTTTATCTTATTTCGTTCCTGCATACGATCGATCTGTGCTGTCCATTCATCTGTAAGGACATGGTCCTTTTTCCATTGATTGGAGTCAAATTGCTGACCAGGTAAGTATAACTGATTGAAAGCATGAATGAAGCGTTGTTTGACTTCCTCAACAGTAAAGGAAGCAGCAAGCAGTGTCTCTAAAGTCTTCATGCTTTCAGGAATGACTGCAGGATAGCCATTGTTTCCAAAGTCATCTTGTAAAGATGCTTGATAGAATTTTTTCATGGCTGATCCTCTTGCTTGCTGATCGCCATTGACACTTAAATACATCATAACAGAGATGCCATTTTTTATTCTTCGTTGAGCGATCCCAGCAAATTTTTTGCCACGAATACTCAGATCATAAGTACCAGGGCAATAGGAATGGGTGACTTCAAAGGCCTGGATGTCAGCCTCAGGAAATGCTACTTTAGTCAGTGTCAGCATTTTTTTGTACGCATCATCGATCGAGATCTTGGCGTCTTCGTTTTGAGGGAAGATCAATGAGATATTCAAGATCCCACTATCTGAAATAATCCCCAATCCACCAGAATTTCTTACCACTGGGACGAATCCTAAGTCTCTTAATTCCTTTATTCCGTCTTTCAAATAAGGTGTTCGTGTGTCTTTCATTCCTAGAATCACCGTTTGATCGTATTGCCAAAAATGTAAAAAGACCGTATTGTTTTTTTTGGAATACTCGGTTAATATATCCGTCAGGGCAAAAGGGGTAAAATCATTTGTATGATAAGTTTTTTGATCCAAAATGGTTGTTGGATACATGCCATTCACTCCTTTTGTAATTGGTTGATTGAAAAAACAGAGTGCTGAAAGCCTGTTTCTTCATTATTATACTCTAAATGATAAAAGATGTTGTGAAAAAAATCTTCTTAGGTTTTCATACAAGTTGGTTGACAAATATGGGAAAACTGGGAACAATGTAGCTATGAGAAGCAAAGGAGAATGAAAAAATGGAACGATCAAATGGTACACCTATTTCAATTAAATTACGCACGAAAGTTCAACAACACGGTGAACAGCAAGATTTTTTCTTTGATTTAAAAGGACAAATGGTCAAAATCGGTGACACTCTATACATACGTTATCAAGAAGTCCAAGAGGGAACAGATAAGGAAGTGCCAGTGACGATCAAGCTGATGCCAGATGGTCATGTCCAATTGATTCGCGCAGGTGAGATGCGGATGCGCTTGAAATTCGGCTACCGTGAGCGCCTAGAAACGAATTATAAAACACCTTACGGAATGATCCAAGTTGAAACATTTACAAAAGAATTACATGTAAGTTTGAAGGATCGACCAACAGCGGGAAAAGTCCTCATTGATTATGATTTATTTATGGGACCTGAAAAATTAGGTGAATATTATTTAACTTTGGACTTTACTGCTTAAATCGTAAAGAAACGTTTGATTTTTTGCGTTTGATTTTGTATGATAAGGAGTAGACTGTGAAAGGACGTGTCCTGATTGGAAATTAGTGTATTTGAAGGTGCAAACAAAAACGAATTATCGATGATCGAAGTAGCACACGCGATCTTAGAACAACGTGGCGATGTGATGGATTTTTCTGATTTAGCAAATCAAATCCAAAACTATCTTGGGAAATCAGATAGTGAAATTCGTGATTCACTCGCACAATTTTATACTGACTTAAATATTGATGGTAGCTTTATTTCATTAGGCGACAATCGCTGGGGCTTGCGTTCATGGTATGCAATCGATTCAATCGATGAAGAAGTCAACCATGGAATCGACGAAGAAGATGAAGATACACCTCGTCGACGCAAACGTAAAAAAGTAAATGCCTTTATCAATGACGATGAAGATGCAATCGATTATAATGATGACGACCCAGAAGATACTGATTTGTCTGACGAAGACGATGATGATCTTTTTGAAGATGATGATGACGATGATGAAGAAATCGCTGCTTATAACTCTGACCTACAAGAAATAGGTGCAGACGATACAAGTGATGATGAAGAAGAATTGCCAGGAAACATCGAAGAGGATCTAAGCATTATAGAAGATGACGATGAAGACTACGAAGACGAAGAATTTACTGAAGAGTAAGTGTCTTTCAAAGAGGGCGGGACAGCAGAAATTATTTCTGCCCCCGCCTTTTTTTCGTATTTAGAAGAGGGCGAGACAAAAGTGTTTCTTACTTTTGTCTCACCTTTTTTCTATCTTTAAATCAGTATGTACATAAAAAAATAAATCATTTTGAAACTTTTTGGTGATTTAAAACGTCATAGTAGGTGAGACGGAAAGGGGCTGAGTTCGATTTTTACTAGTTATAGGAAAAAGAAACAGATTGAAAAATCTAAACGTTTATTAAATGAATTGATCCAAACCGAATATGAAAAGATGTATCGGATCACAATGACTTATGTTCATGATAAAGAAGAAGCATTAGATGTCATGCAAGATAGCTTTCACAAAGCATTAACTTATTTTGAGAAAGGAGAAGACATCGAACACTTTGCCGCATGGTTCTATCGAATACTTATCCGAACAGCTATCGATGCTTGGCGAAAACAAAAACGCTACCGCTTTGAACCTTTTGAAGAAGCACGCTCAGTCGGGGTAGATCCTTCTGAAATTTCTACAAAAGAGCTCTACGAAGTATTAGAAGGTATCGACAGTCCGGAAAAAGAAATTTTGATTCTTCACTTTTTTGAAGGGTTTCGCTTGAAAGAAATCGCTGAGATATTAGAGCTGAACGAAAATACAGTCAAAACCAAGATGTATCGTTCATTAAATCTGCTAAGAAAAATTTTACAGTAAAGGAGAGTTAAGAATGTATTCTGCCCAAAAAGAACTGGATGTACTAAAGAAAGTATATGGAGAACAAGAAATACCTGAGAACATAAAGAATGAGATATTCAACCGTTATTCCTTGGAAGAGCATTTGCTCGTTAGGAAGTTAAAAAGAAAAAAACAAATAAAAGGATTTTTAGTCACTATTGCATTATTGGCAGTAACAACTAGCAGCCTGCTTTTTAGCGATCAGGCACGTAGTTTTGCTGAAGACCTCCCGATCATTGGTCCAGCTGTCAGATTGCTCTTAGGGGAGCAGCTGTCTGATAAGGGTATCACTATCGATGTTCCGCAAGTAACGACAAGTGAAAGTGAAGAAAATGAAACCATCAGTGGATTGAACAAAAAATACTTTCGCGAAGGAAAAGTCGAATTTGAAAAAGCAAAAATGGAGTATCAGGATATTGAAAAGGGTCATTTTCAAGTTACGGGTGATTATCGGAAGGTCCTAGATGATACGCGCTTTTTAGTTGTTGAAAGAAACCTAACAAAAACGGCTGCAGATAGTTATACAGAAAAAAGATATGACACGATCGATAAACAAAACAGTGTAGTTTTATCTTTGCCATTGTTGTTCAAGGATGACCAGTATATTTCTACACTGACTAAAGAGGTCAAACAACAAATGAGCGAACAAGTAAAAGAAAATCCAGAGAAATACTACTGGACAAACAAAGATTTTCAAGAAGGAGTAGAAGAAATCCCGTTAGTAACGAAGGATACGTCTTTTTACATCAATAAAAATTACGAGCTTGTTTTGGTTTACGACCAGTTTGCTATTGCTCCAGGCTATATGGGGAATCCAGAATTTGTGATTCCAAAAGCGATAACCAGCAAATTATTGGCAACAAGTGATTACTTAGACCGTTAGCTTTGTATCGTCAAAATAGTTTTCATTTGTCCAAAATTCTCCTTTTGCGCTACTATAGTAGTAGACAAAAGTGGTAGACAAAGAAATGTTGAAGGAGACGATCAAAATGCTTGATGACAAATTGAAATGTCCGCAATGTCAAACGAAATTTTATTATAATGAAGTGACAAATGTTGTCCATCATCGAAAAAAAGAAATGCCGATCCGTTGTCCACAATGTGACTACACGGTCAAAAAGAAACTGTCCCATGGCTATTTCGTCACTTACAAAGAAGAAGAGTTTGAGAATAAAAATGTTGATTTAGGACAAGAACCGTTACCTGAACAATACAAAAATATCAAAACAGGTGCTATCATCAGTTCAGAAGATTATCAACGATTGATCGAAGAGAATGATCGCCTACTCAATGGTCCAATGAGTTCTGAATTGATGGGCGGAGCAAACATGCTTTTAGAAAATGAAGAATTGAATAGTAGCGAAAGTTATGAAGATTATGTTCCTTATCATGAAGACTAAACTACAGTAATTGAAGAAAACGAAAAGAGTCGGTTCGTTGGAGTGCTCTTGATCGGAAAAATTATTTCCGAGTAGGGATAGTTATTTCTGCAGCTACCAATGAACGACTCTTTTCGTTCATTCAATTGGATAAATTATTCTTAAAATTGAAATTTTAAGTGAAAGTATATACTTATTGGTATATACTTATTTTTGTTGGTATTCTTTTAAAAGTAATTCTAAAGTTGAATTTTTTTGAAATGAAAGGGATACCATATTGTATTAGAAACAGAAATTAGGAGGGAACGCTGTGAAAAACCAGCCGATATTTCAGGAGATTGCACGCAAAATTGAAGAACGCGTGGAAGATGGTGTTTATGTATCTAGTCAAAAACTACCCTCTGAATATGATCTAGCGGATGAATTTCAATGTAGTCGGCTCACTATACGAAAAGCGATTGAATTATTGATCAGTCAGAATATCTTAGTAAAAGAAAAAGGAAAAGGCACATATGTCATGAAGCAACCAAAGATCCAAAGTGGCTCTGGTGGTCTGCAAAGTTTTACTGAAACGGCTCGTATCCAAGGAAAACAAACAAAAACAGAAGTGCTGGGATATGAGATTGCCGAGGAACTGCCCCTTAAAATAAAACAGGCATTTGGCGAATATGCCTCTGAGCCAATCGTTCACTTGATTCGACTACGGTCTTTTGAAGATGAACCAATGACAGTCGAAAACCTCTACGTACTGAAACGCTATATAGGGGAGGCAACAAAAAAAGAGTTAAGTGGCTCATTGTATCAAGTAATCGAAAAACATATCGAGATCGGTTATGCACATCAAGAGGTCGAAGCAGTAAAAGTCACTAAAGATGTATCAAAACTACTTAAAGTCCAGGTTGGGGAACCCATGCTGCTAGTTCACTCCATGACGTATTCACCAGCCGCCCGCCCTATTTTATATGACCGCTCGTTTTATCGTGCGGATAAATATACATTCAAAAATACATTGATACGACACAATAAGGGGTGACAAAATGGAAGAAATAACCGCAAGTATTGATTCACATTGGCAAGAGTTTTTAGTTTTGCTTCAAAAGGTAATGCAAGTCCCAAGTGTGAAAGGTAAACCAGCACATCACGCACCGTATGGGACAGAACCAAGAAGAGTATTGGATCTTGTTTTGTCCGAGGCTGCAGCGAAGGGTTTCAAGACGAACGTAATCGACGATGCCATCGGTTATGTTCAATGGGGTGAAAACAGTGAAGAATATATTGGAATCATTGGCCACCTTGATGTTGTACCTGCAGGAACAGGTTGGGATTTTCCGCCATTTGATTTGACTGAAAAAGCGGGACGTTTTTATGGTCGAGGTATCTTAGATAATAAAGGTCCAATCATTAGTTGTCTTTATGCGCTGTTTTTATTGAAAAAAAGTGGTTTTGTTCCCAAAAAGACGATCAGACTTATATTTGGTACAGATGAAGAAAGTGGGATGTCTGATATCCCGCACTATTTAAAGTCGGAAAAACCGCCGATTTTTGGATTTACCCCTGACTGCAAATACCCTGTAGTCTATGGTGAACGTGGAGTCGTCAATGTAACGATCAAGCTTCCCCTTGATCCAGAAGTGCTTGGTCAGATCAGTCAATTCTCAGGAGATCAATACAGAGATCATGTTCCAGATCAACTAGGTGTAACAATCAATGGCACCACTCATCAGGTGACAGGCAAACGTTCACCAAGCAATGCGCCAGAAATGGGTGAGAATGCGATTACTTTACTCGCACAGAAACTAAAAGAGGCTGAAATACCTGCACAACTACAAAGTTATTTTAGGTGGATCGCTGAAAGCTTTCACGGCAAACACTACGGTGAAGGAATCGATCTTGCCTTGGCAGATAAGGATTCTGGTAAACTCATCCTTACACCAGTAGTTTTACAAAAAAGCGAGACGGGTTTGAATCTGGAAATCGCCTTCCGTTACCCAGTTTCTGCTAGTGAAAACGAGGTACTTCGTCGATTGGCGCAACAGTTGCCTAAAGGTGCTTCTTATGAGGTGACACGCAGTATTCCGGGATTCTGTCGTGAAAAAGACTCACTCGAGATCCAAAAACTATCAATGATCTATGGTGAAGTCACCGGTAATGACCCAACACCAGTAACAACCACAGGGGCTACGTATGCTAGAAAGATACCGAATACGTTAGCATTTGGCCCTTCATTTCCAGGGCAAAAAGGGATTGCGCATAATAAAAACGAATATATGGATGTAGCAGATCTACGTATGAATTTAGAGATCTATCTAAAAAGTATCCAGGCACTGTTAGAATAGTTTCTATAGTGGAAGATTTTTATAATGAAATAAAGAAGGCTTATCTTATAAATCGATTAGATTTTTGGATAAGCCTCTTTTTAGTATAGACATATTAGTATATACTAAATAAAAATAATTGTAAGCGTTAGTATAGTCAGGAGGAGTAGGTATGTGGGGAATTATAGCAACTTGGCGCATGGCGCATGACGGCATTCTCGCAGCAAAAAAATTACTCGAAGAGCAAAGCACTTGTGGTGATGCTGTTGAAACGGCCATCAAGTGTGTGGAAGATTATCCATTTTATAAATCAGTCGGGTATGGCGGACTGCCAAATGAACGTGGGATCGTAGAGATGGATGCAGCATTCATGGATGGTGATACATTCAAGATAGGGGCTGTCGCAGGGATCGTTGATATAGCCAATCCAATTGCAGTCGCACGTCGGTTAAGTGAGGAAAAATTCAATAGTTTCCGAGTCGGGCAAGGAGCAACCGAATATGCTATGTTGGCAGGTTTCGAACGTAAAAATATGCTGACAGAGCGAGCAAAAAAAATCTGGCAAAAACGATTAGACGAAATGGCAAAAACAAACCTAAGTCCATATGATGGTCATGACACAGTTGGCGTTGTTGCCTTAGACAAATCCCAAAGCATGGCTGCAGGAACCTCTAGTTCAGGACTATTCATGAAAAAACAAGGACGCGTAGGCGATTCTCCGTTGTCAGGTTCAGGTTTTTATGTCGATAGTAAAATCGGTGGTGCAGCTGCTACAGGTCTTGGGGAAGATTTGATGAAAGGCTGTTTGTCATATGAGATCGTCCGATTGATGGGCGAAGGACTTTCACCACAAGCGGCGTGTGACCAAGCAGTATACCGTTTCAGCGACACGCTGAAAGAACGTTATGGAAAAGCGGGAGCTTTTTCACTGATCGCAATGAATAATGAAGGTGAGTGGGGTGTTGCGACAAATGTCGAATTTACATTCAGTCTTGCTACTGAGAAAGAGCAACCAGCTATTTACTTAGCAAATCCAGGACCAGAACAAAACACGATCATTGAGCCGATCACTAAAGAATGGTTGGATGCATATGAGAAGAGAATCAAAGCACCAGTTTAACAAATCTATTTATACAGCTGGCTCTCAGCTATTATTTATAAATTAAGGAGGAAGAAGAATGGCTACAAAAAAAATCTATTTGTTTTGCGAAGCAGGAATGTCTACAAGTATCATGGTCAACAAAATGATGGAGGTCGTGAAAAAACACAAAATGCCTTTGGAAATCAGTGCTTTTCCAGCAATTCATGCGGAAGAGAAAGTCGAACAAGAAAAACCAGTAGCAATCTTACTTGGACCGCAAGTTCGTCATTTGAGTGACAAGATGAAGCAAACATTTGAACCACAAGGAATACCAGTCGGCACGATTGCGGCGGAAGCATACGGCATGATGGACGGTGAACGTGCAATGAAAGATGTTCTAAAATTGATCAAAGATAGTAAAAAGTAAACAGTAAATAGCAATGTAACCGGTAACATTCCAAATCAAACATAAGATCGGAGGAAAAAAGATGCAGAAATTTTTAAATTGGCTGGAAAGAGTCCTTACACCAATGGCGAAAACCATTGGCGAAAACAAATATCTAATCGCTATTCGGGATGGGTTTCTACTTTCTACCCCATTATTGATCGTAGGATCGTTATTCTTAGTATTGACCAATTTCCCGATTCCTAACTGGAATGAAATCATGAGCGGAATTTTAGGTGACGACTGGGCAACGATGTTGAATAAACCAGCAACAGCCAGTTTTGATATCATGACGATCCTCGCCGTTGGTGGGATCGGCTATAGTTTAGCGAAACAGTTCAAAGTCGATGCGATGCAGGCAGCAATCATTTCATTAGTTTCGTTTTTTATCGTGACACCTTTTTCAACGACCTTCACTCCAGAAGGCTCTACCGAAGTATATGAAGTAGGAAGCCTTCCATTACGCTGGATGGGTTCAAGCGGTCTATTCTTGGGAATGGTCGTTGCATTGCTCTCAACAAGGATGTTCGTTGCGTTGATTCGCAAAGGCTGGACGATCAAAATGCCAGAAGGCGTCCCTCCAACTGTTGTGAAATCATTTGAGGCACTTATCCCTAGTTTTGTTATCCTTACATTTTTCATGGTAGCCAATTGGTTAGCAGATTTAACTTCATATGGAAACCTGCAAGAAATTTTATTCAAGTTTTTGCAAATGCCGTTGTTAAGTTTGGGAAATACGCTAGGAGCCATGATCATTGCGTACTTATTCTTACACTTTTTCTGGTTCTTTGGAATCAACGGATCAAGTGTAGTCGGAGCAGTATTCAATCCGGTTCTACGTGCGTTATCCATTGAAAATTTAGACGCTTATAAAAATGGTCTGGAAGTTCCTAACATCATTACCGGTCAATTCCAAGACATGTTCGCAACTTTTGGTGGTGGCGGATCAACATTATCATTGATTTTAGTGATGGTCATCATTTGTAAGAGTCAACGTATCAAAAAATTATCTCAATTATCCCTTGTACCAGGAATTTTTGGCATCAATGAACCGATCATTTTCGGTTTGCCGATCGTATTGAATCCAATCATTTTGATCCCATTTGTTCTTGTTCCAACGATCAATATCATCATTGCCTATTTCTGTATGGATTTCGGATTGGTTGCCTACACCAACGGTATCCAACTTCCTTGGACGACACCACCGATCATTTCTGGATTTTTAGTAAGTGGCTGGCAAGCTTCGATCCTACAAGGCGTTTTGATTTTACTTGGAATGGGAATCTACTATCCATTTATCAAGGTATTAGATAATCAGTACCTAAAAGAAGAACATGAAGCGGAAGAAAAAGAAACAGAAGAAATCAATTTTGATGATTTCGATTTTGATACATTGTAAAAAGGAGGTATTTCATGAAAAAGATACTCGTGATTTTGAACCATGTCACGGCTGGTATGGGAAGTGATGAGCAAGCGCAACTGCCTCCAGGAGGAAAAAAAGCAGCGATGGGACCAGCAGAAACGCTTGTTCCACTATTCAAAGAAAAAGATGCTGAGATTATTGCAACTTTATACTGTGGTGATCAGTACTATGTAAGTCATCCTGAAGAGGTAAACCAAAAATTCATCGGTTTTGCCAAGAAATTCGGCGCTGATGCAGTATTATGCGGCCCAGCGATGCATTATCCCAATTTTGGTATGATGGCAAGTAGCTTAGCAAAAGCATTAGCGAACAATGGAATCCCCGCAGCGGCAGCAATGTCAGCAGAAAACCCAGCTGTTGAAGAATTTCGTGAAACAGTCCCAATTATCAAAATGCCGAAAAAAGGCAGAATCGGCTTAAATCAATCCTACAAAAATATGGTAGAATGCGTCACCGTCCTAGCACAAAGAGGAGAATTGACAGCCGAAGAACAAGAACTCTTATTTTAAAAAATAATTTCTTGTAACGTTTAGTAAAAAGTATCAAGTAAGAATAGTCATCTAAAAATCAGACTTTCATGGAGGTTGGGACAGAAGTGTGTAACTCCGAGAAATAAGAAGAAATTAACGAAAATTACTTTTCAAATTTTTGTGAATTTCGGCTTATTTAAGAAGGAATTGCTTCTGCTCCCACCGTTTATTCGTTTTTAAAGCATGAGATAAAAGTATTTCTTACTTTTGTCTCATGCTCTATTTTTTTGTTTTTTTGTGAGGTATCTCCATTTTCAAAAGAACAAGAATGAGCAAAAAAGAACGTTTGAATTTAAAAAAACTTAGAACATAACAGTTTTATGACGTTAGTTATTAGGTTAGTCTGTAGTTGGAAGTTCTGTAAAGAAGCTATGGAAAAAAAATGGATGTTTCGTTCATAAAAGGTGATGGGAGAATAAAAATGATCAAACCAATAGTGAAATTAGGTGTGAATGTATTAGCAAGCATCAGTTTATTTATTGCTCCAGTCATGATCTCTCAATCGATCTCTGCCAAGGGAGTCTTTGGGGAACAATACCTCATTGAATATGCTGGAACACTCTTGGTGCATAGTTTGGCAATTTTATTTTTAACGTTTTCGCTTAATCGCTTTATTGACGCAATCCACGTGATATCTTCTGCGAGCAAAAATTAAGTGAAAGCTTGATGATAGAGGGGGAGATGTTCGACTGTAAGGGAAATAAAAGAGAGAAAATAAATAAAAAGCTGGTTCTCGATCGAGGACCAGCTTTTTGATTGAAAATTTTAGAAAGCAAAACGCTCTCAAATATGCTAAGATAACAATAGACGCGTCCTGAGGGAATCGAACCCCCGTCTCAAGAACCGGAATCTTACGTGATATCCACTACACTAAGGACGCAAGCACTGGGATAATTGTAACGAAACCAAAAAAAAAAAACAAGGGGAATGGACAAAAAAATGAAATTTCAACAAAACTTTTCACAAAAACAACAACAAACACAAAAATTAGCCATGACACAGCAGCTGCAACAGTCCATTCAAGTATTGCAGTATAACAGTGAGGAACTGCTCGCGTTTGTTGAAAATCAAGCACTGGAAAATCCTTTATTAGAAGTCGTAGAGCCAGATTGGCAACCTGACTTTCAAAAAATAAAATCGTCGAACTATGAAGGCGAGGAAACAAACTACTTGAATCAAATTCCAGATACCAGCACTTCCTTATTTGAATCATTGATCGATCAGGTCCATTTGAATTATCGTGATACGTTTTTGCGTAAACTCGTACTTTATCTAGTTGAGTATATCGACTTGAACGGCTTTTTGACGATTGATTTGAAAGAAGCAGAAACCAATACGAATGCGTCATCGATTGAAATACTTGATGCCCTTACACTGATCCAGCAACTCGAACCGGCAGGAGTCGGCGCAAGAAGTTTGCAAGAGTGTCTGATGCTTCAGACAGAAAGAGATGATTTCGCACCAGAATTAGCTTATATCATCTTAGAAGAGTGTTTTGAACCGTTAGTAGAACGGAAGTGGAAAGAAATTGCGCAACGCTTCTCGATTGAATTAAGCGAAGTACAGCAGATCTTTGATTATATTCAAACCCTTAGTCCGAGTCCTGGTAGGATTTTTGATCGAAGCAGCGAACTTTACATTATTCCAGATGTAAGAGTAATGGTAGATGAGAACAACCAGGTCCATGTTCGATCAAATCGGGGAAACCAACCAGATGTCCGTTTTCAAGAACATTACTTTAATCAGATGCAAAAAAAAGCGGACAAAGAAACGCAAGTCTATTTGAAAGAACGAAAACAGGAATTTGATTGGTTGAAAAAAACGATCTTACAGCGAGGGGATACGATCTTGCGTGTGGCGCAAAGTATCGTGGCGCATCAGCAAGAATTTTTTACGAATAAGAACCGACCAATCAAGCCGTTGACGTTAAGAGAAGTTGCTCAAGAAATCGATGTGCATGAATCAACAGTCAGCCGTGCTGTCAATGGAAAATATTTAGAGACAGAGTTTGGTGTATTCGAACTAAAAAAATTCTTTACGAATCGCATCCAAAAAAGTGGAAACATGTCAGAAGAAGACCTTTCTGCAGATACGGCCCAAAAAAGAATCCAAGAGTTAGTCGAGGAAGAAGATAAAGGGAAGCCGCTATCCGATCAAAAAATAGTAGAACTATTAAAAAAAGATGAAATATTGATTTCAAGAAGAACCGTTGCAAAGTATCGAGACCTGTTAGGAATCCCAAGTTCATCGAAAAGAAAACGTTATGATAATTAATGTGAATTTTGACTAGAAAAAATGAAAAATTTTTTCTAGTTGTTTTTTATTGAAAAAGTAGAATAAAACTGTTAGACTAACACTCGTGAGGTTGAGATTTCCCTTTTTAATATTTTTAAAAATTGGAAAGTCACTTTTCTTTTTTTATCGTACATGGGTCGTTTTGAGTCTACATTGGACATTTATCGTCCAACTAAGGAGATCGCTATGCTAGATGAATTGAAAATGATTGAATCTGTTGCACCAGATATTATCGAGGTTCTGCAAGAACGCTATAAAATTTTGCGAAATATTTATTGGATGCAGCCGATTGGTCGCCGCAGTTTATCAGAAAGTATGGGAATCACAGAACGAGTATTACGAACAGAAACTGATTTATTGAAACAGTTGAATTTAATCAACACCTCTAAAAGCGGAATGACGTTGACAAAAAAAGGTGAGGAAGTTTATCAGAGTCTTGAAAGCTTCATGGATCAACTTTTAGGTATGCATCAGACAGAAAAAAAACTGGCTGAGTATTTCGGAAATCAACGTTGTATTGTCGTGTCAGGAAACAGTGAGAAACAGCCTAAAGTCGCTGACGGCTTCGGTGAAGCACTAGACGAAGCGTTGGATCTTTTACTTCCGGAAGGTGATAATGTTATCGCCGTAATGGGAGGAACAACGATGGCAATCGTCGCTGAACAATTGACAAATCTGGAAAACAGTAAACGACATAACTTATTTGTGCCAGCTCGTGGCGGTATCGGAGAAGCTGTAACTGTACAAGCAAATTCGGTCAGTGCTAGAATGGCTACAAAGGCAAGTGGCAATCATCGTGCGTTGTATGTACCAGAACAATTAAGTCTAGCTACGT
Source organism: Enterococcus sp. BSD2780061688st2 D3 (assembly GCF_005844145.1). Taxonomy (NCBI): domain Bacteria; kingdom Bacillati; phylum Bacillota; class Bacilli; order Lactobacillales; family Enterococcaceae; genus Enterococcus; species Enterococcus sp. BSD2780061688st2 D3. Next base: position 117,843 of record NZ_SPHN01000002.1, read on the forward strand.
ACAATTCTTTACTCAATGAACCGTCTATCCAAGAAGTCTTAAACTTGATTAGTCAGGCGAATTGTGTTATTCATAGTATTGGACGTGCATTACACATGGCTGCACGAAGAAAAATGACTGAGCAAGAATTAGTCATGCTAAAACAGGCCAATGCTGTTGCGGAATCCTTCGGCTATTTCTTTAACGAGAATGGAGAAGTTGTTTATAAGGTTCCAAGAATCGGCATAGAATTGAAAGACTTAGCGAATGTACCGATCATCCTAGCTATTGCAGGTGGAAAGTCAAAAGCTAAAGCAATTCGAGCCTATATGAAAAATGCACCAAAACAAACGTGGCTCATCACAGATGAAGCTGCTGCAAATGAGATTTTAAAAGGGATATCCCTTTAAAATAAATATTTTTTTGATTTTCATAAGGAGGAAATCTTAAATGACAGTTAAAGTAGGTATTAATGGTTTTGGACGTATCGGACGTCTAGCATTCCGTCGTATCCAAGATGTAGATGGAATCGAAGTAGTAGCAATCAATGACTTAACAGATGCTAAAATGTTAGCACACTTGTTAAAATATGACACAACTCAAGGACGTTTCAACGGTACAGTTGAAGTTCACGAAGGTTCATTCAATGTTAACGGAAAAGAAGTTAAAGTTTTAGCTAACCGTAACCCTGAAGAATTACCTTGGGGCGAACTAGGTGTTGACATCGTTCTAGAATGTACTGGTTTCTTCACTTCAAAAGTAGCTGCTGAAAAACATTTAACAGCTGGTGCTAAACGTGTTGTTATCTCTGCTCCTGGTGGAAATGACGTTCCAACAATCGTTTATAACACAAACCACGAAACATTAACTGGTAAAGAAACAGTTATCTCAGGTGCTTCATGTACTACTAACTGTTTAGCTCCTATGGCTAAAACATTAAACGACAAATTTGGTATCGTTGAAGGATTAATGACAACTATCCACGCTTACACAGGTGACCAAATGACTCTTGACGGACCTCATCCTAAAGGTGACTTCCGCCGTGCACGCGCTGCTGCTGCAAACATCGTTCCTAACTCAACAGGTGCTGCTAAAGCTATCGGCTTAGTAATCCCTGAATTGAACGGTAAATTAGACGGAGCTGCTCAACGTGTTCCTGTACCAACAGGTTCATTAACTGAATTAGTTACAGTTCTTAACAAAGAAGTAACTGTTGACGAAATCAATGCAGCAATGAAAGAAGCTTCAAACGAATCTTACGGATACAACACAGACGAAATCGTTTCTTCTGATATCGTTGGTATGACTTACGGTTCATTATTTGATGCTACACAAACTAAAGTAATGACTGTTGGCGACAAACAATTAGTTAAAACTGTTGCTTGGTACGACAATGAAATGTCATACACTGCACAATTAGTACGTACTTTAGAATACTTCGCTAACTTATAAGATAGACAAACGTACAAGTGTAAACAATAAACATGTACACTTAAAAGCGGGGAAGCAATCGCGCTTCTCCGCTTTTTTTGATAATAAGTTTATTTAGGAGGATATAAAATGGCTAAGAAAACAGTTAAAGATATCGATTTAAAAGACAAAAAAGTTCTTGTCCGTGTTGACTTTAACGTTCCTTTGAAAGATGGCGTGATCACTGATGATACACGTATCAAAGCTGCTTTACCAACAATCAACTACGTATTAGAACAAGGCGGAAAAGCAATCCTTTTCTCTCATCTAGGACGTGTGAAAACTGAAGAAGATAAAGCAGGCAAATCTTTAGCACCTGTTGCAAAACGTTTAGGCGAATTATTAGGAAAAGAAGTAACTTTCGTTCCTGAAACTCGTGGTGCTGAATTAGAAGCTGCAATCAACAACATGAAAGACGGAGACGTAGTTGTTTTCGAAAACACTCGTTTTGAAGATGTTGATGGTAAAAAAGAAAGCAAAAATGATGCTGACCTAGGTAAATACTGGGCTTCATTAGGTGATGTATTTGTAAACGATGCATTCGGTACAGCTCACCGTGCGCATGCTTCTAACGTAGGAATTGCTTCAACTGGTATCCCAACAGTTGCTGGATTCTTAATGGAAAAAGAAATCAAATTTATCGGTGAAGCAGTTGAAGATCCAAAACGCCCTATGATCGCAATCTTAGGTGGCGCAAAAGTTTCTGATAAAATCGGCGTAATCGAAAACTTGATTCCTAAAGCTGACAAAATCTTGATCGGTGGCGGAATGACTTACACATTCTACGAAGCAAAAGGCATCAAGATCGGTAACTCTTTAGTTGAAGCGGATAAAGTAGCATTAGCGAAAGAATTGATCGAAAAAGCTGGCGACAAACTTGTATTACCAATCGACAATGTATGTGCTCCAGAATTTTCAAATGATGTTGAAACACAAGTCATCGAAGGAGATATCCCTGAAGGCTTGATGGCTCTAGACATCGGCCCTGCATCAGTTAAATTATTTGCTGATACATTGCAAGGTGCTAAAACAGTTGTTTGGAACGGACCTATGGGTGTATTCGAAATGAGTAACTTTGCAAAAGGTACGATCGGCGTATGTGAAGCAATCGCTAACCTTGAAGGTGCTACAACTATCATCGGTGGCGGTGACTCAGCTGCAGCTGCAGAACAACTAGGTTTCGCTGATAAATTCACACACATCTCAACAGGTGGCGGCGCAAGCTTAGAATTGTTAGAAGGTAAAGAATTACCAGGTCTAGCAGCAATCAACGACAAATAATCAATCGTAAAAGTTAAGTAGGAAAAGAAAAGCTACTTTTTGTAGCGAGAGCATTCGTTCGGATCGTAGTTTTTCTTTTTCAATACGTAGAAGAACATCTGCGACTCATAATTTAAAGGAGTGTATACTGTCATGCGTAAACCAATTATCGCTGGTAACTGGAAAATGAACAAAACAGCTTCTGAAGCAAAAGAATTTGCAGAAGCAGTAAAAAACAATATCCCTTCAAATGATAAAGTGGATTCAGTTATCGGATCTCCAGCATTATTCTTACAAGAATTAATGGCATCAGCTGAAGGAACAGAATTAAAAATCTCTGCACAAAACTGCTACTGGGAAAACTCAGGTGCGTTCACAGGTGAAACTTCACCAGCTGCTTTAGCAGACCTAGGAGTGGACTATGTGATCATCGGCCATTCAGAACGTCGTGAATATTTCCACGAAACAGATGCAGACATCAACAAAAAAGCAAAAGCTATTTTTGCAAACGGCATGATCCCAATCCTTTGCTGTGGTGAATCTTTAGAAACTTATGAAGCTGGAAAAACAGCTGAATGGATCGAAGGACAAATCACTGCTGGACTTGAAGGGTTAACAGACGGCCAAGTAAGCAACATGGTTATCGCTTACGAACCAATCTGGGCTATCGGTACAGGTAAATCAGCTGATGCACAAATCGCTGATGAAATCTGTGGTGTTGTTCGCCAAACAGTTGAAAAATTATACGGCAAAGAAGTTTCTGATGCAGTACGTATCCAATACGGTGGTTCTGTTAAACCAGAAAACATTGCTGAATATATGGCAAAAGAAAATGTTGATGGTGCATTAGTTGGTGGCGCAAGCTTACAAGCTGATTCATTCTTAGCATTATTAGACGCTGTAAAATAATTTGTGAAAATTTGCAAAAAATGCAAGAAATGTTTGCACTAATGCAAGAAATTAACTAAAATCGTATATGAGGGTAATCCCTTAGGAAAAAACAAACTCAAAGGAGAGACAAAACATGTCAATTATTACTGATGTTTACGCTCGCGAGATCTTAGACTCACGCGGAAACCCAACAATCGAAGTAGAAGTATACACAGAAAGCGGAGCTTTTGGCCGCGGAATGGTTCCTTCAGGTGCTTCAACTGGTGAATACGAAGCAGTTGAATTACGTGATGGAGACAAAGCTCGTTATGGCGGTAAAGGTGTAACTAAAGCTGTTGACAACGTAAACAACATCATTGCTGAAGCAATCATTGGCTACGATGTACGTGACCAAATGGCAATCGATAAAGCTATGATCGCTTTAGACGGCACTCCTAACAAAGGTAAATTAGGTGCGAACGCTATTTTAGGCGTATCTATCGCTGTTGCTCGTGCAGCTGCTGACTACCTAGAAGTACCTTTATACCACTACCTAGGCGGATTCAACACAAAAGTATTACCAACTCCAATGATGAACATCATCAACGGCGGATCACACGCAGACAACTCAATCGACTTCCAAGAATTCATGATCATGCCTGTTGGCGCTCCAACATTCAAAGAAGCTTTACGTATGGGTGCTGAAGTATTCCACGCATTAGCATCAATCCTAAAAGCACGCGGTTTAGCTACTTCTGTTGGTGACGAAGGTGGATTTGCTCCTAACCTTGGTTCAAACGAAGAAGGTTTCGAAGTAATCATCGAAGCAATCGAAAAAGCTGGCTATGTACCTGGTAAAGACGTTGTTCTTGCTATGGATGCTGCTTCTTCAGAATTCTACGACAAAGAAAAAGGTGTTTACGTATTAGCTGATTCAGGCGAAGGCGAAAAAACAACTGACGAAATGATCAAATTCTACGAAGAATTAGTTGCTAAATATCCAATCATCTCAATCGAAGACGGCTTAGACGAAAACGACTGGGACGGATTCAAGAAATTAACTGACGTATTAGGCGACAAAGTTCAATTAGTTGGTGACGACTTGTTCGTAACAAACACTCAAAAATTAGCTGAAGGTATCGAAAAAGGAATTGCTAACTCAATCCTTATCAAAGTTAACCAAATAGGTACTTTGACAGAAACTTTCGAAGCTATCGAAATGGCTAAAGAAGCTGGCTACACTGCAGTTGTATCTCACCGTTCTGGTGAAACAGAAGATTCAACAATCTCTGATATCGCTGTTGCAACAAACGCTGGCCAAATCAAAACTGGTTCTCTATCACGTACTGACCGTATTGCTAAATACAATCAATTACTACGTATCGAAGACCAACTTGGTGAAGTTGCAGAATACAAAGGTTTGAAATCTTTCTACAACTTAAAAAATAAATAATTTTAAATCGGAAAATAAGTACAACTGATTTTCAATCGATACCATCGACTGGTTCAGTGACTTACTTCTCCCTTATGAGATTATTCTAAAATACCTTTCTCTTATCGTTAAAGATAGGAGGAGGGTATTTTTTTATCCAACAGAGCAGTAAAAGAACACTGAAAATCAACTTGGCGAACGTTTTAAAAAGGAAAGTCTATCCATAATATAGGAATGATTTGTTTCTTAAACTTTACCAATGTATGATTAAAGAAACGGGCCTAAGATCAAGAAATTGTTAATCAAATTTTTGGAGGAAATCAATGAAAACAAAAAGACTTTCAATAAGAAAATTTACTGAGGAGGATTGGCAGGATCTATTTGACTATTTATCCAAAGAAGAGGTTGTTGAATTTGAACCTTATGATGTGCTTAGTGTTGAGGAGTGTAAAAAAGAAGCTATTCGACGTTCTCAGGATGATTCTTTTTGGGCAGTATGTATAGCAGAAACAAACAAATTGATTGGGAACATCTATTTAGCAAGTCAGGAGTTTGACACTTGGGAATTAGGATATGTCTTCAATCCAGAATTTCAAGGGAAAGGTTACGCAACAGAAGCAGCACTGGCTTTGATAGAGTATGCATTCAAAGAAAAACACGCCCATCGGGTCTTCGCAAGGTGTAATCCTTTAAATGTTTCTTCGTGGCAATTACTTGAGCGTCTAGGTTTGCGAAGAGAAGGACATCTACGTCAAAATATTTGGTTCAAGAAAGATGGGCAAGGAAAGCCGATTTGGGTAGATACATTTGAGTATGCTATTTTGGCTTCTGAATATTAACTCGTAGAACTTGAAGAGGATGAATTACTTGATAAAAGGCTCGAAAAATCAGCAAGTGGCTATTGATAAAGTAGCAGGCAGATTTACAAATTGACTGTTTCTTGCTAAGATATTAAAGGCAAAAAAAGTAAAAATGTAATGGAGAAAATGAATGAGAGCTAAGATTTTTAAAGGATTAAAATGGTTGGGGATCGCGCTGATCAGCATAGTGTTAGTGATCGTAATAGCCTTCCAAGTTTCGCCAAGACCCGGAGCCTTTGTGATTGCTCATTTGTTCAACGATGCAACAGCGATCACGAATAAAAAAGAGTATGATCACGCAAAAGCATCGACTGAATTGAGTGCGGACAAAGTCTATCAATCTAAACATAAACAGAACAATTATGATATCTACTACCCTAAAAATAGTGATAAAGCTGTTCCAGTGTTGATTTGGGTACATGGTGGCGGATATGTAAGCGGAGATAAAGCGGGTGTAAAAGAGTTTGCGACAAAAGTAGCAGCAGATACTCATGTAGCAGTAGTGAGTATGAATTATGAACCAGCACCGGCTTCTCAATATCCGAATCAAGTAACGCAAGTCGATGAGTTAGTCCAACAATTGAAGAAAGACAAAGATAAACGGTTGGATCTTTCTAATGTTCTCTTTGGCGGGGACAGTGCAGGCGCTCAGATTGCGTTACAATACGTAACGATCCAAACAAATGAAGAGTATGCTAAAGAAATGAATATGAAACAAAGTATGGCGCCAGAAACAATCAAAGGGACCATTTCTTATTGTGGGCCTGTGGATCTACAACAAACGGCTAAACAACAATCTGATAATCGATTTATGCGCTTTTTCGTTAAAACTGTTGCATGGTCTTTATTAGGACAAAAAGATTGGAATACGGATGACCGTTTATTCCAAGCTAGTTTAGTCGATCACGTCACAAAAAATTTCCCACCAACTTTTATTACCGATGGAAATGCGTATTCTTTCCAAGAACAAGGGATAGCATTGGAAAACAAATTGAAAGAACTACAGGTACCAGTTGAAGGTTTGTTTTATAAAGATGAGAAAAAAGAAATCAGTCATGAATACCAATTTGATTATTCTCTACCAGAATCAAAAGAATGTTATGAACAGACTGTGACATTTATTAATGGCTTGTTTTGATGTTAGGCTACTTTTTTCTTTAGCTTGAGAAGCAACACACTTGGCAATATGCTCTTTTGATAAGAAGGATCATCACCAGAAATGAACATGATTTTTGGTGATGATCCTTTTACATGGAAAGAGGTACACCATAGGCAGAATACAGATTTCCCGAAAATTATCACAAGAAAAACACCCTCTATTTTTTGTCTATATGTTTTTACGTATAGTAAGCGGTTGAGTCTTAAATAAGCCTTTCAGTCGGTCGGAAACTAAGTTATACTGATTGCACATATTGGGGCATTCTTACTTGGGGAAACGATGACAAGGATGTTTAAAAATTGGGGGAGATAACTATGCAAAGAAATGCAATCATATTAGAAAAAAACTTAACAGCCGGAGAAGTTGGCAATGTAGCTGGCATTTTGATGGGACAAATAGCGCAAATCAATCCAGAGGTCTATTTAGATTCAGAAGTGACGGATGCAGATGGTGTTCGTCATGCCGCGATCCGGTATAGCACAGTCGTATTAAAAGCTGGATCAGGGCAAATCGCTAATTTAGCAAAATCACTGAAAGAAAGTGAAACGATATCTAGTTGTGTGTTCACCGCAACAGGGCAGTCCTTAAATAATCAATTTGAGGTCTACCAAGAACAGATCCAAAAAAGTGATTTAGAAAATTTGAAGCCAGTTGGAATTGTCGTTTCTGGTCCAGATGAAGAGGTTAGAGCTGTAACAAAAAAATTCAGCCTACTGAAATAAGCGTTTCTTGTGTTATGTATGGGTGACCAACTTGGATTATTGAACAAAAAATGAGTGTGGGACAAATCTAAAAATCAGTTTTGCCACAGACTCTCGAATAAACGGCGGGAGCAGAAGCAACTCCTTCGGAAATAAGCCGAAGGAGTTGCTCTTTTCCCAGTCGCTTTTTTTCAATTTCTCAAACCTAAACGACTTTTATCTCGACCTCATTTTTCTATTGAGAGGTCACAGCTTCTTTTGTGATGATCAAACATGAAATACCTAAATTTATTACACTTTGGTTTTAAGTCAGATGTCAAGAGTTGGCATACCCAACGAATCGTTCAGTAGCACAGTGAAATGAACAGGATCACTGCTGATTTTCTTTTAGCTGACTGCCGATTCTTCCTCGTTTTCCTAAAGCAACGACTACGAATGCCACGAGGATTAAAGAGAGCAGTCGATCAAGATAATCTGTTCCAGCTTGAACAAGGATCGTGCTCATCGTTAGATCCATTCCTAGACCATGCAGCAATTGGACGATCATACTGGAACCAGAGGATGTGATGCCACCGAATAGCTTTACTGTGATGAGGGACGAAAGGATCGTTCCTGGTAAAGACAACACAAATGCCCAAAAAATCAGAGTGAAACGATTTTTCTTTTGGTATAATCGCTGATAAAAAATGATTCCTGCTAGCAGCCCAGTGATCATTTGGACAGGCGAATAATACAATGAAAAGATATCAGTAGTAAAACCGCTCAATACACCGCTAGTTATACCTGTCAGTACACCAAACACAGGTCCAAGCAAAGCACCAGCGAAGATCGTACCGATAGAATCTAGATAAATCGGCAAGCGCAGCCATAAAGCAATTGTTCCACCAATATAATTTAGTCCAATACATAAAGCGATAATCGTGATTGTTCTTGTTGTTATTCTTTTATTCAACATTTTTTTCATCCCATCTTTAATCTTTCCAGATCTTTTTTAATCGTTTCTTCTTGTGCATTTAAAAGAACGCTCAAAAACTTCCGAAAAAATAGATGAGAATCTACTTCAGTCATGACGATACTATTGGCAGATTTTTGCCAAAAATCAAATCGATCAACTAAAGTTTGTCCTCGACTGATACCTTGTGTTTCAACGGCTGTGTAACTGGCAAAACCTTGACATAGCTGTTCATCGATAAAATAAGCAACAGCTAAAGGATCGTTGATCACACAACCAAGAATTCGTTCTTGCTGCCAATGAAAATCAAAGTAAAAGCGAGTGATGTCTTTTAAAAACTTGCCTTCAGTTGGATTCATTTGACAGCAGTATTCAAGTATCGTAGGGGTAAAGACGATTTCCCTAGTGACATCTAACCCCACCATTTCAATGGTTTTCCCAAGCTTCTCAAAAACAAGTGCAGCCGCTTCAGGATCGCACCAGTAATTATACTCTGCAACAGGAGAACAGTTTCCATGACTTTTGTATGTGCCACCCATTGAAACGAAACGTTCTAAGTGATTGCCGATGCGGGGATTTTTGATAAGGGCACTGGCAATGTTCGTCAATGGTCCAAGTGCGATGATCGATGTGTCCCTTTCTTCAGAAAAGTAGCGAACAAGAAAGTCAACGGCATTTATCTGTTCTGCTTGTTTTTCATGGACCGGTGGGAAATTTGTTTCACCTAAGCCGTCCATCCCGTGAGTATCTTGGGCGCTGATAAATGGTTGTTTCATCGGTTTAGCCATTCCTTGATAAACAGGGATGGCTAATCGTCCGCATCGTTTTAAGCACGTAAAAACATTTTGCGTACCTAACTCGACAGGAACATTTCCACAGACAGTGGTAATGGCGACTACCTCGATTTCAGATGATTTGACCGCATATAGCAGAGCCAAAAGATCATCTATTCCAGGGTCGCAATCAATGATTACTTTACGCATTATTTCCAATCTCCTTTCTTTAGAGATCCTTAGTTTTTTATTCTGGGAAGTTTCCGAACCAGTCCAAGGAAAATCCTTGATTCCAATGCACGAACCTAGTATACTGGCTTTTAAATAAATTGTAAACGTTATTTAATATTAAGAAACACGTATGAGTACTGAGATAAAATTATTTTTCTGCAGATCGAAGGGGAAACCTTGAGCAGTTTTTTTAGAAAATGTTACAATAAAGAAGAATAGAATCATCAATATTAGGGTAGAAAGTACGATTAAAAACGATAGAAAGTGGGGAAGATAAGTGATTGTATTTTATTTGATAGTGGGCATCCTAGTTTTAGGCACAGTCATTTATCAAGTTCTTTCTTATTATTATGCAAACAAACTCATCAAGTCTGGTTTACAACGAGGCTATGAATGGTATGAGAGTACCGGACATCAATTAATGGATCCTTCCGCATTGACGACGGTTGAAAGGCAGCGACAACTAGCTGAATCGCAAGCAGAGGACTTTTGGACAAGCGGGAAAGAAATAGAAGTCAAAAGTCAAGATGGTCTCAAATTGATTGGCCGAAGCTTTCACTGCCAACCGAATAGTCACAAGTGGGTGATTTGTGTACATGATTACCGTAGTGATGGAAAGAAAGATATGTCTTATATCGGGAAAAAATATGCCGAAAATAGATTCAATGTGCTGATACCAGATCTAAGAGCGCATGGAAAAAGCGAGGGAGAAATCATCGGGATGGGTTGGCTCGACCGGCTCGACTTGATCGTGTGGATCAATTATGTGTTGAATCAAGATCCGTCTGCAAAAATTATTTTACATGGTGGATCCATGGGCGCTTCTGCTATCATGATGGCAAGTGGAGAAAAACTCCCTTCTGCAGTCCGAGGATTTATCTTGGATAGCGGTTTTGTTTCTGTTTACGCAGAATTTCGCTATATGTTGAGCAAATTGACTGCTTTTCCAAAAAAATCCATCATGCGTCATGCAGATCGCTGTGCAAAAAAGTATGCGGGTTATTCATTAAAACAAGCTTCGGCTACCCGTCAGTTAGGCAGTAACCATCTTCCAGTACTGATCGTCCATGGAGAAAATGACCATTTCGTTCCAACAGAAGCGGCTTATACCATCCAGAATGCTACAGCTGGTGATAAAGCACTGCTTTTAGTGCCAGAAGCGCAACATCTAGAAGCAGCGGTAAAAGACCCTGAGACATATTGGACGGTGGTCTTCTCGTTTATCGAACAACGGATTCGTCTATAATGGAAAAGCAGTTCGAGTATAAATAATTGTCTGTAGGAAAGTAGACTGTTAAAATCAAGATGAACAAAATAAGTGGTCGATACAAGGAGTGTTGTGAAATGGAAATCAAAGAAGAAAAAAGCCGTTTGGTATTGCTGAATGCTGAAGAAGAAATAGGCGAAATGACATGGTCAGATGCTGGACCAGACATTATGATCATTGATCATACATTTGTTGACCCAGCTTATCGCGGACAAAAACTAGCGGAAAAATTAGTATCTACAGGCGTAGAAATCGCCAGAAGAGATGGGAAAAAAGTGATTCCGTTATGCCCTTACGCTAAAAAAGAATTTGAAAGAAAACCAGAATATCAAGACGTTTTACGAAAATAACCTTTGCTTTCTTAACGAAGAGTTGCCAGGATCACTAGATGGTTTTGGCAACTCTTTTTTGTTGATGAGTGTGGGACAAAAGTAAGAAACACTTTTGTCCCAGCCTCGTCTCTCTTGAATGGTTTTTAGATAAAGTAGGGAGTTGTAGGTATTTTTCTAATATGATAGAATGTGAGAGATGATATCTTTTAGAAAGGAGGCTGCCATATGTATAATCTAATTTTAGGAATCGTGATCGTTTTATCTATTGTAATGGTGATCGCTATTATGATGCAGCCGAGCAAACAAAATAGTGCAGCGAGCGCATTTACAGGTGGCGCTGATCAATTGTTCGGAAAACAAAAAGCACGTGGCTTTGAAGCTGTGATGCAACGCTCGACAGCGGTAATGGGTGCGATTTGGATGATCTTATTATTTGTACTTGTCTTTTTATCTTCGAAATAAGCGAAGAGGACAGCTACTTGTTTCAACCTGAATCATAGTTTTTATATGCACACAGGATGGATCAGCAGTCTGTTTATTGCTTAAGTATAGGTAGAAGTTTAACAAGAGGCTGGGACAGAAGTGTTTAACTCCGAGAAATAAGAAGAAATTCACGAAAATTGCTTTTCAAATTTTTGTGAATTTTGGCTTATTTCCGAAGGAGTTGCTTCTGCTCCCACCGTTTATTCGTTTTTAAAGCATGAGACAAAAGTGTTTCTTACTTTTGTCCCACGCTCAATGATGAATGAACCAGAAAAGAGCAGCGGCGGATGTCACGGCTCTTTTTTTCTTTTTTAGAAAAGCTGTTTTACGAGAAGGGTTCATGGAAACTATGGTAAAATGAAGAGAACGAGGTGAACCAAATGAAAAGTCTACCAAAACCCTTATATGGGAAGCATGGAAAACGTGCCGTGCTTTTATTACATGCGTATTCTGGGAGTCCGAATGATGTACGAATGCTTTGCCGTTTTTTGGAAAAATCTGAGTATACAGTCTATGCTCCTTTATTTGAAGGACATGGAACACTGGACCCTGAAGATATTTTATCTCAAAAAGCGGAGAACTGGTGGAAGGACACACAAAAAGCGATTCAGTTTTTAAAATCAGAAGGCTTTTCTCAAATCGCCGCATTTGGCTTATCAATGGGAGGGATTTTTGCTGTTCGTGCATTGGCAGATGAGTCTTTGATCGGGGGAGGATTTTTCTGTTCGCCGATTTCTCCTGTGGAAAATCACGTACCAGAAAATTTTGAGAAATACGTTCGGCAAGTATTGAAATTTGCTGGACAGTCAGATGAAGCAATCGAAGCTGCAACAGCAGGTTTTAGACCAATGATACGCAGACAATTAGAAGAAATCCAAAATCAGGCAACAATTACAGAAGGAAAACTTTCTGAGATCCAATCGCCTATTTTTATGGCACAAGCGGGGCAAGATGAAATGATCGACCCCTATGGTGTGTTTGAGACCGCTAAAAAGATGGCTGAAAAAAGAGTGACACTTCAATGGTATCCCAACAGTAAACATGTGATTACTGTAGGTGATTCAAGAAGGATACTCGAAAAAGATGTGTTGGATTTCTTAGAAAATCTACCTTGGAATGAGGAATCAATATGACCAAAGAAACGTTGAAAGAAAAAATTATTTTCTTTATTGAAAGCAGTCGCAAAAAAAGCTTTTCAATGGAAGAAATTGCCCAAGGACTAGGGCTGGAAAAAAGTGAAGATTTCAAATTACTTGTACAAACGATCGCTCAGATGGAAAGAGAGCAAACGGTTGTCTTTACCAAAAAAGGAAAAGTGAAATTACCATTGCAGCCTATTTTAGTAGAAGGTACCTTTCGGGCAAATGAACGGGGGTTCGGTTTTGTGACGATCGATCCCGAAGAAGACGACATTTATATCCCTGAAGAGGCAACGGGTTATGCGATGGATGGGGATACAGTAGCAATCGATATCATCAAAACCGCAGATACAGCGATGGATCGTGGAGCTGAAGGAAAAGTAGTCGAGATCCGCAAAAGAGCCACTACACAACTTGCTGGAGAATTCGTTGCTTATCCCGAAGAAGAAATCAAAGAAACAGATCTATATGGTGTAGTTATCCCTAAAGATAAAAAAATGAATCAATTCAAAATCTACGCTGCCGCAGAAGGAATCCGTCCTGTTGATGGTAGTATCGTAATGGTCGAATTGACCCATTATCCAGAAAAAAACTATGCCACAAGTTTAGAAGGAATCATCAAACAAGTCATTGGGCATAAAAATGATCCAGGTATGGACATCTTATCCATTGTGGTCTCTAATGGTATTCCTACGCAATTTCCTGATGATGTCTTAACAGAAGCTGACCATGTACCAGATGAGATCAGCGAGAAGGATCTCATCGGTCGTAAAGACTTGAGAGATCAGTTGATCGTGACGATCGATGGAGAAGATGCCAAAGACCTGGATGATGCAGTTACTGTAAAAAAACGGGCAAATGGCAATTATTTTCTTGGTGTCCATATTGCAGATGTGTCGTATTATGTGACACAAGGCAGCCAATTGGACCGTGAGGCCTACGAACGAGGAACAAGTGTCTACTTGACCGATCGAGTGATCCCAATGATCCCTCAGCGACTCTCAAATGGTATCTGTTCCTTGAACCCCCATGTTCCAAGATTGACGATGAGTTGTGAGATGGAGATCGATCCGACTGGAAAGGTGATTTCTCATGAGATTTTTCCTAGTGTGATCCAAACTACTGAACGTATGACCTATACAGCTGTCAACCAAATCTTAGAGGAGCAAGATGAAGCGGTCATGGAACGCTATGAACAACTCGTACCGATGTTCCAAGAAATGAAAGAGCTGCATGATATTCTTGAAGAGATGCGGATCCGTCGTGGTGCGATCTCCTTTGAAGACCGTGAAGCAAAAATACTAGTAGACCCAGATGGCCATCCAATGGATATCCAATTGCGCAGCCGAGGAGTAGGGGAACGATTGATCGAGTCCTTTATGTTGGCAGCAAATGAAACTGTCGCAGAACACTTCTATAAGCAGCATTTTCCATTCATTTATCGGATCCATGAACAACCGAAAGAAGAAAAAATGCAACGGTTCTTTGATTTTGCTTCGGCTTTAGGAATCGTCGTTCAAGGAACAAAAGGTTCGATTACACCGAAAGATTTACAAAAAGTCATCGAGCATGTAGAAGATAGACCAGAATCTGCAGTGATCAATACGATGCTATTGAGAAGCATGCAACAAGCACGTTACTCAGAAGACAATTTTGGACACTATGGGTTAGCAGCAGAATACTATACCCACTTTACTTCGCCAATCAGACGATATCCCGATCTGATCGTCCATCGGTTGATCCGTTCGTACGGACAAGATGCTAGTGATACAAACAAAACATATTGGGAAGGCGAGTTACCTGAGATCGCAGACCACAGTTCGAAAATGGAACGTCGCGCGGTAGAAGCGGAACGTGAAGTCGATTCAATGAAGAAAGCTGAATTCATGATGGATAAAGTCGGAGAAGAATTCGACGGCATCATCAGTTCGGTTGTCAAGTTTGGCTTATTTATCGAATTGCCGAATACGGTAGAAGGATTGATCCATATCAATGAATTGAAACAGGATTATTTCCACTTCATCGAAAATCACTTAGCTTTAGTTGGGGAACGAACTGGGTTGACTTTCAAAATTGGTCAGAAAGTTCGTGTCAAAGTCACGAAAGCTGATCCAGATGAACGAGCAGTTGATTTTGAACTCGTATCTGCGGAAGAAGTAGCATCCCTTGAACGACCTAAAACTCAGCGAAAAGGTAGACCCGTGAGCCGACAAAATAGAAATAGCGAACGTTCGGATAAAAAAGGGAAAAAGAATCCGCGCACGAACGATCGTAAAAATGCGAAATCAACCACAGGTAAAAAAGGGAAAAAACCTTTTTATAAAGGAATCAAAAAGAAAAAGAAGAAAAAATAACAAGTTATTCGTTTGGAGGAATGAACTATGCCAAAAGGCGAGGGGAAACTGATCGCGCAAAATAAAAAAGCTCGCCACGATTATTCGATCATCGACACAATGGAAGCTGGAATGGTATTGCAAGGAACAGAGATAAAATCTATTCGGAACAGTCGGATCAATCTTAAAGATGGGTTTGTCCGAGTACGTAATGGGGAAGCGTATATGCACAATGTGCATATCAGCCCCTATGAACAAGGAAATATTTTCAATCATGATCCATTACGGACAAGAAAACTGTTACTCCACAAGAAACAGATTGCACGTCTTGAAAATGAAACGAAAAATACTGGGGTCACGATCGTACCGTTGAAAGTATACTTACGCAATGGATACGCAAAAGTCCTCATTGGGCTTGCGAAAGGGAAAAAATCGTATGACAAGCGAGAAGACTTGAAGAGAAAAGATGTGGATCGTCAAATTGATCGAACATTAAAAAATTTCTCTAGATAATTTCATTATCCTTTTTCGCATATTCGGTGCTTTTAGTTTTACTTAATGATAAAATTTGTTAGCATTTAATCTGATAAAGCATGATTATCACAGGTTTTTTCTGTATAATACCACGATGGATTTCTTTGAGATTTAGACATTTTTTGACTGAAATAAAAAAGTGTCTAATTTTCATGAAAATGTTTTGAATTTTCTGTTTCATGGTGGTATGATACCGTTTGGTTAGAAAACGATTTAGAAAAACCAGATGTACACATGAATTTGATTTTATGTGAATTTCAGGGAAAAGAGGTGAAATGGATTGGATGAACGCTCGCTAACCTTCCATATTGGACCTGTTTGGTTTGATGGTACAGTTTGTATGATGGTGTTATTGACCTGTTTGATCGTCTTCTTTTTGGTTTACTTCTTTACTAGGAACCTTAAGATGAAACCAACTGGAAAACAAAATGCGATAGAATGGGTCATTGACTTTGCCCGAGGAATCGTAACAGATAACTTGCCTAGAAAAGAATTAAACAATTTCCATTTGTTGGCATTCACGTTGTTTTTATTTATCTTTGTTGCGAACAATATTGGTTTAGTAACGAAAATCGTCTTACCGAATGATACGACACTTTGGAAAAGTCCGACGGCAGACCCATTTATTACTTTAACATTGGCATTTATAATGATCACTCTTACTCATCTATTTGGGGTGAAGAAACTCGGCTTCAAAGGGTATTTCGTAAATTCGTTCCTAAAACCATATAGTTTCATGTTTCCAATGAAACTGATCGAAGAGTTTACGAACCTATTAACACTTGCTTTACGTCTTTATGGGAATATTTACGCGGGGGAAGTTTTGCTAACCTTAATCGCCAGCATGATGAATAACATAGGTTGGTACTCCTTACCATTAGCAATTCCTTTAGAGATGATTTGGATTGCATTTTCATTGTTTATCGGAAGCATCCAAGCATTTGTCTTTGTTACTTTATCAATGGTGTATATGAGCCATAAGATTGAAGTAGAAGAATAACATCGTTTTTGAACAAACTACTTATCTATTTTAGGAGGAAATATATTATGAATTATATCGCAGCAGCAATCGCAATCATGGGGGCAGCAATCGGAGCTGGTTATGGTAATGGACAAGTTATCTCTAAAACCATCGAATCAATGGCACGCCAACCTGAAATGTCTGGTCAATTCCGTACAACAATGTTCATCGGGGTAGCCCTTGTTGAAGCCGTTCCAATTCTAGGTGTGGTTATCGCTTTAATTCTAGTATTTATGTAGTAAATTTACTCAATGAGGATGGGACGCATGTCACTAATCCTCTTTTCATTGCAGTGAATTGAAAAAGATGTAGAAAAATTAAAAAAGTTTCTTCATAAAATTAGAAAAAGGCGTTTAGGAAGACGAATTTCTTAAATGAGAGACGCATCCTTTACACCAGTTAGAAACACCTGAAAGAAAGGAAGGCTAGCCTATGCTGAATCAATTGGCAATTGCAGAAGTTGGTAATCCGATGTTAGGTAATATCATCGTTGTCAGCGGCTCATTTTTGATACTACTGGCCCTACTAAAGCATTTTGCTTGGGGCCCAATCAGCGATATTTTGAAAAAACGTGAAGATAAGATCGCCAATGATTTAGATTCTGCCGAACAATCTCGCATCAAATCAGCAAAAATGGAACAAGAACGTGAACAACAATTGTTAGCGTCTCGTTCAGATGCAGCTGATATCATTAAAAATGCGAAAGAAAGTGGAGAATTAAGCCGTCAAAATATTTTGAAGGATACGCAAGAAGAAGTAGCTCGTCTAAAAAGCAAAGCGCAAGCCGATATCACATTAGAACGTGACTCAGCTTTAAACTCTGTGAAAGATGATGTAGCTGATCTATCTCTTCAAATTGCGGCAAAAATCTTGAACAAAGAACTTTCTCCAGAAATGCACGAATCTTTAATCAATCAATATATCGAAGGTCTAGGTTCTTCAAATGAAACTAGATAAATATACTGTAGGCAGACGCTATGGTAAAGCATTGTTTGAACTGGCGATCGATTCAAATCGTGCGGAAGAAATTTACCAAGAGTTATTAAGTTTGCGACAAATCTATGCAGAAGTTCCGGAATTAGGAAACCTGCTTAGTGATGTCCGCTTAGAACCTCATGAAAAACGTCTAATTATGGATAAACTTGTTGCAGGCTTCGAGGGCACTGTGAAAAACTTTTTAGAAGTTGTTTACAATTACAATCGAATGTCTGATCTAACCTTTATGATCGATGAATACGAACATCGTTACAACGAACATAAAGGACTACTTTTAGGTAGTGTAAAAACAGCAGTACCGCTTTCTGAGGAACAGTTACAAAATTTAGAAAAGAATGTTGCAAAAACAATGGACTATCAAACAGTTGAATTAAAAGAAATCGTTGATTCATCTATTATTGGTGGGGCAATTGTTGAAGCCAACCATCGAGTGATCGACGGAAGCATTCGCACGCAATTAGAAAAAATGCGTAGTCAATTAAATAGATAGTACAAAGAGGTAGGTGAATCGAATGGCTATCAAAGCAGAAGAAATTAGTGCCTTGATTAAAGAACAAATTGAAAATTATCAAAACGTGCTTTCAGTCGAAGAAATCGGTACCGTTACTTATGTTGGTGACGGAATCGCTCGTGCACATGGTTTAGAAAATGCGATGAGTGGTGAGTTGCTTGAATTTTCAAACGGCTCATACGGAATGGCACAAAACTTAGAATCTAATGATGTAGGTATCATCATCCTTGGTGATTTCGAATCCATTCGTGAAGGAGACAAAGTAAAACGTACAGGAAAGATCATGGAAGTTCCAGTTGGGGACGCATTGATCGGACGTGTCGTTAATCCGCTAGGTCAACCAATCGATGGATTAGGTGAAATTGCAACAGACAAGGCTCGTCCAGTTGAAGCAATGGCACCAGGCGTTATGCAACGTAAATCTGTTAATGAACCAATGCAAACGGGATTAAAAGCAATCGATGCTTTAGTTCCAATTGGTCGTGGTCAACGTGAGTTAGTCATTGGTGACCGTAAGACAGGGAAAACATCAATTGCGATCGATACGATCCTTAACCAAAAAGGTCAAGATATGATCTGTATCTATGTTGCAATCGGTCAAAAAGATTCTACAGTTCGTACACAAGTAGAAACATTGAAAAAATATGGTGCGATGGATTATACGATCGTCGTGAATGCTGGAGCATCACAACCAGCTCCATTACTTTATATCGCTCCTTATGCAGGGACTGCTATGGGTGAAGAATTCATGTACAATGGAAAACATGTTTTGATCATCTTTGATGATTTATCAAAACAAGCCGTTGCTTATCGTGAACTTTCATTACTATTACGTCGTCCACCAGGTCGTGAAGCATATCCAGGGGATGTTTTCTACCTACATTCACGTCTGTTAGAACGTGCAGCTAAATTGAGTGATGAATTGGGTGGCGGTTCAATGACTGCTTTACCATTTGTTGAAACACAAGCTGGAGATATCTCTGCCTACATTCCAACAAACGTTATCTCGATCACTGACGGACAAATCTTCTTGGAAAGCGACTTGTTCTATGCCGGAACTCGACCAGCTGTTGACGCTGGGTTATCCGTTTCTCGGGTAGGTGGTTCTGCACAGATCAAAGCAATGAAAAAAGTTGCCGGAACTTTACGTCTTGATTTAGCAAGTTATCGTGAATTAGAAGCATTTACACAGTTCGGTTCTGACTTAGACGCTGCGACACAAGCAAAATTAAATCGTGGTCGCCGTACAGTTGAAATCTTGAAACAAAAACTTCATGCACCACTTGCTGTTGAAAAACAAGTAGTCATCTTATATGCTTTGACACATGGATTCTTAGATAGTATCCCTGTTGATAGTATTTTAGATTTTGAACATGAATTATTTGAATATCTAGATAATAACCATTCAGATATTTTTGAAACGATTCGTACAACGAAGGATCTTCCAGAAGAAGAAGCTTTGAATACTGCGATCCAAGAATATAAAGATATCTTTTTGGCGTCAAAAGGTAATTCTTCTTCAACAGAAGACAAATTGAAATCCATTCAAAATGCATAGTGAGGTGAGATGAATGGGCGCTTCATTAAATGAAATCAAGACTCGGATCGCTTCAACTAAGAAAACCAGTCAAATCACGCGCGCAATGCAAATGGTGTCCGCCTCTAAACTAACAAAATCTGAAGCTTCTTCTCAGAAGTTTCAGATCTATGCAAACAAAGTTAGAGAGATCGTGACCCATTTGACCGCAACGCAATTAAACGATATCGCCTCAGACAATCCTCGTGGAGACATCAACTACAACAGTATGTTGATCAGTCGACCAGTGAAGAAGACGGGGTACATCGTGATCACTGCGGATGGTGGTTTAGTTGGTGGCTATAATAGCTCGATCTTGAAGCAAACGATGTCCATTTTAGAAGAAGATCACCAATCACCTGACGATTACGTAATGATCGCAATCGGCGGAACAGGTGCAGACTTCTTCAAAGCAAGAGGAATCAATTTAGCTTACGAATTGCGTAATTTATCTGACCAACCAAGTTTTGATGAAGTTCGCAAGATCGTAGGAATGGCAACAACTATGTATCAAAATGAAGTATTTGATGAATTGTATGTATGTTACAACCATCATATCAATTCACTAACTAGTCAATTTCGGGTAGAAAAAATGCTGCCGATTTCTGATTTAGACCCTGAGGAAGCAACAACCTTTGAACAAGAATATATTTTTGAACCATCAAAAGAAGAAATCTTGGCTCAATTGTTACCTCAATATGCAGATAGCTTGATTTATGGTGCAATCGTTGATGCCAAGACAGCAGAACATGCTGCCGGTATGACAGCTATGAAGACAGCAACGGATAATGCCGCAACGATCATCGATGATCTAACGGTTTCTTATAACCGTGCAAGACAAGGGGCTATTACCCAAGAAATTACCGAAATTGTTGCCGGAGCTTCGGCACTAGAATAGTATTGAGATTGGAGGAAAAAAGATGAGTTCAGGCAAGATTGTTCAAGTAATCGGTCCCGTTGTCGACGTGGAATTTTCTTTAGACCAATCCTTACCAGATATCAACAACGCTTTAGTTGTTTATAAAAATGATGAGAAGAAATCGAAAGTTGTTCTTGAAACAGCGCTAGAATTAGGTGACGGTGTCATCCGTACAATCGCGATGGAATCAACAGATGGATTACAACGCGGAATGGAAGTCATTGATACAGAAAAAGCAATTTCTGTCCCAGTGGGTAAAGAAACGTTAGGTCGTGTATTCAATGTATTAGGAGATACGATCGATTTATCTGCACCTTTCCCAGAAGATGCAAAACGTAGCGAAATCCATAAAAAAGCACCAAACTTTGATGAGTTAAGTACAAGTACTGAGATCCTTGAAACTGGGATCAAAGTTATTGACTTGCTTGCTCCTTACTTAAAAGGTGGGAAAGTTGGATTATTCGGTGGTGCCGGTGTAGGTAAAACTGTATTGATCCAAGAATTGATCCATAATATCGCTCAAGAACACGGTGGTATTTCTGTATTTACTGGTGTTGGTGAACGTACACGTGAAGGTAATGACCTTTATTATGAAATGAAAGATTCAGGAGTTATTGAAAAAACAGCCATGGTGTTTGGTCAAATGAACGAACCACCAGGTGCACGTATGCGTGTTGCCTTGACTGGTTTGACGATTGCTGAATACTTCCGTGATGTTGAAGGACAAGACGTGCTATTGTTTATTGATAATATTTTCCGTTTCACTCAAGCCGGTTCAGAAGTTTCTGCCCTATTAGGTCGTATGCCTTCTGCCGTTGGATACCAACCAACGCTAGCAACAGAAATGGGTCAATTACAAGAACGGATCACTTCAACGAAAAAAGGTTCGATCACTTCGATCCAAGCAATCTATGTACCAGCCGATGACTATACTGACCCAGCGCCAGCAACAGCATTTGCCCATCTAGATGCAACAACGAACTTGGAACGTAAATTGACAGAACAAGGGATTTACCCAGCCGTAGATCCACTCGCTTCTTCATCAAGTGCGCTTGCTCCAGAAATCGTCGGAGAAGAACACTATAAAGTAGCGACGGAAGTACAGCATGTCTTACAACGTTACCGTGAATTACAAGATATCATTGCTATCTTAGGGATGGATGAATTATCTGACCAAGAAAAAGTTTTAGTTTCTCGTGCACGTAGAGTTCAATTCTTCTTGTCACAAAACTTTAACGTAGCAGAACAATTTACAGGTCTTCCAGGGTCATATGTACCAGTTGAAGAAACTGTCAAAGGATTCCGCGAAATCTTAGAAGGTAAATACGATGACCTTCCTGAAGAAGCATTCCGTAGTGTTGGTAGAATCGAAGACGTCGTAGAAAAAGCGAAAAAACTAGGCTACTAGAAAGGGGTGCCCCATGGATCAATATTTAACAGTTAACGTGGTTACTCCTGACGGTTTGGTCTATGATCACCATGCAGCGATCGTAGTTGCACGCACAACAGCCGGCGAACTCGGTATTCTACCTAAACATGCGCCCATCATCGTTCCTTTAACGATCGATGAAGTTCGTATAAAAAGAACTGACTCCGATACGCATGTCGACTGGATCGCAGTAAATGGCGGGATCATGGAAGTACGTGATAACGTTGTTTCTATCGTAGCCGATAGTGCGGAACGTGAACGTGATATCGATGTTTCTCGTGCGGAAAGAGCAAAACAACGTGCGGAACGACAAATCGAAGAAGCAAAAGAAAAAGAAGATACAAATGAATTGAAACGTGCAACCGTTGCTTTGCATCGTGCAATCAACCGAATCAAGGTTTCAAAACATTCATAGTCATAAATAATCAAGACAGCAGTGCTAAGGGATCAAGAAGAAAATTGCGAAACTCGATTTTTTAGATTTTGTGAATTTCAGCTTGCTCTTCCAAGTGTTTTCTGCTCTGATTGTTTATCCGTATTAGAACGTGGACAAAAGTATTTGTTACTTTTGTCCACGTTCTTTTTTTATTTAAAAGAAAAGTAACATGAGATGTAAAGTATTGGATAAACGTCTTTCTATATGTTCGCCACGCTCTTTTTTGGAATTTCCGAAAAAACTGACTTTTGGACACAGTTTATTAGGAATTAGAGTCTGTGGCAAACTTGATTTTTAGATTTGTCCCACATTCATTTCTTGAAATTTGTCAAGAAAAAAACAAAAAAATTATACTTTTTGCAATCAATAATTTCTCTATTCTTCCAATTTATGGTATCATCGTTTTGTTAGTTATCGTAAAAAAACAATTGTTAGAAAGGACGTAGCTATGCAAGTATACGGAATTGATGCGATTATCCGAATTGTTAGCCACTTAGCATTCATTTATTTAGCTTTTTGGTCTTTACGTTCTTTGCGCATCGAAACCTTTTTTAGAGCGATGCATAATACACAGATTCGCATGACGATTGTACTTTTTTCTATTTTTTTAGGGTATACGGCGAGTAATTTTTTCTTAGAGATCATCGCTTTGTGTCGCAACCTTTTCGTTAGCCTATTATTTTAAAAAAAGGTACTATTTTAAAAGAAGAAATGATATAATAGAAAAGATTTTGAGCAACTGTAGCTCATTGGAATTTTTTGGGGGGAACAACATGGAAGAGATCATCGTAAAAGGTGGCAATCAATTAAATGGAACAGTAAAAATCGAAGGAGCTAAAAATGCGGTTTTACCTATTTTAGCTGCTAGTTTATTGGCAGAAGAGGGAACAACCGTATTAAATAATGTTCCTATTCTTTCTGACGTTTTCACGATGAATCAAGTGATTCGTCATTTAAATGTCGATGTAGCGTTTGATGAAGAAATGAATCAAGTAACACTTGATGCCTCAAGACAGTTAGAAATTGAAGCACCTTATGAATATGTTAGCCAAATGCGTGCTTCGATCGTTGTAATGGGACCATTGCTTGCAAGAAATGGTCATGCGAAAGTAGCTATGCCAGGAGGATGTGCAATTGGTAAACGTCCAATTGATCTGCACCTAAAAGGATTCCAAGCATTAGGAGCTAAAATCATCCAAAAGAACGGCTATATCGAAGCTATTGCAGATCAATTGATCGGTAACACGATCTATTTGGACTTTCCTAGTGTTGGAGCAACTCAAAATATCATGATGGCAGCTGTAAAAGCAAAAGGAACAACAATCATTGAAAACGTAGCACGTGAACCAGAAATCGTTGACCTTGCCAATATTTTAAATAAAATGGGCGCCAATGTTTACGGTGCTGGAACAGAAACGATGCGTATCGAAGGTGTTGAACATCTTCATGCTGTGAAACATTCAATCGTACAAGACCGTATCGAAGCAGGCACATTCATGGTAGCCGCTGCAATGACTGAAGGAAATGTTTTGATCGCTGACGCTATCTCAGAACACAACCGACCATTGATCTCTAAACTGATCGAAATGGGTGCTAAGATCACTGAAGAAGAAGGCGGGATCCGTGTCGTTGGACCAAAACATATCTTGCCTACAGATGTAAAAACAATGCCTCATCCTGGATTTCCTACAGATATGCAAGCACAAATGACAGCAATCCAATTAGTTGCTGAAGGTACAAGCATGGTGACGGAAACAGTTTTTGAAAATCGTTTCCAACATTTAGAAGAAATGCGTCGAATGAATGCGCATGTAAAAATCGACGGCAATGTAGCCATCATGGATGGAAACCATGAGTTACAAGGTGCAGAAGTGTATGCAACTGACTTGCGTGCAGCAGCAGCTTTAGTATTAGCTGGCTTGAAAGCAAACGGGATCACACGTGTTCGTAATCTAAAATACTTAGATCGTGGCTATTATAACTTCCATATCAAATTGCAACAATTAGGTGCGGATGTTGAACGTGTTGAGAGTAACCAAGTAACTGCTGATAAGACAGCACAAACGATTGCTTAAGGACGTGGTTAGATGAGTACACAACGCTATATTTTAGTCAGCTTGGTCAAGATACTGCTCGTTGTCTTATTATTGATTCTCCTTTTTATTGCCGGTACGATGATCGGGTACGGAGTGATTGGTGAAGGCAATCCGCTTAAAGTTTTTCAACCAAGCTTATGGCTTCATATTCGAGATTTTTTTAGTTGAAGACTGATCTTACATTGTTCGTTTTAAAGTAAAAAAGAGGGTTCTTAAAATCGCTGATATAGCTATTTTAAGAAACCCTTTGTTTCGTTCGTCCTAAATAAAGTTAGGCAAAAAAAGGTTGAGTAAAGACCACCTGTATTCCCCTTATTAAATCAGAATAAGGAGCGAGGACAGAAGTAATTTATTCGGAAATAAACGAAGATCTCAAAGATCATGAACTCAGTTAGTGAAAGTTCCTTCTTGTTCTTTGAGGTTCACTACTTTTGTCTCCGCTTTTTATTGAAGTAGAAAAGAAATGGAGGAAAGAATATGAAAAAAATGTTGATTGGGCTCGTTCGCTTTTATCAGCGCTTTATCTCCCCTGCATTTCCTCCTAGTTGCCGTTATTACCCTACCTGTTCAAATTATATGATCCGAGCGATCCAGTCGCATGGAGCGATGAAAGGGACACTGATGGGGACAGCACGCATTTTACGCTGTCATCCGTTCGTCAAAGGTGGTATCGATTACGTGCCTTTAAAATTCCAATTGACAAGGAATAAAAAGGATAAGGAAATGCCACACTATAAAAAATAGTAAGGAGACGGTATGTTCACCACATTAGATAAGCAGCATCTTCCATGGGAGCTATTATTAGATGCAGATCCTGATAAAGAAAAAATCCAAATGTATGTAGATACGGGCTCCGGCTTTGTTTGGCAAGTAGCTGATGAGATAAAAGGGGTCATCGTGTACGATAATAGAGAGACAGAATATGAGATCATGAACGTTGCTGTTGCCCCTAGCGAGCAAGGAAGAGGAATTGGCCGTCAATTATTGCTTCACACGATCAAACATCTTAGAGAGGGTAAAAACGCCCAAAATAAAATAATCATTCGGACAGGTAGTGTGTCGTCTGCTGCCCTCCATCTTTATAAAAAAGTTGGATTTGTGGAAGTTTCCAGGGATATCGACTATTTTGTCAAAAATTATCCTGAACCCATCTATGAAGATGGGGAGTTGCTACGTGATCAAGTGACTTTGGAACTGATGATCTAAAAATAAAGTGCTTTCAAAAAGGCGCAGGATATTTTACAATAGACGTAGTAAGCAAAAAAGGAGAACAGACGAGCATGGGAATTTTAGCTTTTGATTTTGGCGGTTCTGCAGTGAAATATGGATATTGGAATGGCGTATCACTTGAGGGAACTGGACAATTTCCAACTCCCGATACTTGGGAAAAAATGAAAACGGATTTATACCAGATATATGACTCATTATCAGCTACTTTGAGCATCGAAGGGATAGCCATCAGTTCACCAGGTGTAGTGAACAATGAAAAACAAAGGATTGAAGGAATCAGTGCCATTCCTTATATCCATGGATTCAATATTTTTGAAGAGTTAGAGCAATTGTTTTGTCTACCTGTGACGATCGAAAATGATGCAAATTGTGCAGGGATGGCAGAATTTTACGAAGGTGCAGCGAAAGCATATCAAAATGTAGCATTTGTGGTGATTGGCACAGGTGTCGGTGGAGCAGTGTTCATGGATGGGAAGATCCATAAAGGGGCCCATCTATACGGTGGGGAATTCGGGCTGATGTTATTAGACAACAATCAAACATTTAGTCAGCTGGGAACTGCGGTAAGCATGGCTTGGCGATACTGTGAACGAAAAGGCCTAGCCAAAACGGCCTATAGCGGAAAAGAAGTATTTGCATTAGCTGAACAAGGCGATCAGATCGCTAAAGAAGAAGTCGACCGTTTTTACGATTATTTGACGAAAGGGCTATTCAGTATCCAATTTACTTTTGATCCAGAAGCAATTATCATAGGTGGCGGTATCTCAGCAAAAAAAGACTTGCTTAAAGAATTGAATCAACGGATGAAAAAATTGACCACTCGCTATGAATTGAATGATTTTGATCCTCAACTCTTGCTATGCGATTACCGAAATGAGGCGAATCTAATCGGGGCAGCAGCTAATTTTTTTGCAACAGCAAGAGGAGATTCGTAACAAATTTGCTGGGGGAAAAAGTCTTTTGGGCGTAGACGATGTATTCCCCCTTCAAATATGATAAACTATCATGGAGGTGGGAAAAAGATGTCAAAAAAGAATAAAGATATAGAAGTTCGTATTGAAGAAGTAAAAAAGAATATCAATGGAAAAACATATGAGGTCACACAGTTATTTATAGGCAAAAAATTGATCGGTGAAATTTTAGCTTATGGACCAAAAGAATTTGAGATTTTCTTTGGGGAAGAAGATTTTGGCAAAGAAAAAACCCTTGAAAATGCGATAGAAACAGTGATTCGTCACTGGAATCTGCATGACTAAAAAAATATCAAAAAAATTTTCAATAAAGGGTTGCAAAAATTTGGGAAATTAGGTATTATAACTAAGTCAGGTTGATACAGACCTTTTGGAGGAGTAGCGAAGTGGCTAAACGCGACGGACTGTAAATCCGTTCCTTAGGGTTCAGTGGTTCGAATCCACTCTCCTCCATTCATTGGGGTATAGCCAAGCGGTAAGGCAAGGGACTTTGACTCCCTCATGCGTTGGTTCGAATCCAGCTACCCCAGTTTTTACGAGTGATCATTGAGAATCGCTCTTTTTTTTTGCAAAAAACACCTTGTTTCTTGAAGATTCTGCCAATTTAAGCTAGAGTAAGTATAGAAGATAGAAATGGAGGCAGGAAAAATGAGATGGAAAGAAAAAGTTGATGAAACTGCAGAAAAGATCTATGATTTAATGAAATCAGAAAAATACAATGTGGAAGTCCATTTTCCAAAAAAATCTGATAAAGCTGTACAGATAACATCTAAACGCCCCACGAACCATACGAAAAAATGGCTATCAAAAAACCGCTAATAATAACAAAAATCTCTAGAAATCTTCTTTTTTACTGATTTCTAGAGATTTTGTTATTTAACGACTTCGATTCCTAGGACAGTCAAGTGTCCGTTACCGACTAATTTAACGACTAATGCGGCAAGTTCTTCGGGTGTCATATCTGTGTCACTTGTGATCCACCAATGAAGAGTACCAACAAAAATAGAAGTCATATATTCCGTGATGAAATCGATTGGAACTTCTAATTGGCTCTCTTTGATTTGTAAGTTGTTAAAAATACTTGCGTATTTATCATACAGAAACATTTCCAATTTTTTTCGAAATAATTCAATCGATGCTCCATCCATCGTAGTTAAGAAAAGCACTTTATTTTTCTGGATATTCACATAGATCGTTGTTAATGCACGAATGATATGGTTCAACTTGATTCGATTGCCATCAACCAATGGTTCTAAATCCAAAACAGACATAAAAACTTCAATGGCAATATCAAAGATCTGTTCATAAAGATCTTCTTTGTTTTTAAAATGGGCATAAAAAGTTGCTCGATTGATCATCGCTTCATCTGCGATGGCTTGGATCGTGATTGATTCATAATTTTTTTCTTTTTCTAGTAAGCGGACAAAAGCTTCCACAATCATTTTGTGGGTGCGCTTTACTCGAAGATCTGTTTTATTCCCCATAAAATTTCCTCGCTTATTTTTCGACATTTCACATTCTTTTGTTGCTTATCTCACAAACTGCGATAGTTTGCTTATTGCAAAAACTTAAAAAGGTACCTAAAATATACATAAGTAGTATAACAGACAATTTGTTATATATTCAACAAGGTGTCCG
Organism: Enterococcus sp. BSD2780061688st2 D3; assembly: GCF_005844145.1. Classification (NCBI taxonomy): domain Bacteria; kingdom Bacillati; phylum Bacillota; class Bacilli; order Lactobacillales; family Enterococcaceae; genus Enterococcus; species Enterococcus sp. BSD2780061688st2 D3. The sequence continues at coordinate 146,441 of NZ_SPHN01000002.1, forward strand.
TTAAAAGAGAGTGGGAGAAAATATGAGTTTAAAAGCGGGGATCGATGTCGGTTCGACGACCGTCAAATTAATTGTAATAGATGAACAAGGAAAGACGATTTATTCTAAGTATGAACGACATTACTCAGATGTCAAAAAAGCAGCGTTACAAACATTGAGAGAAGCGCAAAAGTTGGTTGCTGAGCAGCCTCTTTCGATTGCAATCACAGGATCAGGTGGAATGGGATTAGCAGAGATGTTAGATATCCCCTTTGTTCAAGAAGTTATTGCCTGTACACGAACGGTAGAGGAAATCATACCGGAGACAGATGTCGCAATCGAATTAGGTGGTGAAGATGCGAAAATCACATTTTTTGAAGGCTCTTTGGAACAGCGGATGAATGGTAGTTGTGCAGGAGGCACGGGAGCTTTTATTGATCAAATGGCTTCTTTACTTAAAACAGACGCAAATGGAGTCAATGAATTAGCTAAAAATTACCAACAAATTTATCCGATCGCTTCGAGATGTGGCGTTTTTGCAAAAACAGATGTTCAACCACTGATCAATGAAGGTGCTGATCGTTCAGATATAGCAGCGAGTATCTTTCAAGCTGTCGTGAATCAAACCATTGCTGGACTTGCAGCTGGTCGTAAAATCAAAGGGAAAGTCGCATTTTTAGGTGGACCGCTTTACTTCATGTCTGAACTTCGTCAACGATTCATCGATACGTTGAATCTAGCCCCAGAAGATGTCATTTTTCCAGAAGATCCGCAATTGTTTGTGGCGATGGGCGCAGCATTTTATGCAGAAGAAGCTGAGCCAACCACAATGGCGAAACTCATTGACACGTTAGAAAATGGGAACCAAGCCCAATTAAATCCTTCCAAGACATTGACTCCTTTATTTAAAGATGAAAATGAACTTGCTCAATTTCGTCAAAGACATGCAAAAGCACAGGCTTCAGAAAAAAAACTTTCTGAACATCACGGTGTTGCATTTTTAGGCATCGATGCAGGATCAACTACAACAAAAGTAGTCTTGATTAATGAAGATGGCGATATCCTATTTTCTTTTTATGGCAATAATGAAGGTCAGCCTTTGGAAACAACGATGGCAGTTTTAAAAGACCTTTATGAACAGTTACCAGAAGATGTCTATATCGGAAAAGCAGCGGCCACTGGGTACGGTGAAGCATTGATCAAGAATGCACTCAAAGTCGATATTGGTGAAGTTGAAACAATGGCACATTATAAAGCTGCAAATTTCTTTCAACCAGGTGTTGACTTTATTTTAGATATCGGCGGACAAGACATGAAAGCTATGACTATCAAAGAAGGTGTGTTATCTTCGATTCAGCTAAATGAAGCTTGTTCTTCAGGTTGTGGTTCCTTTATTGAAACATTTGCCAAATCTTTGAAATATGACGTAAGAAGTTTTGCGCAAGCAGCAGTCGAGTCGCAAGCACCAGTTGATCTAGGTTCACGTTGTACTGTTTTTATGAACTCAAAAGTAAAACAAGTACAAAAAGAAGGGGCATCTGTAGGTGATATCTCTGCAGGACTTTCTTATTCAGTTATCAAAAATGCATTATATAAAGTAATCAAAGTAAGAAGACCAGAAGAACTTGGAGAAAAAATCGTTTGCCAAGGTGGCACTTTTTATAATGAAGCTGTGTTACGTGCATTTGAAATGATTAGTGGCAGAGAAGTCGTTCGTCCATCCATTGCAGGTCTGATGGGGGCTTATGGAGCTGCTTTGATTGCACTGGAAGATTACGAGATTGGTGATGAAAGTACGATTCTGTCTTTAGAAGAGTTGGCTCAATTTACTTCTGAAAAAGAATTCACTCATTGTGGTCTTTGTGAAAACAATTGTATGTTAACTGTCACTCTTTTTTCTGATGGACGACGTTTTATTACAGGAAATCGTTGTGAACGCGGTGCACGTATCAAAATCAAAAAAGAAGATAAAAAAGTCAACTTAGTCGATTATAAGTACCGTCGTTTGTTCAAGTACCGTCCACTTCGAAAAAAAGAAGCTGTCAATGGAACGATCGGGATACCACGTGTACTGAATATGTATGAAAATTATCCACTATGGCATACATTCTTTTCTGATCTAGGATTTAGAGTAACTTTATCTCCTCGTTCAAACAAAGAACTGTATGAACAAGGAATGGAAACAATCCCTAGTGATACGGCTTGTTACCCAGCTAAATTGACACATGGTCATATCCAAGCACTAATTGACTCGGGTGTCTCAAGAATCTTTTATCCAGGGGTCATCTTTGAACGTCCTGAATTTGCGGGTGCAGACAATCATTTCAATTGTCCGATCGTACAAAGCTATCCAGATGTCATCCGCAATAATGTCGATGATATCCGCGCAGGCAAAGTAGATTATCGCAATCCTTTTCTGAACTTAGCAAACGAAGCGTCTGTTGCAAAAGTCCTACATCAGACATTTTCTGATTTTGGTTTCACAGAAGAAGAAGTAGCTACAGCTTTGCATCATGGCTATGAAGAACTCGATTCTTTTAAACGAGATATCCAACAAAAAGGGGAAGAAACGTTAGTCATGTTGAACCAGAAAAACCAACGAGGAATCGTTCTTTCTGGCAGACCGTATCACCTAGATCCAGAAATCAACCACGGAATCGCTGAAGTCATCACACAAGAAGGATTCCATGTTTTGACGGAGGATAGTATTTCTCATTTAGGAGATGTAGGAAATCTTCGTGTGGTCAATCAATGGGTCTATCATTCACGTTTATATGCAGCTGCAAGGGTAGTCGCAAAATCGAAAAATCTTGAATTGGTTCAACTAAACTCATTTGGTTGTGGGATCGATGCGGTCACAACAGACCAAGTGGAAGAGATCATGGATCAATATGGCAAGATCTACACGGTGCTTAAAATTGATGAAGGATCGAATCTAGGTGCCATCAGGATCCGGTTACGTTCACTAAAAGCCGCAGTAAATGAACGAGAAAAACGACAATTTGAACCTGTAAAACGGTTTGAAGAACCTGAAAAAATTACTTTTACGAAAGAAATGAAGGAAAAACATACACTGTTATTACCGATGCTTAGTCCGATCCATCAATCAGGTTTAGTGGATGTTGCACTAAATGCTTCTGGATATCATGTGGTATGTCTACCAGCAGAAGACAATGAAGCAATCAATGTAGGCTTGAAGTACGTCAACAATGATGCTTGTTACCCTGCAATCATTTCGATTGGTCAGATAGTTGAAGCACTTGAAAGTGGCAAGTATGATTTGGAAAATACAAGCGTCATGATGACACAAACTGGTGGAGGCTGCCGAGCAACGAACTATATCCCACTTTTACGTAAAGCATTGAATGATGCTGGCTTTGGACAAATCCCCGTTGTTTCTATCTCAATGGGAAATCAAGGGGTAGAGTCTAATCCAGGATTCAAGTTTACTTTGCCTATGCTTAAACGTGTAGCTATTGCCTTTTTATATGGGGATCTCTTCGAAAGAGTCGTTTATCGCACGCGTCCTTATGAATTGGAAGAAGGCAGTATCGATCGATTGCATCAAGAGTGGCTGAAAAAAGTAGAAAAGAATGTGCGTAACGGTTCAATCACTTTATTCAACAGCAACATGAAAAAAATCATCCAAGCGTTCGATACCGTTCCGATTTCTTCTGAAAAGAAACCCAAAGTTGGTGTAGTTGGCGAAATTTTAGTGAAATACTCACCTACAGCGAACAATGATATCGTTCGATTATTAGAAGCAGAAGGTGCTGAAGCAGTCGTTCCAGACATCATCGGCTTTATGAACTATTCGTTGTATAACCAAATTTGGAAGTATGAACAACTTGGAATGTCAAAACAAAGTAAATTACTTGCTCAATTTGCAATCAAAATGATCGAATGGATCGAAAAACCAATGGATAAAGCATTGCGCAAATCTGAACGTTTTGACGGAATCCAATCGATCGATGACTTGGCGAAAGATGCTAGCCAGATCCTTTCAATCGGGAACCATACAGGTGAAGGGTGGTTCTTGACTGGTGAAATGATCGAATTGCTAAAAAATGATGTGCATAATATCGTCTGCATGCAACCTTTTGGCTGTTTACCAAATCATGTCGTGGGCAAAGGAGTGATCAAAGAATTACGTCACCGCTACCCTAATGCGAATATCGCAGCCATCGATTATGATCCAGGTGTATCCATCGTCAACCAGTTGAATCGTATCCGTTTGATGATGGCAACAGCAAATAAAACGTTGGAGAAACAGAAAGCATGAGCGTACATTTCCACTTCTGAATAGTAAAAAATATTTTTTGAAACAGTTCTATTGTGACGATGAGGCTAAGACAGAAGCGTTCAACCCAGAGAAATAAGTAGGGATTCATGAAAATTGCTTTTTAGCTTTAGATGGGTTTCGACTTATTTCAAAAGGAGTTGCTTCTGCTCCCACCGTTTCGAGAAGAGATCGAGAAAAAAGTCGTTTAGGTTTGAGAAATTGGAGAGAAAAAGGAACAATACGTTTTTTGTATTGTTCCTTTTTTTGGGAAAAGCCAAGATCATCGAAAGATTGCAAAAAAGAGGGGATTTAGCTAGAAGTGGTACTCTTTTCGGTTGTGAATCAGGTATATACCAGTTATAATAGAAGAAACGAAAGGACGGGTATACGATATGTCGAATCAATTACCAGTATATATACAAATTCATGATCAGATCAAAAGTGAAATCGAACAGGGCATCTGGAAAATCGGTGATCGTCTTCCTTCTGAAAGAGAATTAGCTGTAAAATTCAATGTCAGTCGAATGACTTTGAGACAAGCGATTCAGAATCTAGCTGATGAAGGGATCTTAGAAAGAAAAATCGGTTCGGGTACATATGTCGCGCGTAAAAAAGTACAAGAAAAGATGACAGGTGCGACAAGTTTCACTGAAATCATGGAATCGCAGAACCGAGTACCTTCCAGTCGAACGATTTCTTATTTTTTGACATCTCCTAGTTCTAGTGAGATGGAAAAATTGAATCTGCAAAAAGAAGACACGATCTTACGTATGGAACGTATTCGTTACGCAGATGATATTCCAATTTGTTTTGAAGTAGCAAGTGTTCCTCAAAAAATCATCGATGCATACAGCAAAGCTGAAATAACCGAATCGCTTTATCGAACGCTTGAAGAAAAAAGCGGAAATAAGATCGGGGCAGCAAATCAAACCATCACGGCTGTGTTAGCATCTGAAAAGATCGCTGAGTATTTGGAGATCAAAAGAGGGGATGCGGTGTTGCGTTTGAGACAAATCTCTTATTTTGAAGACGGCACGCCATTCGAGTATGTACGTACGCAGTATGTAGGCAATCGTTTTGAATTTTATTTAGAAAAATAGTAGCAGGACATCTATTGGATAAAGGCTAGAACAGAGGTATTTAACTTCAAGGATCAAGTGGAAGGAGTTAAACATTTCTGTTCTAGCCTCTTTTTTGAAATTTCCGAAAAAAATGACTTTTGGACACCGTTTATTGAGAATTAGAGTCTGTAGCAAAACTGGTTTTTAGATTTGGCCTACGCTATTCATTTTTTGAGTGTCGACAAACAACAAACGGGTCACTTGACTTATTTATTGATCAGTTGTTCATGATAAGAAACAGCACCATCGGTAAATGAGACTTGACCGTTCATCAACTCAATGATGGATTCTTTAAAAGAAGCCACGCTATCTTCTGTGACCAAACAAACTACAGTCACTTTATCTGTATAATTCGTTTCTTTGATCGTTAGCTGATTGAGTGTAAGATAGTTTTCTAATTTGCCTAATTGAGGATAGGTGATATGAACGGAAATCTCTTGTTGCAAGGTCCCTTTTACGATCCCAATCTCTTCTAAAGCATGTGAAACAGCATGCGTATACGCTCTGATCAACCCCCCAGTACCAAGTTTTGTACCACCGAAATAGCGGGTAACGACCGCTATAACATTGATCAGTTCATTTTTTTTCAGCACTTCCAACATCGGTACACCAGCCGTTCCACTTGGCTCGCCATCGTCACTGCTTCTTTGGATCTCATTTTTTTCTCCGATCACGAATGCGCTACAATGATGATTTGCTTTCCAATGTTCTTTTTTTATTGCTTGAATAAAATCTTTTGCTTCCTCTTCACTTGTGACTCGTTTGAGAGAGCAGATGAAACGTGATTTTTTGATTTCGATTTCACTTTGTCCGTCTTCTTTGATCGTTTGATAACTATGAAGCATGGTACTCACCTCTTTCACATTACAGTCAATAGTAAAAGTATAATGAATTCAGTCCATTGTTTCAACATTTATAACGCTTGCGAAATCGGAAGAGTGTGCGATAATAAAAGGAGAGAGGTGAGATGGGGATGAAAGAACGTACAAAAAAATATGATGCCATTACGCAATATTTAAAAAACAATGGCGGCTCGCAAATTACTCTGACATTTACTCAAATCGATGAACTGCTCTTTCCCAGTTATGGCCTCCCTAAATCTGCCAGACAAAGTACTGATTGGTGGGCGAATGATTATAAGCATCCTGAAAAAGGTGCATATGGTTGGATAAATGCTGGTTACGAAGTAGTTGTAATCAATCTAAAAAAGGAATATGTTGTTTTTAATCAGCTAGTTAAATCAAGTTGGTTATTTGATTGAATGAAATTTTAAGAAACCGTTGACATTCTCTTCCTATTTTGTATAATAGGCACACAGGCGAAAAGAAAACGCTTGCTTTGTAAAAAGGAGAGAGTAAAATGACAAAGAAAACAATCATGCTCGTATGTTCAGCTGGGATGAGTACCAGCTTACTTGTAACAAAAATGCAAAAGGCTGCTGAAGAAGAAGGAATCGACACAGATATTTTTGCAGTATCCGCTTCTGATGCAGATAATCATTTAGCCTCAAAAGAGGTAGACGTTCTATTATTAGGGCCACAAGTTCGTTTTATGAAAGCTGACTTTGAAAAGCGGTTAGAACCAAAGGGGATTCCGTTAGATATCATCAATATGGCTGATTACGGTCTGATGAATGGCGAAAAAGTATTGCAACAAGCGCTTCGTTTGATCGAATCTAAATAATAAATTGGAAGCTGGAACAGAAGGGCTTACTTCTGCTCCACTGCTTATTCGAGAGTCTAGAATAAAAGTATTTCTTACTTTTGTCCTAGACTTTTTTTATGATCCTCTCGTTTTGGCATATTTAGTTATGGGAGGTGATTCGAGTAAATACTAAGCTTTACGGGAGGCGATTACTCACAAGAGAACTGAACGAAATGGAAGAACCGTCTTTTCAAACGATTCCCTATAAAAAAGTTCCAGCAGTTGTTTTGGAAAAAAATTGGCTCATCTGCGGTCGCTGTGGGACAAGAAACCGAAAAAAGAACTGTCGATTAACTGAGAACCTTTATTATTGTACCCATTGTCTATTTTTGGGACGTTGTGATAGTAGCCAGCAGTTATTTTTATTTTGTCAGCCGTCATTACCAAAACGTCCCGTTGCATTTGCTTGGACTGGCCAACTAACCTTTTTGCAAAAAACGATTTCAGATGCTATCGTCAACAGCCCAGAGAAACAGCATCATTTGATCTGGGCTGTCACTGGGGCAGGAAAAACGGAAATGCTCTATGAAATAGTGATGAAAACTTTAAAGATGGGTGGCAGAGTCGTCTTGTCTTCTCCAAGAGTGGATGTCTGCAATGAATTATTTCTCCGTTTTGATAAAGTATTTCCAGAAGAAAATATTTTGCTACTTCATGGAAAAACAAAGCTACCTTACCGATTTAGCCCATTTATGATCTGCACGACACATCAACTTTATCGTTTTTATCAAGCTTTTGATTTGGTTGTGATTGATGAAGTGGATGCATTTCCTTACGCAGACGATCAAGGACTTTCTTTTGCTGTGCAGACTGCGATCAAGCCAACAGGTAGATTTATCTATTTAAGTGCTACGCCGGCTGAACGTTTATTAAAAGAAATCCGTATGGCGTTTCAAATACACCGTTTGCCTTTGCGTTTCCACCAGCGATTACTTCCTGAACCAAAGCTATTTTTTTGGAATGCTTGGCAAAAAAAATGTCTGTCAGAGAAGAAGGTCCGCCCTTTGATACGCAAACTTGAACAGTTATTGGCACAAAATCATGTATTGCTTTTTTGTCCAAGCATCGAGATCATGGAACGCTTGACACGACTTTTGATGGGAAAAATGCCAGATTATAGAATAACAAATGCTTCTGCTCGCGATCCAGATCGCATAGCGAAAGTGGCGAAAATGCGAGAAAAAAAGTATGATATCCTACTGACAACGATGATTCTTGAACGAGGAGTGACTTTTGAAAAAGTCTCAGTGGTCGTTTTAGGGGCGGATCATCGTGTATTTACAAAATCCTCATTGGTACAGATCGCTGGGAGAGCAGACAGAAAAGGCGCTTTTTCGAATAGTGAAGTGTACTTTTTCTATGAAGAAAAAACAATAGCTATTATACAAGCTTGTCGCGAAATTAAAGAGATGAATAAGCAAGGTAAAAGATTGCGAGGTCAAAAATGAAATGTTGCTATTGTCATTGCCGTTTGATACACGACTTAAGCATCAAGGAAATTTTTTGGCGAGTAAAAAAAGTTCCACAGTTATGCAGTGATTGTACTGCGTTGTTTCAGCAAATTCCTAAACAAGGAAGATGTCCGCGTTGCGCAAAGCAGATCATGGATAAAAGTAAAATTTGTCAGGACTGTTTAACATGGCAAAATAAGTTCCCTGTTTATGATTTTGTCCATCACGCTTTTTTTGTGTACGATCCTGCCTTTCAAGAATGGTTGAATCAGTATAAGTTTATGGGAGATATCCGCCTTTCAGGAACATTCGCTGCTTACTGGAAAAATTTACAAAATCAACACCCAGAAGCCATTTTTTGTCCAGTTCCTCTATCAAACGAACGATTAGCTGAGAGAGGCTTCAATCAAGTGAGTGAAATGCTAGTAGCAGCGGAGGTTGATTATCAGATGTTAGTGACTCGTATCCATCACTCAAACCCACAAGCAAAAAAAACAAGAAATGAGCGATTAGCCAGCATCCAACCATTTGGTATTACGGTCGATCCGTCTGTAATAAAGGGGAAAACTATTTTTGTGATCGATGATGTTTATACGACTGGGCAGACGTTATTTCATGTAGCCAGTTGTCTTTTGCCTCATCAACCAAAGAAAATCCGGACGTATTCTTTAGCGCGATAAATAAATATTAGAAACTGATGGAATTGATAGCGATTTAGTTTGCAAATACATTAGAGTTCGATATAATAGTATTAAGAAGAGGGAAAGAGTGGTCCTTCTCCTTCTTGATTGTGGTAGACGAAAGGGGTAATTTTTATGTTTAGATATAATGTACGCGGTGAAAATATCGAAGTGACTGAAGCGATTCGGGACTACGTTGAGAAAAAAGTAGGAAAATTAGAACGTTACTTCAGTGACGCACCAGATGCTACAGCCCATGTAAATTTAAAAGTTTATACTGAAAAAACAGCGAAAGTGGAAGTAACCATTCCATTACCTTATCTTGTATTACGCGCCGAAGAAACTTCACCAGATCTATATGCAAGTATCGATTTGGTCGTTGATAAATTGGAACGTCAAATCCGCAAATTCAAGACAAAAATCAACCGTAAATCTCGCGAAAAAGGAATCAATGCAGCAGATGCGGCGGTTTTATTCAATAATGAAGCTGATGGAAATGAAAGTGATTCTGAATTAGATATCGTTCGTACGAAACGCTTGTCATTGAAACCAATGGATAGTGAAGAAGCGGTTTTACAAATGAACATGTTGGGTCATAATTTCTTCATTTTTGAAGATGCGGACACAAACGGTACAAGTATCGTTTACCGTCGTAAAGATGGAAAATACGGTTTAATCGAAACAGATTGATAAATAACAACTAAATCAGTAAAAATTGACTTGCAGCACTCTTAAAAGGGGTGTTGCGAGTCTTTTTTCACTTTTTCTAAGATGAGGAAATATGAATTAATTATGAAGTTCTCACTTTAATCGTCTTAAGATATTTCAATTATTAGTGACTAATGCTAAAATGGAAGGTATAGTCTACATAGTCTGGATAATATATGTAAAAAAGGAGATTACACAACGTATGGCCAATTTTATTCGTTCGATTATCGAAAATGATAAAAAAGAACTAAAACGTTTAGATAGCATTGCCAAAAAAGTCGAAGCCCACGCTGACGAAATGGCAGCATTAACAGATGAACAATTACAAGCAAAAACAGCTGAATTCAAAGCTCGTTACCAAAAAGGTGAAACATTAGATCAATTATTACCTGAAGCATTTGCGGTCGTTCGTGAAGCGGCAAAACGTGTTTTAGGTTTATACCCATACCACGTCCAATTAATGGGTGGGATCGTCCTTCATGATGGGAACATTCCTGAAATGCGTACTGGTGAAGGGAAGACACTGACTGCCACTATGCCAGTTTATTTGAATGCATTGACTGGAGAAGGGGTACACGTTGTTACAGTCAATGAATATTTGGCAACTCGTGACTCCACAGAAATGGGAGAACTATACAATTTCTTAGGCTTGACGGTAGGATTGAACATCAATTCAAAATCAGCAGATGAAAAACGTGAAGCTTATCTTTGTGACATCACATACAGTACGAATAACGAATTAGGGTTCGATTATTTGCGGGACAATATGGTCGTTTATCGTCATCAAATGGTTCAACGTCCATTGAACTATGCGATCGTCGATGAAGTAGACTCCATTTTGATCGATGAAGCAAGAACACCGTTGATCATTTCAGGACAAGCAGAAAAATCAACTGCTTTGTATACAAGAGCTGACAATTTCGTCAAACGATTGAAGGAAGAAGAAGATTATAAAATCGATGTTCAGTCTAAGACAATCAGTTTAACAGAAGCAGGAATCGAAAAAGCAGAAGAAACTTTCGGCTTAAAAAACCTATATGACATTGAAAATACAGCATTGACACACCATCTTGACCAAGCGTTACGGGCAAACTATATCATGCTCTTGGATATCGATTATGTTGTTCAAGAAGGCAAAGTATTGATCGTTGACCAATTTACAGGACGTATCATGGATGGACGTCGTTATTCAGATGGATTGCATCAAGCGATCGAAGCAAAAGAAGGCGTAGAGATCGAAGACGAAACCAAAACAATGGCTACGATCACCTTCCAAAATTACTTCCGTATGTATAAAAAACTTTCAGGGATGACAGGTACAGCAAAAACGGAAGAAGAAGAATTTAGAGAAATCTATAACATCCAGGTTTTCCAAATACCAACCAACCGCCCAGTTATTCGTGATGACCGAGCAGATCTATTGTATCCTACATTGACAAGTAAGTTTCATGCAGTCGTCCAAGATATCAAAGATCGTTACCGCAAAGGGCAGCCTGTACTAGTAGGTACTGTCGCAGTCGAAACCTCTGAACTGCTTTCTGATCTATTGAATCGTGAACGGATTCCTCATGAAGTCTTGAATGCGAAAAATCACTTTAAAGAAGCAGAAATCATCATGAACGCCGGTCAAAAAGGCGCAGTTACGATCGCAACCAATATGGCTGGACGAGGAACAGATATCAAGCTTGGTCTTGGTGTTCGTGAATTAGGTGGTTTAGCCGTTATCGGGACAGAACGTCATGAATCTCGACGTATCGATAATCAGCTGCGTGGACGTGCTGGTCGTCAAGGGGACCCAGGGATGTCTCAATTTTATCTTTCATTGGAAGATGATTTGATGAAACGATTTGGTTCTGAACGTATCAAAGCATTCTTGGACCGTATGAAGATCGGTGAAGAAGATGCTGTGATCCAAAGCAAAATGCTATCTAAGCAAGTTGAATCTGCTCAAAAACGCGTAGAAGGAAATAACTACGATACACGTAAAAACGTCTTGCAATACGACGATGTAATGCGTGAACAACGTGAAGTGATCTATAAACAACGTCAAGAAGTCATTATGGAAGAAAAGAGCCTTTCTAAACCATTGATGAACATGGTCAAACGCACGATCAGTCGTGTCGTCGATGCGCATACACAATTAGAAAAAGAAAATTGGAATCTGGAAGGGATCGCTGATTTCGCTGGTAGTACACTTGTCCATGAAGACAGCATCTCTGTTGACGATCTAAAAGGAAAAGAACCACAACAAATCAAAGAATACTTGAATGAATTAGCACAGGAGATCTTCAATACGAAAGCCGCTCAACTGAACGGTCCTGAACAATTGCTTGAATTTGAAAAAGTAGTGATTCTGCGAGTGGTCGATTCAAAATGGACAGATCACATCGATGCGATGGACCAGTTACGTCAATCAATCGGTCTGCGCGCCTATGGACAAAATAATCCATTAGTTGAATATCAAACAGAAGGCTACAAAATGTTTGAAGACATGGTCGGAGCCATCGAATATGAAGTTACACGTATCTTTATGAAGGCAGAAATTCGTCAAAATGTGCAACGTGAACAAGTATCACAAGGCGAAGCAGTTCAACCGACAACTGGTGACGCAAAAGAAAATAGCAATACAAATGCGAAAAAACAACCAGTGCATGTGAACAAAGTAGGCAGAAACGATCCATGTCCTTGTGGAAGCGGAAAAAAATATAAAAACTGTCATGGAAAAGATGAAAACTAATTTTTGACAGTAAAGTTGGTGAGATCGGTTCTTTTTGATTAAGAATTGACTCACCTTCTTTCTGTTAAGAAACGATTCTGGTAAACTAAAGATACTTAAAATAAATTGTAGTCAAAAGAAAGAGGGATAAATATGGAAATTTCAGAGATTCGCAACCTATTATCTGAAATGCGAGAAAAGGTCACAAGTTTCAGGAGGTCTCTTTGACTTAGACCAATTAGAAGAAGATATCGCTGAAGCAGAAGCTAAAATGGCGGAACCTGGATTCTGGGATGATAGTGAAGCCGCTCAGAAAGTAATCAACGAAAATAACGCGAACAAAGAAACCTATGACCAATTCAACGCATTAGCAGAAGAATTGGAAGAATTAGAGTTGATGGTGGAAATGCTGCAAGAAGAACCAGATGCACAAATGCAGCAAGAAACAGAAGAAAGACTGCAAACATTAGATGAAAAAATGAAAACCTATGAATTAGCGATGCTGTTAGATGGACCGTATGATCGGAATAACGCAATTATTGAGTTGCATCCAGGAGCAGGTGGTACAGAATCGCAAGACTGGGGAAGCATGCTCTTACGTATGTATACTAGATGGTCGGAACAACATGGCTATCAGGTGGAAACTCTTGATTATCAAGCAGGAGATGAAGCAGGGATCAAAAGTGTCACCTTGCTGATCAAAGGCCATAATGCTTACGGCTATCTAAAATCAGAAAAGGGTGTGCACCGACTTGTACGGATCTCGCCATTTGATTCGGCGAAGCGTCGTCACACGTCCTTTTGTTCAGTAGATGTCATGCCAGAACTAGACGAAACGATCGATGTTGCAATCAATCCCGATGATTTGAAAATCGACACGTATCGAGCAAGTGGTGCGGGCGGACAGCATATCAATAAAACAGAATCAGCTGTACGGATCACCCATCTTCCTACAGGTACGGTAGTTGCCAGTCAAGCGCAACGGTCACAATTGAAGAATAGAGAACAAGCAATGGGCATGCTGAAAGCGAAACTTTACCAACTTGAAGTGGAAAAGAAAGAACAAGAAGCTGCCGCTTTGCGAGGAGAACAAAAAGAAATCGGCTGGGGATCACAGATACGTTCTTATGTTTTCCATCCATATTCAATGGTCAAGGATCATCGTACGAATGTTGAAACTGGGAATGTCCAAGCAGTAATGGATGGTGACCTAGATATCTTTATCGATGGTTATTTAAAGATGCATCTCTGATTAGTTGAAGATAAATGATAAATGACATAAAATTGTAAGATTTTGAAAGCAAGATGAAACATTACCATGCTATAATGGTAAAAGACTGAAAAAGATATGGAGAGAACGCCATGATTGAAATGAAGGATGTAATGAAGAAGTACTCAAATGGTACGACTGCAATCCGAAATCTTTCGGTTGTTATCGATCAGGGAGAATTCGTCTATGTAGTTGGTCCATCGGGGGCTGGTAAATCTACATTCATCAAATTGATGTATCGAGAAGAAAAAGCTACAAAAGGGACACTGAATGTTGCTGGACATGATTTGTTAGAAATCAAAAATCGTGAGGTTCCTTATCTGCGCAGAGAGATCGGCGTAGTATTCCAAGATTATAAGTTACTCCCAAGAAAAACAGTATATGAAAATGTTGCTTATGCGATGCAAGTTATCGGACGTAAGCCTCGAGATATCAAAAAACGTGTCATGGAAGTATTAGATTTAGTGGGATTGAAACACAAGGTCCGTGTATTTCCAAGTGAACTATCTGGTGGGGAACAGCAACGGGTTTCGATTGCACGAGCAATCGTCAATACGCCTAAAGTACTGATTGCAGATGAACCTACTGGAAATCTGGATCCCGAAAACTCATGGGAAATCATGAAATTACTGGATCGGATCAATGCTCAAGGAACGACGGTCGTTATGGCAACCCATAACAGCACGATCGTTAATACAATTCGTCACCGGGTAATCGCCATTGAAAATGGTCGGATCATTCGTGACCAAGCGGAAGGGGAATATGGATACGATGATTAGAACCTTTTTCCGTCACATATTAGAAAGTATCAAAAGTTTGAAGCGTAATGGCTGGATGACAGTTGCTTCAGTCAGTGCTGTAACGATTACGTTGACTTTAGTTGGTTTATTTATGGCAGTCATCATGAATGCAACCAAAATTGCTGAAGACATCGAAGGAAATGTAGAAGTTTCAGTTTTCATCGATATTGGTACAAATGAGAAAGATATGAAAAAACTCGAAAGTGAGTTAAAAGAAATCGATCACGTAAAAAATGTGACATTTTCAAGTAAAGCACAAGAACTGAAAAAAATCCAAAATGCGATGGGTGACTCATGGAGTCTTTTTGAAGGAGACAATAATCCTTTATATGACGTATATGTTGTTAGTACTACTGATCCATCCCATACCAAAGAGGTATCAGAAGCTGCTGCTAAGCTAGCAAATGTTTCGCGAGCAGATTATGGTGGAACCTCTTCCGATCGGATACTTAAGATTGCTAGCGCCGTTCGTACTTGGGGATTAGCTGCTGCTGCGTTGTTATTATTCATTGCTATGTTCTTGATCTCCAATACGATCCGGATCACCATCCTTTCACGTCAAAGAGAAATCCAAATCATGCGACTGGTTGGTGCTAAAAACGGCTATATTCGTTGGCCATTCTTTTTAGAAGGTGGTTGGATCGGTTTGATTGGTGCAATCATTCCTGTATTGATCATCACATTTGGTTATGATCAAGCATTTCAAGCACTGAACCCAACACTTTTACGTTCACATTATTCAATGATCCATCCTCAAGATATTGTATGGAAAATCAATCTATTGATGGTTGGTATCGGTGTGATCATCGGTTCATTAGGTTCAATTATTTCAATGAGACGTTTCTTGAAATTCTAAAAGACTTTTATTCGCCCCCTTATTTTGCAAGGAGCGATCAAAGTCAATCCAATATACACAAAATAGAATAAAGAAACTGACCCAATAATTTAAAACAAAAAAGCATCTCTTGTTAAATTCACGTTATAATGAATTCAATAAGAGATGCTTTTTCAATGGGATCAGCTTAGTCGATTCAGGTCAAAAAGGGTGTACAGATAAAATAAGAGAAAATTCTTCATCCCACTAGGTGGGGGGAGTTCTTCCTATTTGGCTTCTTTGTTGCCTATCATTTTTATACTTTCGCTTTACTTTAAAAAACAACTTAGTTATTCTTAAGTAGGTGAAAAAGTAAAGAGGTGAAACTATGGGATTGATTGTTGATAATTTTTTTACCTTTATCTTGATTCTAAATATTTTATTATCCTTTGTTATCGTATTTCGTGAGAGAAAAGAAACAGCTCAAACATGGGCATGGTTGTTAGTGTTGATGTTTATTCCTATCGTTGGCTTCATTCTGTATATTTTCTTAGGAAGAGGGATTTCTAAAGACAAGATTTTCGATTTGAAACTCCAAGGTAAGATCGGGAAAAACCTTGAGATCGAGGAAGATAAACAAGCACTGATGCGGGGATTGTATCCTCACCCGCCAACAGGACTGGTAGATGTAAAGCAGTTGATCTACATGTTGACTGTTTTTGAAAGTACGCTGTATACGACAAGAAATAAAGTTACGCTGTTTACGGATGGACGAGAGAAGTTTGATGCGTTGCTGGAAGATATCAAACAGGCAACAGATCATATCCATTTACAATACTATATCTATCGAAGCGACACACTGGGAGTTGAGGTTCGAGACGCATTGATTGATGCGGCAAAGCGAGGCGTTAAAGTAAGGGTCCTTTTAGATGCATGGGGATCAACGCAAGTAACGGCAAGTTTTTTTGATGGCTTGAAAGCAGCTGGCGGTGAGGTCGCTTTCTTTTTCCCGTTGTTTGTGCCTTATATCAATCCACGGATCAACTATCGAAATCATCGTAAAATTGTTGTGATCGATGGGCAGATTGGTTACACTGGCGGATTCAATGTAGGGAATGAATACTTGGGACAAGTGCAGAAGTTTGGTTATTGGCGCGACAACCATTTACGGATTCATGGTGAAGCCGTATATACGTTACAAAACCGCTTTTTGATGGATTGGAATTCACAACATACGAAAGAAGTCAGTTATGATCCAAAGTTCTTTCCACAAATAAAAACGAGTGGAGATATGGCACTGCAAATTGTAACGAGTGGCCCAGATACGGAGCATGAACAAATCAAGATGACCTATCTAAAGATGATTTCTTTAGCCAAAAAAGAGATATTGATACAGACACCGTACTACATACCGGATGAATCAATTCATGAAGCCTTAAAATTGGCTTTGCTTTCAGGTGTGAAGGTTCATATGCAAATTCCTAATAAACCAGACCATCTTCTTGTTTATTGGGCGACATACTCTTTTGCGGCGGAACTACTTGAATACGGTGCGGTGATCGAAACATATGAAAATGGATTTATCCATGCGAAAACAATGATCATTGATAATGGGGTCGTTTCAGTTGGATCAGCGAATATCGATGTTCGATCGTTTAGACTCGACTTCGAAGTAAATGCTTTGATCTATGATGAACGGATGGCATCACAAGTGCGAAAAGCCTTTTTTGATGATTCAAAAGTCTCGCAACCATTAACGAAAGAAAAATATGAACAACGTGGAACGATCATCAAATTCAAAGAGGGATTAGCACGCTTGATCTCGCCATTACTATAATAAGGATCAATTCAAAAAGGACATAAAACGCACGTCAGGGACGTCGTCTTATGTCCTTTTTTGTCGGGGCCATTTCTGTAGTCTGTCAGAAATGGAGAAAGCGTCTCGCATGAGCGGATTGACTTTGGGGTATCTCTTGTTTTTTGGGGAAAGCAAGAAATAAATCAATATATGCTTTTTAAAGAGACACATTTCAAAGCCAGTATAGCATAGAAACACTCAATGAGATAGTATTTTTTTTATTTATATAATTATTTTTTGTTATTTAATGAATTCGATTCGTTTTCAAGTATTCGCTAAAATGTTAAAATGAACTTAATTTAGGATTGAAGGAGATTTCTAATGAAAAAATCAAAATTACTCTTACCCATAATAGGATTAACGATTCTTTTATCTGGTTGTTCCAAATGGATTGATCGTGGCGAGTCGATCACCGCTGTCGGTTCATCTGCACTACAACCTTTAGTTGAAACGGTAGCAGAAAGTTATCAAACAGAAAAACCCGGAAAATTCATCAATGTACAAGGGGGAGGAAGCGGTACAGGCTTGTCACAAGTCCAATCAGGCGCAGTTGATATTGGAAATTCAGATTTGTTTGCAGAAGAAAAATCAGGGATCGATGCTTCTGCTTTAGTGGATCATCGTGTAGCTGTCGTGGGAATAACACCGATTGTGAATAAAGGTGTCGGTGTCAAAGACATTTCTATGGAGAATTTAAGAAAAATATTTACCGGCGAGATCACGAATTGGAAAGAAGTTGGTGGAAAAGACCAACCAGTGGTTATTTTAAATCGCGCTTCTGGAAGCGGTACACGCAGTACCTTTGAGAAATGGGTATTAGATGGTGAAACAGCTATCCGCGCACAGGAACAAGACTCAAGCGGGATGGTACGGCAGATCGTGGCAGATACGCCGGGAGCAATCAGTTATGTCGCTTTCTCGTATGTAACAGATGATGTAGCAACACTGAGTATTGACGGTGTCGCACCTAAAGATGAGAACGTCACAACGAATAAATGGACGATTTGGGCGTATGAACATATGTATACAAAGAGCCAGCCTAAAGAGTTAACAAAAGAATTTCTAGAATACATTCTTTCTGACGATGTACAAAATAATATTGTTGGAGAATTAGGTTATATCCCTGTTTCAAAGATGGAAGTGGAGCGAGATTGGGAAGGAAACGTTGTAAAATAACTGCCTTTACAAAAAATTTACAAACTTAGCATAAATTTTACATGTTATTAAACTCAAATTGATGTTCACTTTGTACACTGAATAAGTATGTTAGACCTGATTAGGGGGGAATCATCTGTGGAAGATGTGAAAAAAGCATTATTAACAAAATCCAAACGTTCAAAAATGGAACAACGCGGCAAATTTATCAGTTTTCTCTGTATCGCGCTGATCGTTGTCGTAGTGTTAGCAATTTTTTATTTTGTTGCCAGTAAAGGTTTAGCAACCTTCTTTGTCGATAAAATCAATGTGTTTGATTTCTTGTTTGGCACAAACTGGAATCCAGGACAAGTAGGGGCAAATGGCAAACCGATGGTAGGCGCATTGCCGATGATCGCAGGTTCGTTCATCGTCACATTCCTATCAGCGATCATCGCTACTCCTTTTGCCATCGGTGCAGCAGTATTCATGACGGAGATCTCTCCAAAGAATGGAACGAAAATTCTGCAACCGGTCATTGAATTATTG
Source organism: Enterococcus sp. BSD2780061688st2 D3 (assembly GCF_005844145.1). Lineage (NCBI taxonomy): Bacteria > Bacillati > Bacillota > Bacilli > Lactobacillales > Enterococcaceae > Enterococcus > Enterococcus sp. BSD2780061688st2 D3. The sequence goes on from NZ_SPHN01000002.1 coordinate 165,507, forward strand.
GTCGGTATTCCATCTGTTGTTTATGGGTTCATCGGTTTATCTGTCGTTGTTCCATTCATCCGTAGTATTTTTGGCGGAACAGGATTTGGTATCCTAGCAGGGACATTTGTCCTTTTCGTCATGATCTTACCAACAGTAACGACAATGACGGTCGATGCGCTAAAGTCAGTACCAAGACATTATCGTGAAGCATCTTTAGCGTTGGGAGCGACAAGATGGCAAACGATCTATAAAGTAGTTTTACGTGCCGCTATACCAGGGATATTGACTGCCATCGTTTTTGGTATGGCTCGTGCATTTGGTGAAGCATTAGCAATTCAAATGGTCATCGGTAACGCTGCGTTGATGCCGACAGGATTGACGACACCAGCTTCAACATTGACATCTATTTTAACAATGGGGATCGGTAATACGATCATGGGAACGACTGAGAACAATGTTTTATGGTCATTGGCATTGATCTTACTATTGATGTCATTAATCTTTAATATCGTGATTCGAATGATCGGTAAGAAAGGGGCACTGAAATAATGAACGCAAAACGCTCTGACAAAATCGCCACAGGCATCCTCTACGTGATTTCAGGGATCATCGTGTTGATCTTAGCAGCTTTACTCTTATATATTCTCGTTCGAGGGGTACCTCATATTTCTTGGGCATTTCTGACTGAACCATCTAAAGCTTACCAAGCAGGCGGTGGGATCGGCATCCAGTTATTCAACTCGATTTACTTACTTATCATTACAATGATCATCAGTTTTCCGCTCTCATTAGGAGCAGGTATTTATCTTTCTGAATATGCTGGAAAAAATTTGGTGACAGATATCATCCGCACTTCGATCGAAATCTTGAGTTCTTTACCATCAGTAGTTGTCGGTCTATTCGGATTTTTAGTGTTTGTTATTCAATTCCAATATGGCTTTTCGATCATCTCTGGGGCACTGGCATTAACAGTATTCAATCTACCTTTGCTGACAAGAACAGTCGAAGAATCATTACAAGCTGTTCATTACACACAAAGAGAAGCAGGATTAGCATTAGGCTTATCTCGCTGGGAAACAGTTATCCGGGTCGTGGTACCAGAAGCAACACCTGGGATATTGACTGGTGTCATCTTAAGTTCAGGAAGAATCTTTGGTGAAGCAGCTGCATTGATCTATACAGCTGGACAAAGTGCACCTGCACTTGATTTTTCAAACTGGAATCCACTAAGTGTTTCCAGCCCGATCAGCATTTTCCGTCAAGCTGAAACATTAGCTGTTCACATTTGGAAAATCAATACGGAAGGAACGATGCCAGATGGCGCTGCTGTGTCGGCAGGAGCATCAGCGGTTTTGATCATCGCTGTACTGTTGTTCAACTTTGCTGCACGTGCGATCGGTAAACGTTTATACCGTAAAATGACTTCAGCTTAAGGAGAAGAAGTAAGATGAAAGAATATAATTGGAATGAAACAAATATCATCACAATGGGACAAGAAAAAGAAGTCGCTTTGTACACGGATGATCTTCATGTCTGGTATGGCGATAACGAAGCAATCAAAGGAGTAGACTTAGCCTTTGAGAAAAATAAAATCACTGCGTTGATCGGTCCTTCTGGATGCGGAAAATCAACTTACTTACGTTCATTGAATCGGATGAACGATGGAATCGCGAATACAAAAGTCACTGGAAAGATCATGTACAAAGAGGTAGATATCAATGCGCCACAAATCGATGTATATGAGATGCGTAAGCGGATCGGGATGGTTTTTCAACGGCCAAATCCGTTTAGTAAATCCATTTATGAAAATATCACGTTTGCACTGAAACAACATGGTGAAAAAAATAAAAAGAAATTAGACGAAATCGTAGAAACAAGTTTGAAACAAGCTGCTCTATGGGATCAAGTAAAGGATAGCTTGGATAAAAGTGCACTTGCTCTATCTGGAGGACAGCAACAACGATTATGCATCGCCCGCGCGATCGCAATGAAACCAGATATTCTGTTGTTAGATGAGCCAGCAAGTGCGTTAGATCCGATTTCTACAGGAACAGTCGAAGAAACATTAGTTAACTTAAAAGAAGACTACACGATCATCATCGTGACGCATAATATGCAACAAGCTGCACGTATCAGTGATTACACTGCTTTCTTCTATCTAGGCAAAGCAATCGAATACGATAAGACGAACAAGATATTTACCAGACCAAAAATTCAAGCAACCGAAGATTATGTGTCCGGTCACTTTGGTTAAGACGGAGGACTCGTTATGGCAAAAGAAATAATTTCATCAAAAGATCTTCACTTATATTATGGCAAAAAAGAAGCATTGAAGGGGGTCGATTTAAGTTTCAATCAGGGTGAGATCACAGCAATGATCGGTCCTTCCGGTTGTGGGAAATCAACTTATCTGCGTTCTTTGAATCGGATGAACGACCTGATTCCTGGTGTCACGATCACCGGTAGTGTGCTTTATAAGGGAAAAGATATCTATGGACCAAAGACAGATATCGTTGAATTGCGAAAAGAAATCGGCATGGTATTCCAACAACCAAATCCGTTTCCATTCTCAATCTATGAAAATGTGATCTATGGACTAAAGTTAAAAGGTGAAAAAGACAAAAAAGTTCTCGACCAAGTAGTCGAAGAAAGTTTAAAAGCTGCATCAGTGTGGGAAGATGTTAAAGACAAATTGCATAAAAGTGCATTATCTTTATCAGGTGGGCAACAACAACGGGTTTGTATCGCCCGAGTATTAGCAGTCAATCCAGAAATCATCTTGCTTGATGAACCCACAAGTGCGCTAGATCCAGTATCGACTGGGAAAATCGAAAGTATGCTCTTGGAATTAAAAGAAAGATATACTATGATTATAGTTACGCATAATCTGTCTCAAGCTTCACGTATTTCGGATAAAACAGCCTTTTTCTTAGATGGACATTTGATCGAATTCAATGACACGAAAAAGATTTTCATGAATCCAGAAAAAAAAGAAACAGAAGACTATATCTCAGGAAGATTTGGATAGGGAGGAAATGAAATGTTACGGACACAATTTGAAGAAGAATTACTGAATCTTCATAATCAATTTTATGAGATGGGGATGATGGTAAGTAGTGCAGTGCATAAATCCGTTCGTTCTTATATCAAACACGATAAAGCACTTGCGCAAGAAGTCATTGAAAATGATATCAAAATCAATGATATGGAAACACGTCTAGAGAAAAAAAGTTTTGAGATGATTGCTTTACAACAACCGGTTACTACGGACTTGCGGATGATCATTACTGTGATGAAGGCTAGTTCTGATTTAGAGCGGATGGCCGATCACGCTGTATCTGTTGCTAAGTCTACAATCCGTGTGAAGGGACAAACGCGGATACCAGACATTGAGAAAGAAATTTCAGATATGTCAGATTACGTAAAAAAAATGGTGGACAATGTGTTAGTCGCTTACGTGAAAACAGACGAAAAAGATGCACGTACGATCGCAAACATGGATCAGCGCGTCAATGATTACTTCAATCGTATTTATAATGCTACAATAAAAAATATGCAAGCAAACCCTGAAACAGTCATCAGCGGAACCGATTATTTAAATGTTGCTAGCTACTTAGAACGTATCGGTGATTATGTCACGAATATCTGTGAATGGATCGTCTACTTGGCTACTGGAAAAATCACGGAATTGAATACGAACCACAATGAGATTTTTTAAAAATGAATCAAAAAAGATGGAAGCCATAAAATCCAAATCCGGATTTTTGTGGTCTTTCATCTTTTTTTAGATAATTAGTATACAGAATAAGAGAGACGATGGGATTGAATCAGATCAAGTGGAAATGCCCCATAAATTCTTCATAAAACCAATAGCAACTAGAGATGGAGAAAAAGTTACAACTTAAGTCCTATGACTTTTTAACGCATTCGGTGCATAATATGTATGTAAGGAAAAGCTTGCAAACCATTTTTGCTTAAGGAGGCAATTTCCATGAAAGAAAGAGAACGTATTTTAGATCTAGTTAAAAAAGGAGTCCTTTCAACTGAAGAAGGACTGGACCTATTAGAAAGTATGGCAACAGAAAAAGATGAAAAACAAATTGCAAAAGAAGCGGATAGAGTAACTGCCAGTCATAAAGAAAAAAATCAAGTGATCGATGAATTAGAAAATGGTGTAACAGAAGAACAGCCAGAAATCGATCCAAAACAAAAAGAAAAAGAAGACCAAGAAAATCTAGAAAAAATCTTAGATGAACTAGCAACGGAAGCAAATAAGACTTCTGCTCATTTGGATGAAGTCAATGAGAAATTGGCTGAAAACAAAGCTGTACGTAATGAAAAACAGGAAACATTGATGCAGCTGAATACAAAAGAAGAATTAGATCAGCTTTCTGAGGAAGAATTAACACAACGAAAAACGTTAGAAGATGAAATCAAAGAATTAGAAGCTGCAGGAGATATTTTAACAGAAGAACGTATAAAATTAGAAGCAGAATTAAAAGACATCCGTAAAAACCAGTGGTCAGAAAAGAAAGAAACATTCTCAGAAAAATTTGAGATTCCTGATGATTGGAAAGAACAGGCCAATGATACATTGAACCAAGTAGGCGAAAAAATGTCTGAAGCAGGAACGCATCTAGGTAAATTCTTGCGTAAGACTTTCCAATCTGTTTCTGAAACTGTCAATGACAATATGGAATGGAAAGATGTCAATCTTCGTGTACCAGGCATTGCTACGACGAAATTTGAACATGAATTTTATTATGAAGCTCCAGAAGCAAGCATCATCGATATCAAAGCAGCCAATGGGAATGTGGTATTGAAGACATGGGATAGCGAAGATGTTAAAGTTGAAGCGAAAATCAAATTATATGGAAAAATGAATGCAGAACCATTTGAAGCATTTTTAGAACGTAGCCAGATCGAAGTGAATGATGACCATCTTTCATTCCAGATCCCAAATAAGCGTGTTCGTGCAGATCTAGTCTTTTACCTTCCGAAAAGAGTATATGACCATACAGCAATCAAATTGTTGAATGGAAATATCACGATTGATGAGTTAGAAGGCAAAGATATCTATACGAAATCAACAAATGGAAATATCACAGTCAACCATCTTACAGCTACCATGCTTGAAGTAGAAGGTGTAAATGGAAATATCGATATACGTGATGGTGCGATTTTAGATTCTATCATTGAAACAGTGAACGGCACTGTTACGGTTGGAGCTACACCTGAAAATCTATCTGTTTCTTTAGTCAATGGAGATGTGCGGTTAACGATCAAAGAGGATCGTTTGAAAAAAATCGAGGCAAGCTCTGTGAATGGAAATGTCAAAGTAGCATTACCAAGTACGATTGGATTAGAAGGAAATGCGAAAACTAGTTTAGGAAGTATCAATAGTCGGTTATCCGATTATGAAGTAGTCCGCGAGAAAAAAGAACGGACAAACCAAATGCTACAATTCCGCCGTTTATCAGAAGATGGTGTAGCTACAGTTCAATTAACAACAACAACAGGCAGCATCTATCTAAAAGACGCAGAGATGTAAGCCAGCTGTTCACAGCAGGATTCTTATAATTGTCATGCTGTGAACAGTAGTTTAAAAAAATAGTGAAAAAGGTACTATTGTCACAACCTTTTTCTTCAATTACAATGGTAGGACAGAGGTGAAGCAAAAATGAAAAAAAAGTTGACAAAGTCAAATAATAATATCGTCTTAACAGGTACATTAGCTGGGATTGCAGAATATCTTGGAATCGACCCTACAGTCGTTCGAGTGATCTATGTGATCTTGAGTTTGGTTGCTTTTGGCAGTCCGATTATTTTATATATCCTATTGGCACTGATCATCCCATCAGCACGAAAAAAACGTACAAGTTATGGACATGATAACCAATATTATGAAAACAACAACTATCGTGAACAAACAAAAAAACGTAAAGAGGCAGAAAAAGTCGATGACGATGAGTGGAGTGACTTTTAATGTCCTACCTTCAACGGATCATCGTCAATTCGCTGACTTTTATCTCATTAGCAGTTCTTTTTCCAAATGTAGTCTATGTAAATAGTATTTGGACTGCAGTTTTGGCAAGTTTTGTGTTATCGCTATTGAACATGTTCGTTAAACCGATCTTAACGATATTATCATTGCCATTTACGCTGATAACTCTTGGCTTGTTTACATTCGTCATCAATGCAGCAATTTTGAAATTGACCTCTTTCTTTATAGGAGAGGGGAATTTCGGGTTTGCTTCATTCGGAGCGGCACTGTTTGTCGCTATCTTGATGGCGCTCGTCAATGTGATCGTTAGTGAACATAATAGTAGAAAATAACGACAATATACGCCTTATGGCTAAAGAGTCGACATGAACTGATTCCCCCCGTTCATGTCGATTTTTTTTGCTTTTTTCATTCAAAAAGTGCGAAACGATCGTAAAATAAAACGTTTTTTTTATTTGGTAGTACTTTTTGCTATACAATGATAAAATGAAGGGGAACACTCTAATAGAAATGAGGTAACACGAATGGCAGAAGTTGTAAAAGTAAGCCAATTGGTAGAAAAATTATCATTAGAAATCGTAACTGGTGACGAGAAGAGTTTGGAGCGTGTTATCGTAACTGGCGATATTTCAAGACCAGGCTTAGAATTAACCGGTTATTTTAATTATTATTCACATGATCGCCTACAGTTGTTCGGCAGTAAAGAAATCACGTTTGCTGAACGAATGATGCCTGAAGAAAGATTGATGATCATGAGACGGCTGTGCAGTGAGGATATGCCGGCATTTATTATTTCAAGAGGTTTACCAGCATCCGAAGAAATGATCCAAGCAGCGAATGAACATGGGATGGCAGTATTACGTTCACCAATCTCGACATCCCGTCTACTTGGAGAATTATCCAGCTACTTAGACGGAAGGTTAGCGCCTCGGACGAGTGTCCATGGTGTATTAGTCGATGTTTATGGTTTAGGCGTATTGATCCAAGGGGATAGCGGAATCGGTAAAAGTGAAACGGCGTTAGAATTGATCAAAAGGGGACATCGTTTGATCGCAGATGATCGAGTGGATGTCTACCAGCAAGATGAATTGACTGTGATCGGAGAACCACCAAAAATTTTGGAACATCTGATTGAGATCCGAGGAATCGGGATCATCGATGTCATGAATCTATTTGGTGCCAGTGCTGTACGTGGATCGATGCAAGTCCAATTAGCGGTTTATTTAGAAGCATGGGCAAAAGATAAAAAATATGATCGTTTAGGATCAGAAGATACCTCAGTAGAAATCGCTGAAGTGGGGATTCCACAAATCAAGATCCCTGTGAAAACTGGGCGAAATGTAGCGATCATCATTGAAGTAGCTGCTATGAATTTCCGTGCAAAAACAATGGGATTTGACGCAACGAAGACGTTTGAAGAAAGATTGAGCCGCTTGATCGAAGAAAATTCTGGTGGACAGTAGCAAGGAGTGGAAACATGTTGGCACAAATAAACAGAGTGGCTTTTGATTTTCTAGGGATACCTATCTATTGGTATGCACTGATCATTATTTCAGGGATCATCATTGCCATGTGGCTTAGCAGCCGTGAAGCAGTTCGAGTAGGGCTGAAAGCTGATGATGTGACTGATTTTATGTTATGGGGCTTACCCTTATCGATTATTGGTGCACGTTTGTACTATATCTTATTTGATCTTCCTCAATACCTTGCTGATCCGATCCAAATATTCAATATCCGTTCAGGCGGATTAGCGATTTATGGTGGCTTGATTGCTGGGGCGATCACTTTATACTTTTTTACAAAATATCATTTTATATCTATGTGGACATTTTTAGATATTGCAGCACCAAGTGTTTTACTCGCTCAAGCGATTGGACGATGGGGAAACTTCATGAACCACGAGGCTTATGGACCGAACACAACAAGAGCTTTTTTAGAAAGCTTGCATATTCCACAATTTATTATTGATAACATGTATATTGAAGGAATTTACCGTCAGCCGACTTTTTTATATGAATCGATGTGGAGCTTGATCGGTTTTGTTTTGTTGTTGATTTTAAGAAACAAAAAACATCTTCTGAAAAAAGGGGAAGTGTTGCTCGTCTATTTGATGTGGTATAGCTTTGGTCGATTTTTTATCGAAGGATTACGAACAGATAGCTTGTACTTCCTTGGAGTGATCCGTATTTCTCAATTACTATCTGCCGTGTTATTCATCGGTACGATCATTCTATTTATTTGGCGGAGAAAGAAAGAAAATCTTCCTGATTATGATCGTTCATTAGGAAAAGACCAGTTTTTGATCTGATTTGTGAGCGAATAAAATGAAAAAATTAGCAGGAGTGGTAAAATGAAATATAGAGTGGCGGTCTTAGGTTCTGGTTCTTGGGGAACGGCCTTGGCACAAGTACTTGCAGAAAATGGACATGATGTTCGTCTTTGGGGACATCGTGAAGAACAGGCGAATGAAATCAACCAGCAACATACAAATCACCGTTATTTGTCAGACCTTAAAATGGCGGAGACGATCCATGCGTTCACAGACATGGAAAAAGCAGTTGCTGATGTTGATGCTGTCCTATTTGTTATTCCAACCAAAGCAATCCGCTCGGTAGCCCAAGAACTGGCAGATAAATTAACGACTAGACCGATAATCATTCATGCAAGTAAGGGACTAGAACAACACACCCATAAACGGATTTCTGAGATCCTTTTGGAAGAATTGCCAGTTGAAAAAAGACAGGCTGTGACAGTCTTATCTGGGCCAAGTCATGCAGAAGAAGTGGCAAACCATGATATCACAACGATCACCGCTGCTAGTACGGATCAAAAGGCAGCAAAATTCGTCCAAGAACTCTTTATGAATCATTATTTCCGAATCTATACAAACCCTGATGTCATCGGGGTCGAGATGGGTGCGGCATTGAAGAACATCATTGCGATCGGTGCTGGTGCGATCCATGGGCTAGGGTTTGGTGATGATGCTAAGGCTGCAATCATGACAAGAGGTTTGGCAGAGATCAGCCGACTGGGTGTAGCGATGGGAGCTAATCCACTGACTTTTATTGGTCTAAGTGGTGTAGGCGACTTGATTGTTACTTGCACTAGTGTTCATTCGAGAAATTGGCGTGCTGGGAATTTGTTAGGTCAAGGGAAAGACTTGCCATCGGTTCTCGAAGATATGGGCATGGTCGTTGAAGGAGTCAATACCACACAAGCCGCAAAAGAGCTTGCTCAAATCATGGGCGTAGAGATGCCCATCACTCAAACGATTTACGAAGTGCTTTATGAACATAAAGACGTAAAAACCGCAGCAAAAGAAATCATGTTGCGAGATGGAAAACAAGAAAATGAGTTTTCATTAAAAATATTTTAGAGGAGAGTTGACACATGAAAGTAAAAAAAGCAGTAATTCCAGCAGCAGGATTAGGGACTAGATTTTTACCTGCCACAAAAGCAATGGCTAAGGAGATGCTTCCGATTGTTGACAAACCAACGATTCAGTTTATTGTTGAAGAAGCATTGAAATCAGGAATCGAAGATATTTTGATCGTCACAGGAAAAGCTAAAAGACCGATTGAAGACCATTTTGATTCAAATATCGAACTAGAAACAAACCTTAGTGAAAAAGGAAAAACTGAATTATTGAAATTAGTGGAAGAAACGACTGATGTCAATCTTCATTTCATCCGTCAATCTCATCCAAAAGGGTTAGGTCATGCTGTTTTACAAGCTCGTGCATTTATCGGAAATGAACCTTTTGTCGTGATGTTAGGTGACGACATCATGGAAGATGAAGTGCCGTTGACACAACAGTTGATCGATGATTATGAACGTACACATGCTTCAACCATCGCGGTTATGCAAGTACCACAAAAAGATACATCGAAATATGGGATCATCAATCCTGGAGAAGAGTTAGAAGACGGCTTATACAATGTTAAGAATTTCGTTGAAAAACCTGAACCAAGTAAAGCACCAAGTGATTTAGCAATTATTGGGCGTTACTTATTGACGCCAGAGATTTTTGATGTATTAGCAGAACAAAAACCAGGTGCAGGTAACGAGATCCAATTAACTGATGCCATTGATACTTTAAATCGAACACAACGCGTTTTTGCTCGTAAATTTACAGGTAAACGTTATGATGTCGGAGATAAATTTGGTTTTATGAAAACGAGTATTGAATATGGTTTGACACATCCAGAGGTTGGTGAACCTTTGAGAGAATATATCAAAGCATTGGGGAAAGAATTAGAAGCGGAAGATCATTCCGTATCTACAAATATGAAAAAACCGATTGAATCAAAAAAAGAAGATAAAAAATAATCTTTATTAAAGAAAGAGAACGAGACGAAAGTCGTTTAGGTTTGAGAAATTGGAGAAAAAAAACGAACAATACGCTTTTTGTATTGCTCGTTTTTTTGAAATTTCCGAAGAACCTGATTTTTGGACGCCGTTTATTTGAGAGAGGCTGGGACAGAAGTGTTTAACTCCGAGAAATAAGAAGAAATGAACGAAAATTGCTTTTTCAAATTTTTGTGAATCTCGGCTTATTTCCGAAGGAGTTGCTTCTGCTCCCACCGTTTATTCGAAAGTCTGTAGCAAAACTGATTTTTAGATTTGTCCCACACTCATTCACTATTTTTTATTTGTTTAAAAAACGTGAAAATGCTATTCTAATAGAAAGAGTATCAGAAGGGAGTTTAATTATGACAGGCGGAGAAATTGCAGGATTGATTGCAGCGATTGCGTTTGCAGTGCTAGTTGTTTTCATCGTAAAAGTTTTACTACAATTATCAAAAACATTAGAAAAAGTTGATCAAACAGTTGCGGAAGCAAATACAACGATTGAAGTTGTAACGAAAGATGTCGATGTTTTATCAAGACAAGTGGAAGGTTTATTAGTGAAAAGCAATGAACTTCTTTTAGATATCAATGGTAAGGTAGCAACTATCGATCCATTGTTCACTGCAGTAGCTGATTTAAGTGAAAGCGTCTCAGAATTGAATGTATCAAGCAAAAATATTGTGACGAAAGTTGGTGGTATCGGCAAAACGACAGCCAAGGCAACGGTGGCTGGAAAAGTTGGCGGGACTGCTTTAAAATTTTTCAAAAATAAAAAACATACTGAAACGACAGGAGGAAAATAATCATGGCAAAAAAAGGTGGATTTTTATTAGGTGCAGTAATCGGTGGAACAGCCGCAGCGGTAGCAGCATTATTGTTAGCACCTAAATCAGGAAAAGAACTAAGAGATGAATTAGCAGCACAAGCAGATGATTTTCTAGACATGGCTTCAGATTACACAGATATGGCGAAAGAAAAAACAAGTACATTGACAGACATCGCAAAAGAAAAAGCACAAGATTTATCACAACAAGCAGGAGATCTTGCTGGAAATGTGAAAAATAAAGTCAATGATTCAGCTGACGTAGTTGAAGATGAATCAGAAGATATTTTGTTGAATCTAAAGGAACAATCGGCAGACCTATCTGATCGTTTCAAAAAATCAGCAGATGACTTGAAAAAACCAGTAAACAAAATGGGTGAAGTTGCAAAAGATACAACAGAAGATATCCTGATCGAAGCAAAAGATACTGCATCTGCTGCTGGAGAAACAGTCCAAGAGGGTATTGAAGAAGCAAAGCCTGTGGCAGAAGATGCGAAAACGATGAAAGATATGGCAAAAGAAGACGTTCATTCAGCAAAAGAAGATTTAAAAGATACATTTAAAGAACAGAAATAAGACTTCATTATAGAAAATAAAAGAGCAGTGAGTACTGAGAGTTCGTTCAGTATTCACTGCTCTTTTTGATATTCATTACTATTGTTATTTTTTAATGGTTATAAAATATCTTTTTTATTTTTTAAAATTACACATTTTATTTAATGTGTGAAATTGGATTTATATGTATGAATATCATTTGTAATTAAAAAAATTTGAAATTGTTTATTTAACAGCTTTTTTTAAATATATAACGTTGTTTTATTTTTTTAATAATTAAATGGTCTACCTCTTAAAATATTCGCTGAATTTTTAGAAAATTTAAAAAATATATTGCTAGTTCTTTATCTGTATGTTATTTTAATTTCAACGAACCAATTGATTTGCTTCAGACATTGGTTGTAAATAAATGAAAGTACACATAAGATGGGAGGAAAAAAATGAAAAAAAGAAATTGGAGGGGGAAAGCTTACTGGATAGGAACGATTGGTACAACTATTTTATTGTCGCCTTTGTTTTTAAGTGTGTATTCTAGCGTAGCGGATGCTACTGAGATTCCCGCAGAAACGACAAATTTAGTAGAAGATAAACAGGATCTTAAGGACTATATTTCTAAGAAAAAAGCGATTGATTCCGAGTTGATCAAAAAAGCTGCACTAGCTCAGCTAAAAGCGCAGGGATATTATGACGAGAACGAGAAAGATGTCAAAGCTACTGATAAAGTACGAGTGATGATTCGCTTAAAAGAGAAAGCGGCTGTCGAAAAATCGAAGAAATCGATCGATACACCTGAATCAATCGAAAAAGTGCAAGAAGCTTCTGAAAAAGTAATCGCAAAACAAGAGACAATCCAAGAAAAAGTGGAAGAGATTGCTAAAACGAAGGTAATCAGGGAGTTTGGCCTATTGATCAACGGTTTTTCCATGGATGTTAACTATGGAGATATCGAGAAACTAAAAGGAATCGAAGGCGTCGAATCAGTCAGTGTTATCAAAGCATATACTCCTCAAGACGCATCGGCAAACAAGATGGCAGATATTGAAAAAGCTTGGAATGACTATAATTTAAAAGGTGAAAATACAGTTATTTCGATTATCGATTCAGGGATGGACCCTAGTCATCAAGATCTCAAATTGAGTAAGGATACAGGAGTGCAACTTGAAAAACAAGAAGCGGATCAAAAAATAAAAAATCTAGGTTATGGAAAGTACTTTTCAGCTAAAGTTCCTTTTGGACATAATTATGCGGATGAATCGGAAGATGTCGTTGATCAAAGTTCAGTAATGCATGGACAGCATGTGGCTGGAATTGCGGCAGCTAACGGCGTAGTAAAGGGTGTCGCACCAGAAGCACAATTATTAGCGATGAAAGTTTTTTCCAATAATGATAGCCAAAGCTGTATGTCTGATGATATCATCGCAGCTATCGAAGACTCTGTCGTTCTAGGAGCCGATGTCATCAATATGAGTTTAGGAAGTGATGCTGGAAATAGTGATGCGTCCGACCCAGAACAATTAGCGATCCAAGCAGCTTCGGATGCAGGGGTCTTATGTGTGATTGCTGCAGGAAATGCAGCAACTAGTGGCACTATATCTGGAGCTGCAACGGATATACTAGGGACAGATGATCAGTCGATGATCTCTTCTCCCGCAGTTGTTTCTTCTGCGTTGAGTGTCGCTTCTGCGGAAAATACAACGGCTACACTTCCTCTTTTTCATGTAGAGGGGATTCAGTTCAATGGCTATGCTTCTTATAATGGAGACTTGCAGCCGTATATGATAGCACCAACTGCTGATTACTCAGACCTTAAAAATAAACATGAGTTAATTGATGTGGGAAGTGCCAGTAAGGAAGAGATCTCCCGACTTGATGCTAAAAACAAGATTGCGTTGATTCATGGAGATACAACGAATCATTCCGAAAAAGTAGCAAATGTGAAGAAAGCTGGAGCAGTAGCAGCTGTGATCTATGAAGATGCTCAATATGCACCAAATTTGACGGATCTTTCTTATCCAACCATTTGTGTTTTTACTAGAGAAGGAACCCAGTTACTTTCTGCAATGAAACAACAGAAACAATTCACTTTTGATTTTCGAGAGGAGGTCATACCAAATAATCAGGCGGGAAAAATGTCCACTTTTTCATCTTGGGGACCCACACCAACCTTAGAATTCAAACCAGAAATCACTGCGCCAGGTGGGAATATTTACTCATTGGCAAATGACAATTCGTACCAATCAATGAATGGGACTTCGATGGCGTCACCATTTGTAGCAGGAGCAGAGGCATTGATCTATCAATCAGTTAAAAATAGTCAGTTGAATATTCCAAGAAAAGACATGCCGCAATTTGCTAAAAATACACTTATGAATACAGCTATCCCTTTAATTGACCACGACCATGTAAATTTGATTTATTCGCCTCGTCAACAGGGGGCAGGGTTGCTTAATGTCGGCGCTGCTTTGGAAAACACAGTGAGTGCAACTGACGCAAGTGATCATGATGCAGCATTCGCTTTGAAAGAAATCACAGAACAAACCAACTTTAAAGTGACTCTAACAAATTATGGAAATGACACAAAAAGTTATGTATTCAATGATTACGGTGGCGTATACACACAAGATATAGAAAAGATATCTTTAGAACTTTATGATAGTAAGATCAATGGAGCAAGTCTAACAACGGCCAATCAAAAAATCGAAGTACCTGCTAAAGCTAGTATCGAAGTCACTGTCACGTTACAGTTGCCAGCTACATTTGACAGACAGCAATTCGTTGAAGGGTATGTTGGATTTAGCGGAGATAACACGCCTGATTTAGTGCTTCCATATATGGGCTATTATGGCGATTATGATGCGGAACTGATTACTTCTCCTCCGTATAATCAACCGGGAGGAAAAAATATCCCGACACGCGCTGGTTTTTTAGTGGATGTTAATAGTCGAAATATATTAGGTGTTAAAAATTCAGATGTCGATCCTGATAGCGTAGCTATTTCTCCTAATGGGGATGGACATTACGACTCTGCATTTCCATACTTGTACTTTTATCGAAACTATGCCTATGCAAAATACGAAATCGTTGACGTAAATGACCATGTGATTCAAAAAGTCTATGAAGAAAGAAATCAGCGTAAGGATTTCTTTAACCCGGATAATGGAAAATGGAGTGTCCATGAAGTAAAAAATGGAGAATGGGATGGGAAAATATATGACACTAAAACAGGAAAGATGAATACAGTGCCAGATGGACAATACAGATATAAAATAACAACTGAAACTGCAAGTGGTCAGGGAGAACAACTCACGTATTATCCACTGAAAGTAGACACGCTCCCACCAATAATACACGGAGTGAGCATTGCTGGCGGGCAGGACCTCTTAGTAGAATTCGAGGATAATGGTTCAGGTGTAAATAATCTGCTCTATTTTGAAATTAATGGAAAAAGGTATAGGGGAACGCTCTCTCCTGTAAGTGGACAGCAAAATGTTTATGTATTGCCAGGGGTGGGGCAATTACTGTTAAATGGGAAAAATTTTATACGTATAGAGGTTTCGGATAATGCGTTGAATACGACGATAGATCCAGGAAAGTATTATGATGGGCAAACAGGGCAAGTAATCAATGGAGCAGTTGGAGTGTTGAAGTTGCTAAACCTTACAGATAACTCTGTTATTACTTCGGATTCTTATAGTTATGATAAAGTGAATAAGTTGTATAACATCAAAGGAACGTATTTACTAAATACAGAATTATTTGCGAATGGTATAAAGACAGTAACTGGCACTACCGGAGCCTTTTCTGTGGCTATCCCAGCAGTAGCACAAAATACGGTTGTCTTTTCAGAGGACGCAACTGGAAAAAAAATACTGGGCACTTACCACTTTACTTTTGTTGATCAAGCACCAACTCTTGAGATAGAAGGAGTGGATGCATCTGGAAAAGCGATCGCCCATTCAGAAAATTATCATTTGAAAGGAAAAACAAATGGAGTAAAAGTGAGTGTCGAAAATCAGTCCGCTAAAAAAAGTGTCGATTTGACAAGTAGTTTAACTAGTAACGGTGAATTTGATGGGGATATTCCATTAGTGTTTGGAGAAAATAAATTGCTTGTGTCTTCTTATAACTCAAATGATGAGGTGACGGAGTCAACCGTTGTTATAACGACTGTAGATACAACCAGTTATACTGGGGATCTAGTTGAATTTGAACAACTAGATGGCGGGGCGATTATAGCAAACAAAACGAGTAATTATTACAATGTTCAAACAAAAGAATTGCAGATCAGCGGGAAACTAAAATATCCAGTTACAGATTTCCGCTTGAATGACGAGAAAATCAATTACGATCCTGATACACTTGCATTCAGCTACGTCATGAAAAATATGGACAATGGGAAACATGCATTGAAAATCTATGCGCAAGACAATCGTCTGAACGATGGGCGACCAGTCATGAATTATAGTTATCCTATCGTGATCGATTCAACTTTGCCTAGTTTGATCTTACCAAATCTAACAGTGGACAGTCAGGGAAATTATTTTGCCTATACGAATCAAAATCCTTATGCGGTTAGAGCTGAAGTCAACGATAATTTAGCTGGGTACAGGTTATATATCAATTTGAATAATGCCTATAGTGATGGAAATCGTGGTGTGTATAATGAAAAATACTATGCCGGCCGTCAAGCGACAACCGTCGATTATCCTATTGATATCGAAGATGGGTTGAACCAAGTCGAGTTTGATTTAGTAGATACCCTAAATAATCATGTCAGTACGATCGTGACTGTTGATTATCATCATGTAATGTTAGCAACTCCTGTTATCCAAAGTAATCAAACGGTTGCCAATCAAGTAGTTACTTTACATGTAGATGAGAGAACGGATGCAGAACTATACTATTCTATTGATGGAAATACATGGTCCAAGGTCAAAGATGACGTGGCAATTGCTGAAAATAAAACTGTTTATTATAAGTATAAAGATAAATATGGGAATGAATCAGCTGTAGCCAAATACGAAGTAAAAGCGATTCGAAAAGAGGTTGCTAGTGGACCTTCTATACAATTAGAAAGAGGTCAAAATGCAATCAAAGTGACACTAGGTTATGAAAAACCGCTTTCTAAGGAAGAAGCTGCAGTGCATCAACTATCCTATAGTATGGATAAAGGGAAAACATGGCAAAAATATACTCAACCATTTGAGGTAACTAAAGACACAGAACTCTATGTGCGTACGGAAGATCAAGCAGGAAATACAAGTGATGTCGTAAAAGAACAGCTTAGTTTAACCGAAAATAAAGTAGCGGAAACAGTCGTTAAGACAGCTACTAAAAATACGCCAGAAAATGAAAGTAAGCCTCAACTCGAGGCGGTTAAAACCATGGCAGCAAATCAGCCTCTAAAGGTAGAGACAAGCCCAATTGAGCAAAAACAAAAGAATCAGGAGCGTGTTTCCAATTTAGAAGCCGCAGATCTACTAACAGAAAATCTCTCTGGTTCTCCAAAAAAACAACTGCAACTCGCCAATAAAGTTGGAGATCAGCTATTGTCAAAAGAGAACAAGGTATTTCCCACCACAAATGATCGTTCTGAAATAGCACTGTTGATCATCGGTCTCTTGATCTGTGCTAGTGGAGTAGGGATTATTTTCATGAGAGTTAAAAAAAGGAAAAACTAGGTAATCCTTCAGGCTACTGAAACTGAACGTTGTGCAAGAACGAATCCTCCAAAAGAAGCAATGGTTTCTGCTTCTTTTGGAGGATTCTTTTAACTATTGAAATGGATCAAGAGATTAATCTAAGATTCGTAACTCTTTTGATGTGGTAGTAAATGGTACACAACCATCTTTTGTTACGTAGACACAGTCTTCGATTCGTACGCCGACTTTTCCAGGAATATAGATCCCTGGTTCAAGTGAGAAGCACATGCCTTCTTCAATGACCAAATCGTTTCCTTCAACTAGAGAAGGAAATTCATGAACAGTTGTACCAATTCCATGACCTAAGCGGTGATTGAAGTATTCTCCATAGCCGTAGCTATTGATAACATTACGGGCAATCTGATCTAGTTCAGCGGCTGTAACACCAGGTCGCACAGCTGCTTGTGCAGTTAATTGCGCTTCAAGGGTGATATTGTAGATTTTTTCTTGGAATTCTGTTGGTTTCTTGTAAGCGACAGTACGTGTAGCGTCACTGCAATAACCGTCCCAAACAACACCAAGATCGAATAAGACAAGTTCATTTGGTGTCACTTTGGTACTACCAGGTGTGCCATGAGGACTAGCAGCATTCATACCAGCAAGAACAATTGTGTCAAATGACATTTGTGAGACACCTTGTTTTTTCAATTGATATTCGATTTCTGCGATGATTGCTTGTTCAGTGATGCCTTCTTTGACTGCCTTGAAGCCAACTTCAAACGCAACATCTGCCCATTTACCTGCGGCAATCAATTTATCTTTTTCTTCAACTGTTTTGATCAATTGCAATCGTTGGATGATAGAAGTCAAGTCAATGAAATCATCTGTACCAACTAGTTGATCAGAGATAGCATCAAAGCGATCAACAGTTAAAGCATTTTTTTCGATCCCGATTTTTCCGGGTTGTCCATAACGGGTGCGTAATTCTTTCCCGATAATTTCCCAAGGGTTTTCGCTGTCCAAATATCCACGTACATCAAAAGTCCAGCTACTATTTTGTGCATCTTCAACTTCTAAAGCAGGGGTGAATAAAAAAGGATCTTGTTCAAGTGGAATAAAGAGCGCCAAGACACGTTCATGTGGTTCACTTTCATATCCTGAAAAATAAGCAATGTGTCCAGGATCACTGATATAAGCCAGATCCACTTGTTTTTGAGCCATCCATTTACGTAATTCGTTGATTTTTACGTTATTCATTTTGGCATCCTTCTTTCTAATTTATTGAATTATTAGATAATTGTACCACTTATTGATTAAAAGACCAATGTCTAAAAAAGTGAAAAAAGTAAAAATTTTCATGAAAACAGTGGTAAAACGGTTGCAATTTCGAGTATAATTTGATATTCTATCTAAGAAATGTAAAGCGTATTTTCAGAAAACATATAAAAATGAATAGGAGAACAACAATGGAAAAGCAAACAATTACTATTTACGATGTAGCGAGAGAGGCAAATGTTTCGATGGCTACTGTTTCACGTGTTGTCAATGGCAATCCCAATGTAAAACCTGCCACAAGAAAAAAAGTACTGGAAGTCATTGATCGTTTAGATTATCGTCCAAATGCTGTAGCACGTGGATTGGCAAGTAAAAAAACAACTACTGTCGGTGTGATCATTCCTGATGTCAGCAATATGTTCTTTGCTTCATTAGCACGCGGAATCGATGATGTTGCCACAATGTACAAATACAATATCATTTTAGCAAACTCTGATGGAAATGACCAAAAAGAAGTAAATGTGCTAAACAATCTATTAGCGAAACAAGTAGATGGTGTGATCTTTATGGGGCATCATATTACTGATGAGATCCGCGGGGAATTCTCTCGCTCAAAAACACCTGTTGTTTTAGCAGGTTCGATCGATCCAGATGAACAAGTTGGTAGTGTCAATATTGACTATACAACTGCTACAAAAGATGCAGTAAACAAATTAGCTAAAAGCGGCAATAAGAAAATCGCGTTTGTCAGTGGTGCATTGATTGATCCAATCAATGGACAAAATCGCTTGAAGGGCTACAAAGAAGCATTGAAAGAAAACAACTTGCCTTACAGTGAAGGCTTGATCTTTGAAGCAGAATACAACTTCAAAGATGGATTGTCATTAGTAGAACGTATCCACAACAGTGGTGCAACAGCTGTCTATGTTTCAGATGATGAATTAGCAATCGGTATTTTAGATGGACTTTTAGATAGAGGCGTAAAAGTACCAGAAGAATTTGAAATCATCACAAGTAACAACTCATTACTAACAGAAGTTGCTCGCCCACGTCTAACAAGTATCACTCAACCTTTGTATGATCTTGGTGCGGTATCAATGCGCTTACTTACAAAAATGATGAACAAAGAAGAAGTAGAAGAAAAAACGATCATTTTACCATACGGGATCGAAGAAAAAGGCTCAACAAAATAAAGACACTATACAGCAGATACTTCAATATCTGTGAGAAAAAAGAGTGCTAGTTGTAGGGACCCAAAAAAGTTAAACTTTGCATGTAGTACCTCTGATTTGGACGAATGTCCAAGTTAAAGTTCATTGTCAAATGATGTTGGTAAAGAGAAATCTTAGAATAATTTGGACAGAACAGAAAGAAGAAACCCTCTTTCTGTTCTGTTTATTTGGTTAAAAATGTTTTGCCATGACGAATCATGATCCGTAGTTTGAAATTGTAAAAGCTACAAAAGCCATACGAGTACACTGGAGAGTTCCCTTACAAATCAAGTAAATTCGTTCTTTGTATTTTTCTTTAGTTAAATAAATTCCCTCTAAATAGATATCTAGTTCTAGAATATTTAGGTATCTTTGATAAACTGAGTATAAGACATCTTGAATTTTTCCTATGAATTGGTTCGTCAAATTAATTCTCAAGGATTTCAGGGTGTCTTTTCTTTTGAATCATAAAAAAGATGTTGACGAATTCCATCAACATCAAAAAGTATAGAGCTAGCAATTTTAGACTGTGATTATCCATAAGGAGACTCCTTTGATAGAGTAGGTTTTAGTCGACTGTATTTTACCAAATGAGAGTCTCTTGTGATTTAAAAAATAAGAAAACGTGTTAGTGGAAAACTGTAGACTATTTTCTACCAACACCAACGTAGTATAGAACCTTTTTTTATAAAAGAAAAAAATAAAGAACTATTTTTTTTTTATGAATCACATAAACTAAATAATGAACAGAATTTTAAATAAGAAGGAGTGATGAGTGATGGGAAAGCTTCGCATAGTAACTATTGATCCTAATGTTTTAGAAGAATTGAGAATAAAATCTGATCATAAAAAAAGAATATTAGACAAAAATACACGTTTTTATGTAGAGATAGGTACTCAAGAAAAAAATTGGTACATTCCTATGAGGGCCAATGTAAGGGAATTACGCCGAGATTTTGTATACCCAATTGAAGCCAATTTAAAGAACACGCATCTTGTTTCTACAGGATTAGATTTTAATCATGCACTTTATGTTTCTCGGAGCAAGACAGTGGAAGCACGACCAAAAGATATTCGTAGAGAAGACTGGAATAAGCAAATTATTTATATGGAAAAAAATTGGGAGAAAATTGTTGAAAAATTTTATTATATTATCAGAGCGTATGATTATCTAAAAAAAAATTGGGATAGATTAGGGTCGATTGACTTGTTTCCTGAAGGAGTAGAGAGTATCAGAAATGAAAATCAGAAAGTGACACAAGCCGATTTATCTATAAAGGATTTAATCAATAGTGCAAATATGAAGGGAATCGATGATTATTGTAATAAGCATACAATAAGTTTTTTAGAAAAAGAAAATTTTTTCAATTATTTAAATTTTTTGGCTTCTTTTTCAATGCTATATTTCAAAAATATCAATTTCATTCTGGCACAAAAACCAACTGCTCAATGTATTTATTCACTTGATGCTTGGGAAAAAATGGGAAGAGAAGTCAAAGCAAATCCGGAGGCACTTTATTATAAAAAGGAGTTGCTTCTAAAAAAAGAAGAAAATCAGCAAAAAACAGATTATTGTTTACTTGAAGTCTTTGACGTAAGCGAATTAGCTGGGAACCAAGAAGTACCCAAACCTAGTTACTATCTAAAAGAGCATACTGTTGATGATTTTCATTACAAGGCAATCTTCAAAAGTTTAAGTGAATTAGGAATGGTTACAATTAAATTTGAGGATATCAATAAAGATTTCATTTTTGCTACGCGGACTCCTTTCAAAAGAAAATCCGAAATAATTATCAAAAAAGGCATAGATCAAAAAAAATCTTAAGCATACTTACTCGTTTAGTGATACATGAGAAAAGAAATACAACCCCAGATGCTCCTCAAAAAGATGTTGATGATTTGAAATCAGAAATTTATGGATACATAATGGCTAAACGGATTGGCCTAGCTACAGATTGCTACTCATTTGATTTTCTTTCTACCATGAAAGAACAGAATTGGTCTCCCGAAAAGGTTGATTCTTTTTTATCAGATATTATAAGTGATGTGAAAAAAATAAATCGTAGTTTTGAGATAAGTATGGAAAAATTAATAAAGCAAGAAAAAACAACCTCACCGATAGATAGGGTGACGAAGACACAAAAGAATGAACAACAGGATGAACAACAGGATGACCTAAAGCGGAGTAACCAAAACGGTGGGAATAGAGAACAAAATAAAAATCTCTTGAAAGAGAAAATCGGAATTGTGGTGGGCCAATCTGAGAAACAAAATGAAACTGGTAAAAAGGTTACGAGTAACGCTCAAAGAGCAGATAGAAGAAATAGGAATTAGGTTTGGAATGCAAACTAATTATTAGAAATGGGGGATAGTGCTCTATTTGTGGGCACGACTTTCAGAGGTTTTAGCAGAAGTGGACAGCACAAATAATAACTCAATAAACCAAGAAAATCCTAAGAATAGTTTTAACTCTAAATAATTTATAGGACGAGGCCGAGACAAAAGTCGTTTAGGTTTGAGAAATTTTGTTGATTATTAAAAAAACATCTAAAGTAGAATTTTTCTTCTACCTTAGATGTTCTTAAATATTCTATCAGATCTATTTGATAAAGGGCTACTATTTATTTCTTACTCTTCTTTATTGTCTTCTTTTTTTGCTGGATTTGCTTGGTTATAAGCATTCACTTTTTTCCAATAGTCTTCGTAGTCTTTATCTGTACCGCCAACACCGAACTTAAAGGTTGATTTTTCAGGACCATTTTTTGCCCATAATGATTCAACTGTTTTATTTGGTGTTTCAATTGTTTTCTTATCTACAGTTACTTTACCAGCAGTTTGACCGGTAAAGGCAGCAACTTTTTTCTTCATGACATCGGATGATAGTTCAAATTTATCGCGTGTACCAAAAATCGTTGGATCTGCTTGATAAACTTGATTGATCAAATTTGCTAAATATTGAGAAGAACGTATTCGTGCTCTGGAGTTCATTGCTGTATTGTCATCATGACCTGTCCAACTACTGATAGTGATTGCTGGAGTTGAAACAATCAACCAAGAGTCACGATATTCATTGGTAGTACCTGTTTTCCCCACCCAATCGGCTTGACCCAAGTCGCTATTCAAACTAGCGATATCGTCTTTGAAAGAAGTGGTGATTTTGGTTGTCAGAACACTACGCATCATATCGTTCATGATCGAAGCGGCTGCTTCAGAATAGATACGGACTGGTTTTTCTTCATGCTTGTAGATGACATTGCCAGCATTATCCGTAATGGAATCGATCAGATAACCTTCTTGATAGACACCGCCATTCGCCAATGCTTGGAAGCCATTGGTTTGTTGGAGGGTGGTCACATCGATCGTTCCTAATGGTGCAGACTCAACACCCCAATTGGCATTTGCCGGATAGTTCATCTTAGCTAGATAACTGTCATAGGCATACTGTTTCGATCCGCCATTATTCAAGACATCTTGGTATAAATGATAAGCGGGAATGTTGTTTGACCATTCCAAAGATTCACGGATCGTTTGGAATGTGTTTGATCCCTCATTGGTTGCGTTGACGATTTTTTCACCAGCATTTGCGCCTTCTTGCCAAGTTGTGGCATAGTCAGACACACGAGATTCGGAGCCAACTAACCCCATATCGATGGCTGGGCCATACACAAGGACTGGCTTGATCGATGAACCTGCTTGTCTTTCTGTATCAAAGGCATGATTGTTTTGATTTTGTAAATAATTACGACCACCAACAAATCCATAGATTCGTCCAGTTTTGTTATCCATCAATACGTTCCCAGTCTCGACTTGAGTTGCAGTGCCGTCATCTAACAGATAGCCGTAATTTTGAACACCTGCTTGCATTGCGGCGTAAATATTTTTGTCGATCGTTGAATGGATCGTATAGCCTTTGTTCTGGATCGTTTGTTGTGCCTTTTGGTAATAGGCGTCATAGGTGTCACCATCTGTCAGATCAGCTTTATCTTTGTCTGCCAGTTGTTTTGTCACGATCTTCGTTGCTTCATTCATGACTGTATAATACAAATACTCACGATCATTTTGTTCTGCTACTTGTTGCGGTAGAAAATCTTTAGTAAGATCATAGGCTTTTGCCTCGTCATATTGTTCTTTGGTGATTTTATTTTCACGGTACATGCTGAATAGTACAATATCTTTACGATTCAGCCCGGCAGAAAGATCTTCTTTCAAGGCGCCTGTATTTGTATAAGGACTATAGGTGATCGGGCTTTGTGGTAATCCAGCAATAAATGCTGCTTGTGGTAAGGTCACATCTTTGGCATTGACACCAAAGATACCTTTCGCTGCTTCTTGGACTCCTGCAATATTTTGTCCTTTGTTGTTTCTACCAAATGGTGAGACATTCAAGTAGGTCGATATGATCTCATTTTTTGAGAAATACTTTTCAACCTGTGCCGCAAGTAAAATTTCGTTTGCTTTACGTTTGAAGGTTGTTTCATCTGTTAGTATCTGTTGTTTGACTAATTGTTGCGTCAAGGTTGATCCACCAGAAGAACCGATTCCTGTAGCTTCAGAGAATAGGGCACGTAGTACTGCTTTAGGAACGTATCCTTTGTGTTCTTCAAAATATTCATCCTCTGTGCTGATGATCGCTGTTTTCAACAATGGCGAAATTTGATCAGATGGAACGGTCGTACGCATTAAATCAGTTTGGATCTTTGAGATCTCTGAATTATCCGCGTAGACAAGTTTCGATGTTTCTGTAATATTGCCAAGTTCTGTTTGTAGTATTTCTTTGGTCGGCATTTCTGTATCTTCAACTAGATATGCAAAGTAGCCAGCACCAATGCCGACTCCTAGTGCTGCGAGAAGCAAAAGAAGAACGATGATAAAAGCTGTTAATGACTGGAAGACACCAAAAATAATTTTGGGTACAAACCATTTTTGCTTTTTCTTTTGATTTCGCTTTTTCCGAGTATCTTTACGTGGCAAAAGGGTTCACCTCAACTAATGGTTTTATTTCGCTAATTATAGCAAATAATGAATCAAAAAAACAGATGGGGGAGTTTTTGTAAGGATTTATTTATTTCTGATCAAAAAAACATCACCGATTTAGCTGATAGGCGATGCATGAACTAAAAGGGATTTTTCCTTTTACGTTGAGTTTTCAAACTTTTCTTTGTTTCGTGTTTCAGTTAAGATAGAGAGGATGAAAAAAGCGAATCGCTGATTTTAAATAGATAGAACGGTTTTCCGCTAGAAAGTTGAGGTAGAGCTGTTCGAGGAGGAAATCTTTTTATGTTATTAGGTTCACATGTAAGTATGAGTGGGAAAAAAATGCTTTTAGGCGCAGCAGAAGAGGCTGCTAGTTATGGGGCTTCCACTTTTATGATCTACACTGGCGCTCCCCAGAACACAAGACGTAAAGCTATCGAAGAAATGAATATTGAGGCTGGAAAGCAATATATGGAGGAACATGGATTATCTGATATTGTCGTTCATGCACCATATATCATTAATTTAGGGAATACGATCAAGCCTGAGATGTTTCCTTTTGCCGTGCAGTTTTTAAGAGAAGAAATCGTACGAGCGGAAGCCCTAGGTGCGAAACAGATCACTTTGCATCCTGGTGCCCATGTTGGTGCAGGGGCAGAAGCAGGGATCAAGAAAATCGTTGAAGGTCTAAATGAAGTATTAACAAAAGAACAGACTGCGCAAATTGCTTTAGAAACGATGGCGGGGAAAGGAACAGAAGTAGGTCGTACATTTGAAGAACTAGCACAGATCATTGATGGAGTCGTATTGAATGAAAAGCTGTCTGTTACGTTTGACACTTGTCATACCAATGATGCTGGGTATGATGTTCGTAATGACTTTTCTGGTGTGATGACCGAGTTTGATAAAGTGATCGGCTTGGATCGATTGAAAGTTTTACACATCAATGATTCAAAAAATCCGCAAGGAGCCCATAAAGATCGACATGCCAATATTGGTTTTGGTACGATTGGTTTTGAAACATTGAATGAAATTGTCCATGAACCAAGATTTGCTGCTATTCCTAAGATTTTAGAAACGCCATATGTTGGAAAAGAAAAGAAAACGGCATATGCGCCATATGGAAAAGAAATCACGATGTTCAAGACGCAAGTATTCGATCCAGAAGCATTTCCAGAATTGTTGCTTGAAGAAAGCAAATAAAAGAAATGGTTGGCATGGCTAGTGAGAAAGGTAGTGTAGTACTTCTCTCGTTGGCTCGTTGTCCTAATCTACCATCCTGATTTGTAAAAAAATACGCCGTCAATCCTAAAATTTGAACTTCAAATTTTTAGTGATTGAAGGCGTATTTTTTTGGAAAGTAAAGTGAAACAATATCTTGGGTGTGTGAGCCTGAAATGACTAGCTCATGCCACTCCTTTGTGGTTGATTCTTAATCGAGTTCCTCTGTCATCTGCTGTAATCGCTGTTGATGTTTTTTATTTCCTTTATATAAGTCAACGACCGTCCAACATAATAACCCTAAGACAACGAAAATGAGAACGTAGGCAATCTGATCTGCTAGGGCTAATTCACTGGCAGAGGCTTGATCTCCAAAGAAACTTTCAATTTGCCCAGGCAAGCCGCGGAGGTTCAAATACGTCAGGCTGAGAACGGAGAACCAACCGAGTATCTTGACAAGCAAGTTGTTTTTGAATTGTTTGCCCATCTCTGCTTCGCTATTCGTCATCATCAATAATGGAATCATTGAAAATGGTAAGGCAAAGGCTAAGAATACTTGTGACTCATTCATCAGATTATTTAAAGCAATGTGTTCTTCGATTGGGCCTTTCGTACTTGTATACAGCACACAGATCAAGACCGGAATGACCGATAACAAACGTGTGACTAGACGTCGCAACCAGATTGGCATACGCATGTGGATGAAGCCTTCCATGATTACTTGCCCAGTCAAGGTACCTGTGATCGTTGAGTTTTGTCCAGAAGCAAGAAGAGCAACTGCAAAGAGCGTGGATAAGATTCCTGATTTTGCTACAGTAATCAATACGCCATTACTCATTGCTGAAGGATCAGACAATGCTTCATATAGTCCGAAGAATGATGGATCTTGAACAGAACCGTTTTTAAAAACGGCAACCCCCATGATCAACAATAGTGCGTTGACTAAAAAGGCCATCGATAATTGGATGTTTGAATCCCAAGTCGAAAAACGAACTGCTCTAGCAATATCGGAGGAGTCTTCTCGGTCAATTTCTCGTGTTTGAGAAACTGCAGAATGCAAGTATAGATTGTGAGGCATCACTGTAGCTCCGATGATTCCTAACGCCCCGGTCAATGGTGTTTCACCACCAATAACTGGCGAATCTGCAAATGTCTTTCCATTAGGAACAAAACCTGCAAATAAATTTTTCCAGTCTGGATTAGATAGTGCCACTTGGTAAACAAAGACAAATAAAATGACAAAGATCAAACAAACGACGATTGCTTCGATTTTACGAAAACCGATCTTAGTCAACATCAACAAAATGAAGACATCCAAGACGGTGATAAAAACGGCAATCACTAAGGGAATATTGAATAGGAGATAAAGTGCAATTGCTGCACCGATTACTTCAGCAATATCTGTTGCCATGATCGCTAATTCAGTCAGGATCCATAAGACGATACCAAGCGATTTGCTTGTTCGTGCTCTGATCGCTTGTGCAAGGTCCATTTGACTGACGATCCCTAATTTAGCAGCCATGTATTGGAGCAACATGGCGATCAAACTAGACATCAAAATAACTGACATCAGTAAATATTGAAAGTTTTGCCCCCCTGTGATGGAAGTCGACCAGTTTCCTGGGTCCATATATCCTACAGCGACTAACGCGCCAGGACCAGAATAAGCAAGTAAAGTTTTGAAAAAGCTCTTATTTTTAGGAACTTTCACAGTACCATTGATTTCAGATAAAGAAAGTCCATTGGTATGTTCGATTAATTTATGCTTTTGCGATTGTTTATCCAAGAAAAAACCACCTTTCCTCTTTTCTTATCGAGTTTATTCTACACCTGTCCCCAAAAAAATGAAAGGAAAAAATTCGGTGCGCCTAAAAAAAGTTTACAGTTCCCCGTTTTGGCGTAGAAAACCATAAATTCGGCTAAAAAGAAATTTTTTAAATGTTTCTAAAGAAAACGCCTTTCTTTTTTGGACAATCTTTAGTAAAATAAATCACTGAGAGCAATTCGGAAACAGAAAGGAGAGATTTACATGGTATCAACAGGAATAGTCGTACTTATTGCAATTATTGCTTTATTAATCGGCGCAATCGGTGGATTCTTTTTTGCGCGTAAATATATGAAAGATTACTTAGAAAAAAATCCTCCCGTCAATGAGGAAATGTTACGATCAATGATGATGTCAATGGGGCAAAAACCATCTGAAAAGAAAATTCGTCAGATGATGCAACAAATGAAAAACCAAGGGAAAAAATAGGTTTTTTCAACTGGCATTTTAGCGGGCTGATTGATTTCAGTCTGCTTTTTTTTATATTTTTCTAGTAATTTTTTCTATTTGGGATGATTATGCAGTAAGCAAACGACTAACTGATGAAAGACTCGCTCTTCAAAAAAGTAGAAGAAAAAGGTAAGACGGTTCCGTATGAAGGAGGAAAAGGATGTCAATTTTTAGGAAATTAGGTTGGTTTTTTAAACAAGAAAAGAAGCACTATTTAATCGGTATTTTTTCATTATTTGCCGTCGCTCTAGTTCAGTTAGTACCTCCTAAAGTGATCGGGATCATCATTGATGAGATTGCGGATAAGAATATCTCGATGAAAATCATTTTCAATTGGATTGCCGTATTGGTTGTAGCGGCTTTTCTGCAATATCTATTTCGTTTTATCTGGCGTACCAACATTTGGGGAAGTGCTGCTAGATTAGAAAAAGAATTACGCCAACGCTTATTTGCACATTTCACTGCAATGGATAGCTTATTTTATCAAAAATACCGTACGGGTGATCTGATGGCCCATGCGACAAATGATTTAAATGCGATTCAGAATGTTGCCGGTGCTGGTATTTTAACGTTTGCAGATTCTGTGATTACTGGAGGCACAACGATCATTGCAATGGTATTTTTTATTGATTGGCGTCTGACTTTGATCGCGCTGATCCCGTTGCCATTATTAGCTGTGACTTCAAGGATTTTAGGTTCAAAATTACATGATGCTTTTCGTGAATCACAAGAAGCTTTCTCGAGCATCAATGATAAAACACAGGAAAGTATTACTGGGATCAAAGTAATCAAAACATTTGGGCAAGATAAAGAAGATCTTGCGGATTTTGAAGAAAAAATCGAAAATGCCATTGCAAAAAATAAACGTGTCAACTTCTTAGATGCTCTATTTGATCCATTTATCACGTTGATCATTGGTTTATCTTATGTGGCAACCATTATTTTGGGTGGAAAATATGTATTAGAAGGTACGATCACCATTGGACAAATGGTTTCATTTATCAGTTATATCGGTATGTTGGTTTGGCCGATGTTTGCGATTGGTCGTTTATTCAATGTTCTTGAAAGAGGAAATGCTTCATACGATCGCGTTAGCGAATTGCTGCGTGAAAAAACACATATCGTCGAACAATTAGGTGCAATTCAAACGCCAGCAAAGGGTGAACTCAATGTAGAGATCAAAGAGTTTCATTATCCTAAGGAAGAAGTACCTGCACTTGAACAAATCAAATTTGCAATCAAAGAAGGCGATACTCTGGGGATTGTCGGCAAAACAGGTGCTGGCAAGACGACGATCATCAAATTATTGATGCGTGAATATGATAGCTATAAAGGGCAAATCAAGTTTGGTGGCCGTTCAATTAAAGAATATTCTTTAGATGCACTTTTACGATCGATCGGTTATGTTCCACAAGATCATTTCTTGTTCTCCATGACGATCCGCGACAATATTCGTTTTTCTGATCCGCAATTGTCAGCTGAAAAGGTAGAAGAAGCAGCTTCATCTGCTTTTATCAATCAAGAAATCAAAGCACTGCCTAAAGGGTACGATACCTTGGTCGGCGAACGTGGAGTATCACTATCTGGTGGACAAAAGCAGCGTATCTCGATTGCACGCGCACTGATCCAAAGTCCAGAATTATTGATCCTCGACGATGCATTATCGGCGGTCGATGCGAAAACAGAAGAAGCAATTTTGCATAATCTAAAAGAAGAACGAAAAAACAAAACAACGATCATTGCTGCCCATCGTTTGAGCAGTGTCATGCATGCAAATGAGATCGTCGTCATCGACAAGGGAAGAATCGTTGAGCGTGGTACGCATCAGGAATTACTTGCCTTGGGCGGATGGTACGAGCAAATGTGGGAGAAACAGCAATTAGAAGCAAAAATCGAGGGGGGTGAAGAGGATGGAAGATAAGTATCAATCAGAGTGGACCAAGTCGATTCCTCTGAAGGAACAAAAGACGATCATCAAGCGATTGATGCATTTTGCCAAACCGTTTAAGTCGTCATTTATCGTGGCAATCTTATTTGCGTTAGCTTTGTCTGTCGTCAATATTTTGTTACCTCGTATCATCCAGACTTTCATGGATGAACATTTAGCGAAACAATCTGCAACAACTCAAGTGATCCTATTTTTTGCTGGGTTGTATTTATTCGGAGTGATCATCAAGAGTATCATTTGGTTCTTTCAGTGGTATCTGTACTCAATGGCTTCGCTGAAAACATACCAGTATATTCGGGTGAAATTATTTGAAAAGCTCCACACATTGGGCATGAGGTACTTTGACCAAACGCCTGCAGGGTCAACTGTTTCAAGGGTAACAAATGATACAGAGACACTTTTTGAATTCTGGTATGTCTTTTTGATGGTATTGACAGGTATATTTGCAGTCATTTCCTCTTTTCTTGCGATGTTCCAGATCAACAGTAAGATTGCTTTATGGATGTTGATTTTCTTACCTATTTTAGGGGTAGTGATTTGGTATTATCAAAAGTTTAGTTCACGGATCTACCGCAATATGCGTGAAAAATTGAGTCAATTGAATACCAAATTGAATGAATCGATTTCTGGGATGCGGATCATTCAGCAATTCCGCCAAGAAAAACGGTTAGCAAAAGAGTTTGAGGAAGTCAATAATGACTATTTAGCTACTCGTTATGCAATGATCAAAACAAATTCGATCCTTTTAAGCCCAGTCATCAGTTTCTTGTATGCGTTAGCGATTGCACTAGCATTAACGTTATTCGGGATTGATGCATTGAAATCACCAGTTGAAGTCGGCTTGATCTATGCGTTCACAACGTATGTCCAAGGATTCTTTAACCCTATGTCGCAAATGATGGACTTTTTAAGTGTATTTACCGATGGGATGGTTGCAGGAAGCCGAATATTGAAAATCATGGATACAGAAGAATACACGCCGCAACAAGCGCCCGATGCAGCAAGAACGATCACCGATGGAAAAATCGAATTTAAAAATGTTAGTTTTTCTTATGATGGAGAAAATAATGTCTTAAATAATATTTCCTTTGTAGCAAATCCTGGAGAGACGGTTGCTTTAGTTGGTCATACAGGAAGTGGCAAGAGCTCGATCATCAATGTATTGATGCGGTTTTATGAATTTTACGAAGGACAGATTTTGATCGATGATCATGATATCCGTGAATATCCGATCGAAGAACTGCGTAAAAAAATGGGCTTGGTATTACAGGATGCCTTTCTATTCTATGGGGACATCGCTGGCAATATTCGAATGATGGACCCAACTATTACGGATGAGCAAATACGCGAAGCAGCTGAATTCGTTCAAGCAGATCGATTCATCAATGAACTACCTAAAGGCTACCACGCAAAAGTAATTGAACGGGGCGCAAGTTATTCTAGCGGACAACGGCAATTGATCACTTTTGCTAGAACCATCGTTACCGATCCTAAAATTTTAGTGTTAGATGAAGCAACTGCGAATATTGATACGGAAACAGAAGGATTGATCCAAGAGGGTTTGGCAAAGATGCGCCAAGGAAGAACCACCATTGCTATTGCCCACCGTCTATCAACGATTCGGGATGCTGAGTTAATCCTTGTGCTTGATAAGGGGAATATCGTTGAACGAGGTACCCACGCAGAATTACTTGCACAAGAAGGTCTGTATGCAGATATGTACAAACTGCAGAGCGAATAACTCACGAGAGACTACAACAGAAGTATTTTAACTCAGAGAAAGAAGAAGTGATTTTTCAAAAATCATTTTTTCTTTCTTTTTTGATACCTTCGAATATTCATGGTCTCATGTTTTTTCATCGACCTAGCAAATGTGTAAAAATCGAAAGAAGTATGTTTATATTTTTCTTTTGAAAAAAATTTTTGCAAAAAAATTATTACTTTTGTTATTGATTTATAATCAAATAAAATACAGTTTAAAAAAATATAGTTCTTTTCTATGAATATCAAAAGAACTGTCTATAGAGAGCTTTAATACATAAAAGTAGTGATGTGATAATAAGTTCGTCACCAGTTTATTCTATTTTCTGTTTTTAGTAGAGGTGGTTGAAGCTCAAAGTCAATACATAAAAAATGAAAGAGTAGTCGAGAAAGTAGGGGCAACAAGTTAAATCAGCAACAAAACAATCGTCGTGCAGGTTGGCAGTAGATACGATCAGAGAACAGGGGGTAGGGTCTCACATACATACTACATGTATCATAGATCTGATTTTGATGACGGACTTTTTAGTTTTTCATTGTTTTCGAAACAGTTTTGACCATAAACAATAGAAAGGAGAAGTTATCCGAATGGAGAAAATGTCTTAGGCTGTAGCTATATCTTG
Source organism: Enterococcus sp. BSD2780061688st2 D3 (assembly GCF_005844145.1). Classification (NCBI taxonomy): domain Bacteria; kingdom Bacillati; phylum Bacillota; class Bacilli; order Lactobacillales; family Enterococcaceae; genus Enterococcus; species Enterococcus sp. BSD2780061688st2 D3. The sequence goes on from NZ_SPHN01000002.1 coordinate 198,151, forward strand.
AGTTTCTTAAAGGATTGAAGGAAAATGACAAAAAAAATAGTGAAGGTATTTTTATGTTTTCTTTTTAGTTTGTTAACTATCGGTATTGCTTTTTCAACGATCAATAACCAAAATCTGAATAAAACAATAGATATTTTCAATCATACGAGTAGTTATTCGCCATTACGTATACCGAAAATTTTTGTTCAGGAATCAGAATACCGTCAACTCCTTTCTTTGTTTGAGGATATTTCTTTAAAGACGAATATCCCATATATGAAGAAAGTGACAAATGAATCGCATGAGATAAATGAAAGTTTCAACTTTAAAATCAGCCCTAAGCTTGAAATTATTTTCTATTATCAAGATCAAAAAGAACCATCAAACTTCAAGTTGCCATTCTCAAATACCAATTTTCGTATCGAAAATATACAGCAATCAATCCGGAAAAAGGACTTCGAAGGAGAATTTTTTATACTGACCTCTGATAAAGAAGAGTATGAAGGGTACATAAAAGAATTTAGCAAAAAGTATAACGAAATCTTTCAATCCACTCATGGAATAGAGCGTTTTGATGATTTTAACAATGAACGGAACTATTCTCCAATAGGAAATACTGATCTGTATCAGTCTTCTTTTTATATTCAAGTTGGCCTACTCTTCTTTATCGCTGTATTAGGTTCCTATTACTTGATAGCAATCAGAGAAATTGGTCTATTATCTAATTATGGTTTTTCTGTCAAACATATTGTGCATATGCTGCTTGGTAACAAGTTGCTCCTTCTTTTGTTAGGTGTAGTAGTATGTGAGCTAGTTATGATGTAGATTATATTACGGGAACAATTTATACTGTTCACTTTTTTACTTACAGTATTAATAGTAAGTTCATACTTTGCTTCGCTTGTTTTTGTTTATCTGATTATCAAGTTACCTACAATGAAAAAAAGACTCAAATATCTTCAATTTGTAACATTCGGTATCAGTCTAGTATTTTCTTTTATTCTCAGTACAACAACTATGGATTTGCCAGAGATTATTTTAGCTGCAACAAATTTGTTGCCTAAGTATGAAGTACCTAAAGAAATTGCTTCTGAAAATTATGAGGTATTCTACCCAATGACAATTGGAAAAAATCATGTAGAATTCATCTATTCAGATCAACTTCAAAAGCATGTAGACGATTCTTTGTACGAAGCTTTAAATGAACAAGGAAGTATACTTGTAAATTTATCTGATTATCGTATAAAGGAAAATGAAGTTTTTGGTAGGGGAATCAAGATTAATCCTAATTATCTCAAAAAATTTCAGCTTCTCGATGAAAGAAGAGAGCGAATTTATATTGATGAACAAGAGCAGAGAACGATTCTCTTGATTCCTAAACGTTACAAAGAAAAGAAAGCAGGGAATGTCTTAGACGAAGTGCTCAGTTATTATGAGGAACTTTATAATCGAGACATAAAAGTTTATTTTATTGAGGGGGATCAGTCGATATATACGTTCACTTTACATGATCGGTGGCTTAAGGATTATCCCTTTATAGAAGTTATAACACTCATGAATAGTACCTTTTGGGAAAGAAACATCATTGATGGGGACAGTGCACCACCTTTGAAGGTAAAAACGAATCAAAAAAATAGAGAGAAAATTTTAAACTTAGTTGAAGCAAATCAGCTGAGTGACAATTTACAGCTATTGCATCCATATACTAGAGCAGAAGAAATCGTAGTGAAGATGACAAGCAGGTCCTTGGGGCAGGTAGTGAGTATTTTCCTTGTAACCGCTAGTTCGTTTTTTTCTTTGAATTTCTTCGTATTAAGTATTTTATTCATTTATAACAAAAGAACAATTGCATTACTAAGATTAAGTGGATACTCTATGTTTTCTACCTATCGAACATTGCTTATACTAACCTTCTTTAAATGGATTTTAACAACTATCGCGATGTTTGTCTTTTGGGAGAGTGATTTAAGGATCGTTATAAATATGTTCATGCTTCTAATAATCGATTTAGGTACGACTATTGTCTTTTTGCTCTATATCGAAAAGAAAAGTAACTTAGTTATACTTTCAGGATGGTGATGGGATGACAGAAATTTTTTCTATAAAAAATTGTACGAAGATAGTCAATAAACAGCGACTTTTCCATTTGGATGATTTTTCCGCAAACACAGGAGAATTGATTACTATTTTGGGCAAGAGCGGCGCCGGAAAAAGTACGTTGTTAAATATATTAGGTTTAAACCAGGAATTTACTTCTGGAGAATTTCATATATTTGGAAAGTCCGTAAATAAGCTGAGGAACAAAGAAAAGATGGAGATTAAAAGAAAGGAAATCTCTTTTTTGTTTCAAGATTTTGGTTTGATCGAGTATGAAACAATTGATTTTAACCTAGATATTGGATTGAGATTTAAAAAAATGTCTATGAAAGAAAGAAAAACATCAAAGATAGAAATCTTGAAGAAAGTTGGGTTAGAGAAGAGGTTGAAAACACCTGTATATTTACTATCTGGAGGAGAAAAGCAGCGAATTGCCTTGGCTAGGACATTTTTGAAGAACGGAAGGATCATTCTTGCAGATGAGCCCACAGGTGCGTTAGATGATTCGAACAAGAAAATCATTTTCAGTATTCTGCAAGAGTTAGTTGCTGAGGAACGTTTAGTTATAGTAGTAACGCATGATACCGAGTTAGCAACCTTGGGAACAAAGTGTATGATGCTTTGATTTTAAAGAGAGAAGGGAAGATTAAAATGAAAATAGTAATGCAAATCGTTGTCGTCGTTTCAGCAACTATAGGATGTTTGGCTGTATCTGAAAATAGTGCCGCAAATGAAGTAGGTGAATTGGATTATTCTTCCACACAACCAGGCTACATTCATTTTGATGCTGCAGGCAATATCATTGATTCATCTCTACCAAAAACGATTCACTCACGCGCTACAATTAATCATAGTTCTGGAAGATGGGTCTATTATTCGGAAAAATCAGGGAATAAAAAAATAGGTAATTCGAATCACTACAGCCATATGTACAATCGTCATGGTGCAAAAGCAAAAGTAGGAAGTGTAGTGAAGTCAGCAAATGCTACGAATAAAAAGTGGGCTTATGCGAAAGCGACTGGTGGAAAAAACGATACTTTTTCTTGTTGGTACAATCCTACTAGATGGTACTAAGTATTTGAGTTAACTTGTTGCATGCGTTATTACATAAAAAGATATCGCTTCTTTGCCTAATATTTTTCGCCCTAGAGTTGATGCAAAATCGTTTCAGGCAGCTATTTGATTTTCAGTGAAATTTTATAGTACGTACAAAAGAAAGCGTTGACATTTATTTCTGCTTTCGCTAAGATAGAGAAAACAAAATAACTTGGATAGTGATTGCATCACGCAAGCTAAACCTAATGAGTCACCTTGTATCTTGAGGGGAGACTTTTTAGGTTTTTCTTTTTGCTCTGAACCAGTATTGAGTATGTATCATAGAAAGGAGAAGCCATGCGGATCGAGAAAATATTGAATAACAATGTCGTGATCACAAGAAATGAGTTGAATCAGGAAATGATCGTGATGGGGAAGGGATTAGCTTATAAGAAAAAGACGGGGGACAAAATTGCAGAAAAATGTATTGATAAGAAATTTCAGCTGGCAGACGATCGGGTAGCGAAATATTTCCAAAAATTAGTACAAGAAATTCCGTTGAAGTATATCGAATGGTCGTATGAAATCATCGAAGATACGAAAAAAATGTTGCGCGTACCATTAAATGAATCAATTTATATTTCTTTGACAGACCATCTTTATACAGCGATCAAACGGAAACAAAAAGGAATCGAGCTCCCGAATGTTTTACTTTATGACATCAAGCAATTATTTCCAAAAGAGTTTCAAATCGGCAAACGGATGCTCGAAAAAATGTTGGATGATCATGGGATTGAGTTATCTGAAAATGAAGCAGGTTTTATTGCCTTACATTTGGTCAATGCTCAGACAGATCGCAATCAATTGGAGAATATGTATCTTTTTACAAAAACACTTCAAGATATTTTGAACATTGTTCGTTACTATTATCAAATGACGTTCGATGAAGAATCAGTTGCTTTTTTTCGATTTGTCACACATTTACGCTTTTTTCTGACACGTATCATGAACACGTCTAAACCAGTGGATAGCGATGTGGAAGAAGAGTTAGTGCAAGTGATCCAACGAAAATACCCAGTTGCGCTTCAATGCGTGAAAAAAATTGCATTTTTTTTAGATGAGAGTCTGGATTACCAAGTTTCTCAAGATGAAATCGTGTATTTAACGATTCATGTCGCACGATTGAGGCATGAGTATCGTTTGAAAAATTAAGAAAGGAGAAAGCAAGACAAATATAAAAAGGATGGTGACATTTAGTTGGCTAAACCTTCAAATCAATGGAGGGAAAAAAATGGGGAAATATCAAACATTAGCAGAAGAAATCGTTCAAGCAATTGGAGGAAAAGAAAACATTCATGGTTTGACTCATTGTATTACACGGTTACGTTTTAAATTGAAAGATGAAAATAAGGCACTAGATGAAAAGCTGAAAAAGATGTCTGGTGTAGTGACAGTCATGAAAAGCGGGGGACAGTACCAAGTGGTGATAGGGAACCATGTCCCAGATGTGTATAGCGAAGTAGTGACCGTGGCAGGTATAGGAGAAGAGGGCGGTGAGCTGACGCAAGAGGGAAATCTATTTAATCGCCTGATCGATATTTTAAGTGGCTGTTTTCAACCGTTTCTTGGAGCGATGGCTGCTGCAGGGATGGTGAAAGGGTTAAATGCCTTGTTCCTATTTTTAGGGTTTTATGCAGATAATTCCGGGACGTATACGATGCTTAATGGAATCGGCGATGCAATTTTTTACTTTATGCCAGTAATCTTAGGGTATACAGCTGCCAAGAAATTTCATTTGAACCCAATGGTAGGGATCGTGATTGGCGCAGCGCTTTGTTACCCGACTGTTCAAGGTCCCGCTTTGCAAAGTGGATTTGAAGCAGCTACACCTGGAGTAGGAGCACCGTATCATTTACTAGGATTGCCCGCTTATGAAACTTTTTTGGGGATTCCATGGGTAGGAGCTAGTTACACGAGTAGTGTGGTACCGGTAATTTTTATCATTGCGTTTGCTGGACAGATCCAAAAAATCGCTAAAAAATTGATCCCAGTTGTTGTCCAAACCTTTGTTGTTCCTTTTTCGGTTCTGCTGATTGCCTTACCGATCGGATTTTTAGTCATTGGACCGATCGTTAGCTTATTGACGGAACTACTAAGTACTAGCTTTCAGTCTTTGATGGCTTTTTCTCCTGCTGTGTATGGTGCGGTTCTTGGTTTCTTTTGGCAAGTTCTGGTTATTTTCGGATTGCATTGGAGTGTCATCCCTCTTGCAATCATGCAGGTGGCACAAAATGGATCTAGTCAAATATTGACGGCAGTTTTCGGTGCTAGTTTTGCACAAACAGCAGTAGTGCTTGCGATGTATTTCAAGTTTAAGGATAAAAAGATGAAGGCATTGTGTATGCCGGCAGTCATATCCGGTATTTTTGGTGTAACTGAACCAGCGATCTATGGGATTACACTTCCGAATAAAAAGCCATTTATTTTTTCAATGATCGGTGGCAGTATCTCAGGAATTTATCTGATGGTTTCAGGGGCAACTGGGTATACGATGGGCGGATTAGGTATCTTCGGCGTAGTAAACTATCTAACGGGAACGGATGCAAGTGGGATGTATCACGCATTTATCGGTATAGCGATCGCTTCTGTCATTGGCTTTTTCCTCACATTCTTTTTATGGAGAGATCAAACACCAGAAACAACGAGTACTATTGATGATAAAAGAAAAGAAATTGTGCTGACACCGATTGAAGGGCGCGTCACACCGTTAGACCAAGCAATTGATCAAGCATTTGCTAAGGGAGTAATAGGAAAAGGTAGTTTGATTTATCCAGATAAAGGGGAAGTTTTAGCACCGTTTGATGGAACAGTCTTGACTTTATTTCCAACAAAACATGCGATTGGATTAGTGTCAGAGACAGGCCTCGAATTATTGATCCACGTGGGTGTAGATACCGTTCAATTGGAAGGAAAATATTTCCAATCATTTGTTGCACAAGGTGACAAAGTGACGAAAGGCCAAGTACTTCTCAAATTTGATAAGGAAGGTATTGAAAAAGCAGGGTATAGCATCGAGACCCCAGTGATCATAACCAATGCAACGGATTATGAATCAATAGCTGAAAAAACAGGAATCACCGTCAATAATGGCGATGAGCTGCTTACTGCTGTGACGAGTCTATAAGTGGAAGAAAGAGTGTGCTCCGTTTATTCATTGGCAAACAAGAACAAACGGAGCACACTTGCGATTAAGAGTTGCGTAAATAAGTGGAGGGCTCTTCCATGATCGATGAACTGATTGGTCGATTATCCACTTTTTGACCGATTTTAATCAGATGATCTAAATTTCTTTGATAATCTTCGGCAAACACACATCCGTATAACACATCTAGCAAATAACAGATCGATGTATTGATGGTAAAGTTACTGATTTTTGAATATAAGCGTTCTCTTGTAGTCATGCGTAATACAGCTGTACTGAGAGAAGAAAGGGTCGAATCTCCAATACTGGTTAGAGCCAAAATGGGAACGTGGATTTCCTGTAAAATGGCTGCTGTACGTAGGATCGTTTTATTTTCTCCAGTATAAGAGATCAAGATTGCACAGGTGTCAGGGGTACAGTTGTAGGCTTCGTAGTATGTTTCCCCGAAAGTTGTGACGATTGTGACATCGTGTTTGATCCGTTTCATTTTTAGCATAAAGTCTTGAGAAATCAATGTGTTGGAGTTGCTGGAAAAAAGGACGATTTTTTTTGCTCTCAATAAAAGCTGTTTTGCTTTTTGTAGTTCATCGTGATGGAGGAGAGATAACGTATCTTCAATCGTCATCCGTTCTAGAGAAGCAATTTTGTTTGCAATGGTCATGATCCCTTCGTTTTCTAAAAAGGGAAGATTGGCATCGACTTCTTGAAAATTGCCTTCAAGATATTCTGTTTCTGTAACCAAAGCTTCTTTAAAAGTCACCCACCCGCTAAAGCCGAGTTTCTTTGCTATCCGTATCAATGTAGAAGGATGAACGTAACATGTTTTGGCAATTTGCTGGATCGTCAATTCATTTAGCTGATGTTCATGCGTTTGAATAAATTCGATAACAACAGTTTCAGATGGTGAAAAAGAGGTTTGTTTTATTTTCTCCTGTAATAACATGTTGCATCTCCTTTGCAGTTTTTTAGAATTTTATGTAAATGAATTGTAAACGTTATAAAAGGTAGTGTCAATTGTTACTAGCCTTATGCGCAGGATTTTTACAAATAAATCTGTATATAAACGAATATCTGTAAATCGATATTCAAAAAAGCGACAAAATATTGAGATATTTTTTTACAAGAAACATAATATAGTTGTAAACGAAATGAAGGAGTGAGTCTATGAAGCAAGGAGTCAAGATTGCAACGATTGGCGGAGGAAGTAGCTATACCCCTGAATTGATGGAAGGTTTTATTAAGCGATATGAAGAATTACCTATTAGAGAAATATGGTTAGTCGATGTGGAAGAAGGAAGTGAAAAACTAAGGATCGTCCGTGAAATGTCACAGCGTATGTGGGATGCTTCCCCATATGACGTTCAGATCTATGCAACATTGAACAGAAAAGAAGCATTGAAAGACGCCGATTTTGTTACCACGCAGTTTCGAGTTGGCCAGCTTGATGCACGAGTGAAAGACGAACGTATCCCTGCTTACTACGGTATGTTGGGGCAAGAAACGAATGGTGCGGGAGGAATGTTCAAAGCGTTTCGCACGATCCCAGTCGTTCTGGCTATCGTAGAAGAAATGAAACAGCTTTGCCCGAATGCTTGGCTGATCAATTTTGCTAATCCAAGTGGGATGGTCACAGAAGCAGTTGTGCGTTACGGACACTGGGAAAAAGTCATCGGTCTGTGCAATGTTCCAGTAATGGCCATGATGACGGAACCAGGAATGTTAGGAGAGGCGAAAGAAGATCTTATCTATAAATTTGCTGGGTTGAATCATTTCCATTGGCATAAAGTAGCGGATGCGAAAGGGAATGATCGCACAAATGAGTTGATTGATCGATTGTATGCGGATGATAATGGCTTACCGAAAAATATCTTTGATGTTCCTTTCTTTAAAGAACAATTAAAACAAATGCAAATGATTCCTTGTGGATACCATCGCTATTACTATCGGGAAGAAGAAATGCTTCAACACGCGTTAGAGGAGTATCGAACGATCGGAACAAGAGCACAACAAGTGAAAGAAACAGAAGCAGAATTATTTGAATTATACAAAGATCCTAAGTTAGATCATAAGCCAGAACAATTACAAAAACGTGGAGGCGCATATTATTCAGATGCGGCTTGCGAAACGATTGCTTCTATCTATGGGAATAAAGAGACACAAATCGTGGTTTCTACGAAAAATGATGGAGCGGTCCCTGATCTGCCAGCGGATTGTGTAGTTGAAGTGACAGCTTACGTGGGTGCGAATGGGGCCAGAAATGTTGCCTTCGGTTCTTTACCACCTGCAGAAAGAGGCTGGCTCCAAATGATGAAGAACATGGAGTTATTGACGATCGAAGCAGCTGTAACAGGCGATTATGGCACAGCACTCCAAGCCTTTACGATCAACCCGTTGGTCCGTTCTGGCGAGACTGCCAAGCGAATCATGGATGAATTGTTTATTGCCCATGAAGCGTATTTACCACAATTCAAGCAAACGATCGACCGTTTGAAAGAAGAAGGTATTGAAGTAAAAGATGAAGTTGCACGAAATTTAATCAAAGTGACGGAGGAGATATAATGGCATTTAGAAAAGATTTTTTATGGGGCGGAGCTACAGCTGCCAATCAATGTGAAGGTGGCTATGATGAAGGTGGTCGTGGTTTAGCGAATGTCGATGTCGTTCCTATCGGTGAGGATCGATTTTCTGTGATTACTGGTCAAAAAAAGATGTTTGATTTTGATGAGGAACATTTCTATCCTGCAAAAGAAGCAATCGATATGTACCACAACTACAAAGAAGATATCGCACTATTTGCAGAAATGGGTTTCAAAACCTATCGGATGTCCATCGCTTGGAGTCGTATTTTTCCAAAAGGGGATGAAAAGGAACCAAATGAAGAAGGATTGAAATTCTACGAAGATGTATTCAAGGAATGCCAAAAATATGGCATTGAACCCTTGGTGACCATCACACATTTCGATTGCCCAATGCATTTGGTCGAAGAATATGGTGCTTGGCGATCACGGGAACTGATCGGTTTTTATGAAAACCTTTGTCAGGTGATCTTCAATCGTTATAAAGGTTTGGTCCATTATTGGCTAACCTTCAATGAAATCAATATGATCCTCCACGCTCCATTTATGGGTGCTGGACTCTACTTTGAAGAAGGCGACAATATTGAACAAATCAAATATCAAGCTGCCCACCATGAATTAGTAGCCAGTGCGATTGCTACGAAGATTGCTCATGAAGTTGATCCAGAAAATAAAGTTGGCTGTATGCTGGCAGCAGGGACCAACTATCCGTTCACGTGTAAACCAGAAGATGTTTGGGCATCAAGACAGGCAGATCATGAGAACTATTTCTTTATCGACGTTCAATCAAGAGGAGAATATCCGGCATACGCTCTTAAGAAAATGGAACGTGATGGGATCGTGATCGATATGACATCCGAAGATTTGGCACTTTTAAAAGAACATACTGTCGATTTTATTTCATTTTCATATTACTCTTCACGAGTAGCTACCACTGATCCAGAATTATTGGAGCAAACCGCCGGAAACATCTTTGCGTCGGCGAAAAATCCTTATTTAAAAGAAAGTGAATGGGGATGGCAAATCGATCCTTTAGGCTTGCGTATAACGATGAACGATATCTATGATCGCTATCAAAAACCTTTATTCATTGTCGAAAACGGCTTAGGTGCAATCGATACTCCAGATGAAAATGGCTACGTTGAAGACGATTATCGTATCGATTATTTAGCACAGCATATCCAAGCGATGAAGGATGCAGTGGAATTAGATGGAATTGATTTGTTAGGCTATACGACTTGGGGATGTATCGATCTAGTTTCTGCAGGAACAGGAGAAATGAAAAAACGTTATGGATTCATTTACGTGGATCGTGATAACTACGGAAATGGAACACTGAAACGTTCAAAGAAAAAATCATTTGACTGGTATCAAAAAGTGATTGCAACAAATGGAGAAGATCTAAGTAATTAAAGATAGTCTAAAAAGTCTATTGTTTTTAAGCTGAATTTTCGAGTATAATAAGTCTATTCGAAATTGTAAGCAGAACAATAGACTTTTTTTGGTATAGGCTGTAAAGTAAGCTTACTTGATTTCTAAATGGAGGAATGTACATATGTATGATGTTATCGTAATTGGTGCGGGACCTGCTGGTATGACTGCCGCATTGTATGCTTCACGTTCAAATCTATCAGTGGCTATGATCGAACAAGGTGCTCCTGGGGGACAAATGAACAATACAGCTGAAGTAGAAAATTATCCAGGTTTCGATTCGATCATGGGACCGGATTTAGCGTATAAAATGTATGAAGGTGTGTCAAGATTTGGCACTGAAAACGTGTATGGTATCGTTCAAGATATCAAAGACCATGGCGATTATAAAGAAGTCATCTGTGAAGACAAAAGCTATGAAGCAAAAACAGTGATCATTGCTACAGGATGTATCCACCGTAAATTAGGCGTTCCAGGCGAAGAAGAATATGCTGGACGTGGCGTTTCTTATTGTGCAGTTTGTGATGGTGCATTTTTCCGCAACAAACGTTTAGTGGTCATCGGTGGAGGAGATTCAGCAGTAGAAGAAGCAATCTACCTTACTCAATTTGCTTCCGAAGTAGTGATCGTTCACCGTAGAGATGAGTTGCGCGCACAAAAAATCATTCAAGATCGAGCTTTTGCAAATGAAAAGATTTCTTTTGTCTGGGATACGGTCACTGATGAAATCATCGGGAATGATATGGTCGTCACAGGAGTCAAAGCTCACAATGTCAAAACAAATGAAACAGTCGAATTAGCGGCTGATGGTGTTTTCATCTATGTGGGACTTGATCCATTAACTGAACCATTCAAAAAAGCAGGATTGACGAATGCAGCAGGCTGGATTCCAACGGATCAAGACATGCGTACAACGATGCCAGGTGTCTTCGCAATCGGCGATGTCCGTGAAAAAGACCTACGTCAAATCACAACAGCTGTTGGAGATGGCGGGATTGCTGGACAACAAGTGTATAAATATCTTGAATCATTAGGCGAACCAACTGAAGCCTAGGCAAAAAGTATAGCGTTAGTTGTTAAAGGTGGGCGCTTAGGCGTCATTTCCTACTTCTATTATTGGTTCCAACAATCGATAAAAAGAATGAAAAATAGATATAATCGAGATTTTGGACCACTCTCTGGCTATTTGTCGGGGAGTGGTCCATTTTAGTGGGGATAAACAGATATGTCTGTACAGGAAGTTTATCGATAAATGACTATCTTAAGAAGTGATGTTCCGACATCGTTTTTCCCTCCAAATTCTCAAACCGAAACGACCTCTTTTGATATCTACATTTACACCATAGAAACAGGTGGACTCTTTCGACCAAATGTTTTTTTGAGTGATCAGTACAAAAATGGTAATATAGGACGTAATTTAAAGGATAAGGGGAAATCTCACATGAATGAAACAACTGAATTATTAAAAAAACATGTTTCAGTTAGACAATTTTTGGATAAAAAAATTAATGAAGACCAAGTAAAAGAACTGATACTGGCTGCTCAGTCCGCATCTTCTGCAAGCTTTTTACAGGCATACACGATTATTGGCGTAGAGGATGATAAATTAAAAGGGAAGATTGCTAAATTAGCTGGAAATCAGCCTTTTATTTCCGAAGGTAGTCACTTCTTTGTCTTTTGTGCAGATCTGCAAAGATTACATCGGTTATCACAAGAAAGGAATATCGATATCCAACCAATGCTCGAAGGAGTTGACGCTATTCTAGCAGGAGCGATCGATGCAAGTTTAGCTGCACAAAATATGACTGTTGCAGCAGAATCGATGGGCTTGGGAGTTTGCTATATTGGGGGTATTCGCGATGCTATTGTAGAAATATCTGACCTGTTAGAATTACCAGAATATGTTTTTCCTGTTTTTGGATTAGTTGTAGGTTATCCAAAAGCTAAAAATGAATTGAAACCTAGGATTCCAATGGCGGGTATCTATCATATAGACAAATACAACAAGGATACAGATGAAATCATCAATGAATATGAAGAAACAACAAGACGATATTATACTAACCGTATCGGTAATTCTAGTAATAAAACGTGGGGAGATGGCACAGTAAACAGTTTCCATCGATTGTCTAGAATGGGAATGAAAGACTATCTAAACAAGCAGGGTCTTGCAAAAAAATAGAACAAGATTGTTAAAAAATAGGAGTGTTTTAACTGATTCCTATGGGCTATGAACGTTCATAGAAACAATCGTTTGATTCCACCATGGCATTTGCTGGTGGATAAAGTGAACTAGGTACAAAAATAATTACTACAAAAAATGCTTGAACACCTCTTTTTGAGTGTTTTTCTTTTAATCGTATCAAAACAAAAAACGGTGGTTTTGTCTGAGAATAGGGTATTGTTTTCGTGTCATGCGCTTTTCTATATAAAAAGAGAATGCTATACTAAGGAAGGAACATATTTTAGAAAGAGGTGTTAGCTTCATGTCTTGGGAACAAGTATACGAGCAATGGGCAAATGAAGAAAATTTAGAAGAAAATTTAAAACAACAATTAAATGATCTGCGTCAAGATCCTGAAAAATTGGAAGATGCTTTTTATGCACCATTAGAATTCGGGACAGCTGGCATGCGAGGAATCTTAGGTCCTGGAATCAATCGAATGAACATCTATACGGTCAGACAAGCTACAGAAGGGCTTGCACGTTTCATGGATACACAAGGAACCGAAATAAAAAAACGCGGGGTAGCAATTGCGTATGATTCACGTCATCAATCACCAGAATTTGCAATGGAAGCTGCAAAAACGTTGGCACAACACGATATTCCATCTTTTGTTTTTGAAAGTTTACGACCAACACCTGAGTTGTCTTTTGCGGTCCGTCATTTGAATACGTTTGCGGGTATCATGGTGACAGCTTCACATAACCCTGCCGCTTATAATGGTTATAAAGTATATGGAGAAGATGGTGGGCAAATGCCACCAGCTGACGCGGACGCATTGACAAAATATGTTCGTGAAGTAAGCAATCCATTGAAAGTAGAAGTACTGGAAGACGAAAAAGCAAAGGCAAGTGATTTGATCACGATTATCGGGGAAGAAGTGGATCGTGCTTATCTTGAAGAAATCAAAGCTGTAACGATCGATCAAGAGTTAGTCGAAACAATGGGGAAAGATTTGAAATTAGTGTACACCCCATTACATGGGACAGGTAAGATGCTTGGAGAAAGAGCATTGAAACAAGCTGGTTTTGAACAATTTGTATTAGTACCAGAGCAAGCAATCCCAGACCCAGACTTTACGACAGTCAAATCACCAAATCCAGAAGAACATTCTGCTTTTGAATATGCGATGCGTCTTGGTGAAAAAGAAGACGCAGATTTATTGATTGCTACTGATCCAGATGCCGACCGTTTAGGGGCGGCTGTACGTCAGCCAGACGGTACTTACAAGGTACTGACAGGAAACCAGATCGGTGCATTGTTGGTTCAATACATTCTAGAAGCACATCAATCTCGCGGTACACTTCCTGAAAATGCTGCTGTTCTTAAATCGATTGTTTCTAGCGAATTACCTGCAGCCATTGCAGAAAGCTATGGCGCAAAGATGTTGAATGTTTTAACAGGCTTCAAATTTATCGCAGAAAAAATCCACCAATTTGAAGAAGATCATTCCCAAACTTTTATGTTCGGTTTTGAGGAAAGCTATGGCTATTTAGTGAAACCATTTGTACGGGATAAAGATGCGATCCAAGCATTGCTATTATTAGCCGAAGTTGCTGCTTTCTATAAGAAACAAGGAAAAACATTGTATGATGGATTACAAACGATTTTCGAAAAATATGGGTACTATGCGGAAAAAACGATATCTGTTACCATGAGTGGGCAAGAAGGGTCAGCTAAGATCGCTGCGCTAATGAAACAGTTCCGTGATAATGCACCAACTGAATTCGCCGGTGCTAAGGTCCTTCAAACAGAAGATTTCAAAGAATTGACAAAAACAGACACTGAAGGCAACGTTGAGAAATTGACGACACCACCTTCTGATGTATTGAAATACGTATTGGAGGAAGATGGCTGGATCGCTATTCGACCTTCAGGAACAGAGCCGAAAATCAAGTTTTATATCGGAGTCAAAGGCGAATCTGCCGAGGATGCTGAAAATAAAATCAACCGGTATGAAGCAACGATCAAAGAAATGACAGAAGAATAAAAAGACTTGAGACTGACAGAAAAAGTGGTAAACTTTAGAAGTCAGTCTTTTTCGATGGAGGTGAACCGATTGTCAGACAACCAGAAAAGCGAAGTAGAAAAAGTCAGTCAGTTGTTTAAAGTATTAAGTGATCCAACCAGATTAAAAATCTTGATCTATTTAAAAGATGGTGAACAAAACGTCACAGCAATCAGCCAAGCAGTTGAAATGGAGCAGTCAGCTGTTTCCCACCAGTTACGTTTGTTAAGAGAAAATCATGTCGTTAAATCACATCGTGAAGGAAAAGCAATCTTGTATAGTTTAGATGACTTCCACGTATTAGATATTTTGGAACAAACATTGAAACACGTTGAACATCAGTAAAAATAGGTGATTTTCACATTTGTTTGGCTCTAGGCCAAATAGTGTGGTAGTCAAATCACTTGGAAGTGTGGGACAAAACTGATTTTTAGTTTTGTCCTCCACTCTTTTTTTGTATGATCAAATAATTTCCCCAAGGTTTTACTGGATCAGCATTTTCTTTCCATGGTGACGAAAAGTCCTAAAGCTGAATGGGAATCTTTTTATGATCTTGATCAGGTTATTTTTCATTTCGGATTGTTGATTTAGCTTATTTCCAAGGGTTTGAGTGTATTTTATTGAAATAATCTTTTTTATATGGTTTAATAGTTTAAACCTTCGAACTATAAAAGGAGAGATTATTTTGGCTGATTATTCGCTGTTAAAACAAGAGTTATATGATTTGAGCGATTTTTTAATTGCCCTTGGTGATAAAAAAAGGCAAGCAATCATTATTCGCTTGCTTGAAGAAAAAGATTGTGCGGGACTACAAGTGACTTCATTACAAGAAGAAATTAATTTATCTAGACCTGCGATTTCACATCATTTAAAAATTTTAAAAGATGCAAAGATTGTGAATTTCAAGCAAGAGGGAACAAAAAATTTTTACTATCTTGACCATGAGCAAACTGAGATCAAGAAGCTTCAAAACTTTTTAAATAATGTTGTTAGCATCATGAATGAGACTGAGAGGGAGAATTTATGAAAAAAGTATTGATTGTTGAAACCAATAGTAATAAATATGCTGGTACAAATGAAGCAACGGGGCTTTGGTTAGGTGAAAGTGCGGAATTTGTTGATGAACTCTATAAACATAATGTGGAAGTTGATTTCGTAAGCCCTTTAGGTGGATTTGTTCCTCTAGACCCTAGGAGCATGAAATATATAGATAAAGATATCATGAAAATATATTCAGAAGAAAAATTTGTGCAAGAAGGTTTGATAAATACGAAAAAACCAAAAGATATAGATCCCAATAATTATCATGCGATTTATTATACAGGGGGACACGGTGTGATGTGGGATTTTCCTGATAATAAAGAAATACAAGAAATTGCTCGAATCATTTATGAAAATAATGGTTATATTCTATCTGTTTGTCACGGGGTAGCTGGACTATTCAATATTAAAGATAGTGAAGGCAACTTTTTGATTTCTGGAAAAAGAATTACTGGCTTTACAAAAGCAGAAGAAATTTTGGCAGGAAAAGCGAAAGTTGTTCCTTTCTTTAATCAAAAAGTAGCTGAAGAAAGAAATGCTCTATTTCAAAAAAAACGATTCTATAAGGAATTTGCATTAAAAGATGGGCGGATTATTACCGGGCAAAATCCATTTTCTGTACGAGCTGTCGCAAAATTATATCTTGAGGAGCGAAAGACATGCAAACAATTTTAGGAAGCAATGGACAAATAGGCCATGAACTAGCAAAAGAATTATCCAAACATTATACAACCGACATTCGATTAGTCAGTCGAAAACCTAAAAAAATCAACCCTACGGATCAACTGGTTTCAGCAAATTTAATGGACTTTAATCAAACCAAGAAAGCGATCGAAAATAGTGATATTGTTTATTTCACCGTTGGCTTACCAATGGACTCTGATCTTTGGGAAAACAATTTTCTTAAAATTACTACGAATGTTATTCAGGCTTGCAAAGAATCTAACAGTAAGCTTGTTTTTTTTGATAACACGTATATGTATCCAAAAGATAGTACACCACAGGATGAAAATACTGACTATTCACCTGTAGGAAGAAAATCTATCATACGTTCTAGGATGGCAGAATTAATAGTAAGTGAAATGGAAACGGGTCGTTTAGAAGCAGTTATTTGTCGCGCTCCAGAGTTTTATGGACCAGGTAAAACACAGAGCATCACAAATACGCTGGTACTAAACAAAGTTAAAAGTAACGCTACCGCTATTATCCCTGTCAATAAAGATACGTTGCGTACATTGATATGGACCCCTGATGCTAGCCGAGCAATGGCACTGATTGGAAATACACCAACAGCCTATGGTCAGATTTGGCATTTACCTTGTGATGAGCCTCATACCTTTCAAGATATGATCGATATTTCTGAAAAAATACTCAATAAATCATTGAAGTATAAAGTCATTCCTTTATGGCAATTTAAAGTAGCTAAGCTTTTCAGTAAAAAGGTACGGGAATTAGATGAGTTACTACCTAGATATGAGGTCGATAATGTTTTTGTATCCGACAAATTCAAAAAGAGATTTCCTGATTTTAAAATTACCTCTTTTGAAACAGGAATCTCTCAAATACTCACTGAAAATAGTTCAAAATGATTATAAAAAATGTGGGACAAATCTAGAATTCAGTTTTGGTAAAGATTCTCGAATAAACGGCGGGAGCAGAAGCAACTCCTTCGGAAATTTCAAAAAAACGAGCAATACGTTATTTGGATTGCTCGTTTTTTTTGAAATTTCCCAAACCTAAACGACTTTTGTCTCGACCTCTTTTCTTAATTTAACTAGCAGTACTAGATGCTGGTGGACATGTAGGCGGAAAGGGAGGACTTAAAAATGATTGAGGACGTTTAAAATATCTGGAATCCTATCTTTCTGTTCGTACAGAAGTGATCGATGAGGAGAACGTGTAACGTGCCAATAAAAAATTGACTAAGTAACAACTAACGACTGAAAAAAATCTTGAATTTAAAAAATAAATCTGTATGTATTCAAAAAGAAGAATGAGATTCGGAAGTATTGTCCAGATGATATTAGTGGAAAGACCGAAAGTAGTGACGAACAAGGAAACTATGTAAAAAATAAAATTGATCGCGATGAAGTACGCCTTATTGCAAAAAAGTTAAAAAGTGAAAAAATTACAATATAATGATAAAATGATTAAATAATGATGTGTGGAAGCTTTTGTTGAGTAGCAATTTAGTGTGAAAGCAATAGCAATACAAATCAGCGCAGGTTTACAATCAACGTAAAGAATGTTGCTTTTCTATTTTGACTGACGTTTTGACAAAAAAATGCGTAAAAACGATTGCCATGAAACTATTTTTATAACTAAGAAATGGAGAGAATTCAATGACAACCTATAATGAAGAAATGCAATATCTATCAGAGAAACTTGGGGATAAAGATAATCTAATTGCTCTTTCAACCATCGCGCTTGAGACAACGGATGATGGGTTACCAAAACCAGTAGTGCGATTAGTCGATGCAGTCTATCTTGACGGAGCCTTCTACGTTACATCCTATGCTACTACTGACAAAGTGCGACAGCTGACGGTCAATCCAGCAGTGTCGATTGGTATTGTGGTTGAAAGTTTCACCGCAGAGGGCCTAGCCGAAAATCTCGGTTGGGTCAATGACGAAAAAAATGTCCAAATAATGAAAACCGTCCGCAATATTTTTTCCGAATGGTATGAGCAAGCCAACGACGATAATGACGAAAATACTTGTTTAATCAAGATTCAACTAATCAAAGGAGTATGGAACTTCCCTCACGAAGGTATTCGACGAGATATTGATTTTATAAATAAAACCAGCAAACTTTCAAAGAGTGAGGACAAATAAGAACCAGTTAAAAATAGGATAATTAATGGTGGACTCACTGATCGGTGCAAGACTAAGATCAGTGAGTCCTTTTTGGAAAACTTGATTTAATAGGATGTCGGCTCACTTTGACATGGTTTTTGACAAGATTTTCTTCCCAAAAAAAGCTATTTTGCTACAATGAAGAAGAAGGGAAGTGGGAAAATGACATTTGGTGAAGGTCTAAAAAAATTACGGGTCTCACAAGATTTGACCCAAGCGCAATTGGCGGAACGGATTTTCGTTACCCGCCAGACGATTTCGAATTGGGAGAATGATAAAGGGCAACCGGAATTAGAGAATTTGATTCTCCTCAGTGAACTCTTTCACGTTTCTTTGGATGAATTGATCCAAGCGCCTAATGAAAAAAATAAGCAAGTGGATAAAAGGAAAATTGGTCGGGATTTTTTAATCATCTTCTTGATTTGGTCAGTAATCATGTTAGCGGTTCAATTAGTACTCCATCCTTTTTCTATGAAATATGTGCTGATTTATTCCCTAGGAGGTACGTTGATCGTCTCAGAATATTTGCGTCGGACAAAACGGTTGGCAAATGTTTATGCTCAAGGAGAAAATATGTATGACTTGGGAATTTATTTGTGGATTTTTTTTATCGTCATGGATCTGATCATTCTTTTGATTCAAAGTGAATATATACTCTAGGAGGAGAAGAAAATGAAAGGTTTGATACCAGTTACAGCAACTCAAACTCCCGATGGAATCTTTTGGTCCAGTCAAGACCAAAATTATGTCCCTCGGTTATTAAATTATCTCAAAATAGACTATTCAGACTATGAATGGGAAACCGTGCCGGGCTATGATTTGACACCTGAAAAGATCGCTGAATATGAGGCTGTGGCAGTCACTTCCATGTCTCAACGTTATTTTCCGTTGATCAAGCAAGCCAAGCCCTCCATTAAAGCAATCAAAATCGGCGCGGAAGATTTCATGCGGCAAATGGCACCAAAGGGAGCGGTCGTCGGTCGAACCACTGGCTATGTATTGGTGGATAATCAAAAGATGAGTCAAAAGAATCAACCGAAAAATCCCATGACTTTCAATTATGAAAATTTGCGGCAAGTGATGCGGGATTATCCGAAGATCTATTGGGAAGTCGTGACCTTCGATGAGTTGAAGGAACGTCTGCGAAAAAATACCAAAAACGTGACAGTCGGTCTCATCCCAAAAACCTACGCCTATGAAAAATACTTGCAAACGGGATCTCCTGATGTTGCAATTGTGAAGCTAACACCTAAGCAGTTGGAAAAAACACCTGTCGCCTATGAAGCAGCGATGCTTATAACCGGTGCGATAACGATGGTTTTGATGACTTTGCGGGTTTTCTTTTGAATTGTATTAAATGAAACTGCTTTTTTAGTTTGATATCAAGTGGAATTTGTCAATTAGTGGATTATGTTAAGGTAATAGTTGGTTAAAATAATATATTCAAACATGCTAAATTAAGTGTGTAGCGATGAGATTTCTAGAAACCCTCTAAAAAATTTATTAAACCCTTCTAGAAATTGGACCTTGGAATAATGGGGATTCCAAGGTCTTTTTAGGATTTAAGAAAATAAATGAGCGTGTAAATACATATAGAGAAATAGTATTCCCATATAGTATTATTGTTCTTAAACCATAGATAAGTAACAAGACGAACGTGGGATAAATCTAAAAATCAGATTTGCTACAGACTCTTGAGTAAACGGCGGGAGCAGAAGCAACTCCTTCGGAAATAAGCCGAAATTCACAAAAATTTGAAAAGCAATTTTCGTTCATTTCTTCTTATTTCTCGGAGTTAAACACTTCTGTCCCAGCCTCTCTCGAATAAACGGCGTCCAAAAGTCAGGTTTTTCGGAAATTTCAAAAACGAGTGTGGGAGCGTGGGACAAAACTAAAAATCAGTTTTGCCACAGACTCTAACTCCGAATAAACGGTGGGAGCAGAAGCAACTCCTTCGGAAATAAGCCGAAATTCACAAAAATTTGAAAAGCAATTTTCGTGAATTTCTTCTTATTTCTCGGAGTTAAACACTTCTGTCCCAACCTCTCGACCTCATTTGGACCTCTCATGGCTTCAGTTGAGGTTCAATTATGGAATTTATTTCTATCTTTAATTGGTATTTTTCAATTCCATCGTTATTTGTTGATCCCGACTGATATGTTCAATCAAATGTTACATGAACTAGTGAGCCTTTTTCTTCAATAGTCAACTGGTCAGGTGTTAAGATGAAAGAAAGAGGTGTGAAAGATGCGCGAGAGCCAAGAAGAATGGGCCCGATGGAAATATTACGTCATGGCCCGATCACAAAAAGAATATTTAGCGTTACGCCAGCTTTTTTCTGGTAATCAGTGGTCAGAGACGAAAAACAAGCAATTTTATCAGCACTTGGATATTGTAAAAAGAATGCCGGTTGATCTAAAAGCGAAGAGAAATACATATGAACACGTTTGGGGATATTTTAAAAAGACGGCAACAGCAGAAGAAAAACAGCACTTTTTTGTTCTGCTGGATCAATTAACAGAACGTCAGGACGAGGTACTTCCGTATCTAAAAAAGTTGGCAGAAAAATACCAAATCATGTATCTTTTAGAATCTCATCTGTTTGATGAGTGCAAATCATTTCCGGATATTCACTAGGACTTTTATAATAAGACGATATGGAGGGATGTACAAATGGAAACACGCGCAATCGTTATAGAAGAATATGGTCATGCAGACCAATTGAAAGAAAGCAGAGTAACTTTACCTGAACTAGGGGCCCATCAAGTGTTGGTCAAAGTCAAAGCTACCTCAGTCAATCCGATTGACTGGAAACTTCGTGAAGGGTATCTAGCACAAATGATGCCTTGGGAATTTCCGATTATTCTAGGGTGGGATGTTGCAGGTGAGATTACGGCAGTTGGTTCAGAAGTGCAAGATTGGCAAGTCGGCCAAGCAGTATTTGCACGACCAGAAACAACTCGTTTCGGCACCTATGCTGATTATACGATCGTAGATGATCATTTATTAGCTAAAAAACCTGATTCTGTTTCTTTTGAAGATGCAGCGGCTGTGCCATTAGCAGGGTTAACTGCTTATCAAGCGCTATTCACGCATGGCAAATTAAAAGCTGGTGAAAGAGTCTTGATCCACGCGGGTGCTGGCGGAGTCGGTATTTATGCCATTCAATTAGCTAAAAATGCGGGTGCTTTTGTCATTACGACTGCTAGTGAAAAGAATCATAAGTTATTAAAAGAACTTGGTGCGGATCAAGTGATTGATTACCATACCACTGACTTTTCAGAAGTATTAGAAGACGTGGACTTAGTTTTCGATACGATGGGTGGGGATATTCAAAAAGCCAGCTTCGAAGTATTGAATCCAAAAGGACGGTTGATCTCAGTCGTTGACCAACCTGATGAAGAATTAGCCAAGAACATTGCGGTGGCAAAAAGTATTTGGCTTCAACCAGACGGCAAACAATTACAAGAGATTGCTGATCTAATGGAAGCAGGAAAAGTTAAAAGCGTCGTTGGTCATACGTATCCACTTACAGCAGAAGGTGTGAAGGCTGCCCATGAATTAAGTGCGACTCATCATGCTAAGGGAAAAATCGTTTTAGTAAATGAGTGATCGACCAATCAATGCCACCATAATTATTCCTATCACTAATGAATTCAATGGAGCAAAAGATAGATTCAAAGAGGTCGACACAAAAGTCGTTTAGGTTTGTCCCACATTCGAGTTTCGACTTATTTTTCTGAAAAGAGTTGTCTTTACTGTTTATCCATGTTTGGTGAGGTTGGGACAGAAGTGTTTAACTCCGAGAAATAAGAAGAAATTAACGGAAATTGCATTTCAAATTTTTGTGAATTTCGGCTTATTTAAGAAGGAGTTGCTTCTGCTCCCACCGTTTATTCGTTTTTAAAGAGTGGGACAAAAGTAAGAAACACTTTTGTCCCACTCTCTCTTTGTTCATTTCTCACCAGAGGTTTCGGTACCGTAGTAACTATGGTCTTCTAAGTCTAGTGCATTTAAAATCAGCGATGCAGTCTCTTCGATTGAAAGGGAGGCGACGTTGATGACCACGCATCCTAGTTTTTTATAAAGATCATTTGCGAAATCTAGTTCAGCTCGGATTTTTTCAATATCAGAATAGGCTGTGTCTGGATTTAGTCCATAAGAACGCATCCGCTCTTTGCGAATGTTATTAAGAATATCCGGATTGTTGGTCAAGCCAACGATTTTTTTCGGATCGATTTCCCAGAGCTGTTTAGGGATATGGGCTTGAGGGATCAGTGGCAAGTTCGCAACTTTCAGGTTCTTATTTGCTAAAAACAAACTTAATGGTGTTTTTGATGTTCGTGATACCCCAAGCAGGACAACATCTGCTTCTAAAAAACCACGGGGATCTTTTCCATCATCATATTTTACAGCAAATTCCATCGCTTTGATCCGTCTAAAATAATTTTCATTCAATAAATGGAGTGCCCCAGGCTGCCGTGTCGGTTTGACTCCAGTCAATCGTTCGATTTCTTGGATTGGCGGCGTCATGACGTCAAAACTAAATAGGTCATTTTTCTGGCAAAAATCACGTGTCATTTCAATCAATTCTTGGTTGATCAAAGTATGGAGGACAAGTGCTTTTTCTTCAAGGGCATCTTCTAAGGCTTGTTGAAGTGCTTCTTTGTCTGTTACAAATGTCCGTCGGAATAAATTGAACTCGACTGATGGATATTGAGCCATAGTTGCTTGCGCTAACTTGGTTGCTGTTTCGCCAGCAGAATCAGAAATGACGAAAAAGGTAACGATCTCTGTTGTCTCAAAAGTCATAGATATAAAACCTCACTTGCAATTTTTTTATCTTTAGTATACCATACTGTGGAACATATACTTCGTAATCATTTTGATTTGGAGGGGACGCCTTGAAAAAGCAAACATTGATCGAACAATCATTAGAAACATTGAAAAATAACGGATTCAAGTATACGAAGAAGCGCGAAGCGATGTTGACTTACTTAGTAAAACGAAATCGATATGTATCGGCTAAAGAAGTTTTTGATTACATGAATCAGGAGTTCAAAGGGGTCAGTTATGATACAGTTTATCGAAACCTTCATGATTTTTCTGAACTTGATTTATTGGAAGAAACAGATTTGAATGGAGAAATGAAATTTCGCTTTCATTGTTGTCAGGGAGAGATCGGGCACCATCATCACTTTATCTGCACGGTTTGTGGAACGACCAAGGAGATCCATATGTGTCCAATGAATTATTTTCAGGACCAATTAAATGGTTGTACGATCGAAGGCCATCGTTTCGAGATCTTCGGGCGGTGTGAAAATTGTCAATAATTGTTTTAAATAAAATAACATTTGATTATTTAAAAAAAACACAAGATTCCCTTGACGGTCAAAAGAGCTTTAGATATAATATTTACAGGACATTCTTGTTTTTTGGGATTTAAATTTCAATAACAATTACGGTTACTTTTTAAGCTCGGAGGGAGGGAATTAACATGTCAAAAACAGTCGTTCGCAAAAACGAATCACTTGACGATGCTCTTCGTCGCTTCAAACGTTCCGTGTCAAAAGCGGGTACTTTACAAGAATCTCGTAAACGTGAATTCTACGAAAAACCAAGTGTAAAACGCAAGAAAAAATCTGAAGCAGCTAGAAAACGCAAAAAATTCTAGTTCTTTGATGAATTGGAGTTGGTAGTGTGTCACTACTAAGTAGATTGAACGATGACATGAAGACAGCGATGAAAGCGAAAGATAAAGAATCTTTGCAGGTGATTCGTATGATCAAGTCATCTATTCAAAACGAGCAGATCAAAGAAGGTCACGACTTGACGGAAGATGAAGAACTAACAGTGTTGTCTCGTGAAATGAAGCAACGCCGTGATTCTTTACATGAGTTTGAAGAAGCTGGGCGTGACGATTTGGCTGAAAAAGTGAAAAGTGAAATTGTGATCGTTGAGAAATACATGCCAGAGCAATTATCTGAGGATGATATTCGTCAACTTGTTCAAGAAGCGATTACGCAAACTGGTGCTTCTTCTGTAAAAGAATTTGGTAAAGTCATGGGTGTGATCATGCCTAAAGTCAAAGGAAAAGCAGATGGAAATCAGGTCAATGCAATCGTGAAAGAACTATTACAATCCTAATCTTGTAATTTAAAACTGCGAGCAATTTGTTCGCAGTTTTTTTTACTTCAATCTAAAAAGAGTTGGTTATTCCTTTAAAGGAATAACCAACTCTTTTTAGATAGTCCAATCAATTATTTACTTGTTCATTCTCTCTAGTCTTCATCGTTAGCGCTTGGTAACCGTAATAACCTAATAGACTGATCAGATAACCCAATAAGGTAGGAACGACCCAACCTAATCCAAGTGAAGCTAGTGGTACATGATGATGATAGAAAGCCAGTAGAGCAGCAACAACAGATTGCTGTCTGACTAGTGCAGGAGAATTGGCGAACATATCTAGAACAGCTGGTACAGCGGTAAAGAGCATCGTCACTTGATAGATGACTGGATTTCTTTGAAAAAATCTGGCGGTCAATGAGAGTAAGATCAATGCAAGAGAAAGTGGATAAAGGAGCATCAATACAGGTAAAGACCATTGGATGATATTATCTAATCCAGCATTGGCTACAACAAAGGAAACAAATGTAGTGAGACGTAACCAAGTAAGGTAGCTGACCTTAGGAAATAGTTTATGGAAATCTTGGGCAAAAGAAACGACCAATCCCATCGCGGTAGTAAATACGCCTAAAGTGACCATGACTCCTAAAAAGACAGCACCAAAGTTTCCTAAATAGTATTGAACGATTTGTGAAAGAGCTGTACCTCCGTTTTCGGATAATGTTAACTTGTTTAAGCTCATCGCCCCTAAAAGGACAAGTCCAAAATAGATGACTACTTCAAATGCAACACTAAGAGTACCTGCTTTGGCAGTCAGCAAGGTCACCTGTCTATTTTTTAATCCTAGATCACGAACAGCATGTACAAAAGTAACACTTAGCGCAAGTAAAGCAACAGCATCGACTGTATTGTAGCCTTCTAGGACACCATTTGTTAAAGCGTTCGATCGATAAGTAGTATCGGCAGCTTGATGGAGGCCACCCATAGGATGGATGAAGGCAACGAAAAAGATGACTGCTAATAAGATGAGAAAGATCGTGTTTAAATATTTTCCTACATATTTAACGAGGCGTGTAGGATGGACGGTCAATAAATAGGCACATAAGAAGAATAACGCAGAGAATACGAGCATGCCGATCGTAGTGAATTTTTCTGGAAGAAATGGTTTTGCGGCCATTTCAAAAGCAGTAGCGGCAGTACGAGGTGTACCAAAAAAAGGACCGATCGTTAGATGGACAAGGACAAGAAATAAAGCAGCGTACCATTTGCCGACTGGTTTGGCTAGATCATATAAGCCATCGCTGTTCGTCACTACGACTGCTAGAATCGCTAGAAGTGGGAATAATGCACCAGAAATAGCAAAGCCGACACTGGCATTCAACCAGTTTTGACCTGCAAGTTGACCAAGGTGGACTGGAAAAATCAGATTACCTGATCCAAAAAACATGCCGAAGATGAGAGAACTGACGACTAGAAGTTGTTTCCAAGAATAAGTTTTTGCTTTGTTCATTAATAATTCCTCCGATAATAAAAAAATAGATAAATGAATGTTTGTTTTGTGCTTCGAATCTCACTAATGTCAGTTTCCATGGGAACCACCACCTTAAAAGAAAATAAAAAAGAGCCCTTTTCCACTTGGGAAAAGGGCTCTAAATAACTAGAACGGTACCACCTTTTTTAGCTTGAATAAGCTGTCTATTTTCACGGACGCTTTTTTGTAAAAGTTATCCGCTAGCCTGATAATGGTGGCAGCCACGATGCTCTACGTTTTCGACATCGACTCGGAAATGATGTTCGCTCACTCGATTTATTGTCATTTTTCACTTACATGACTCACTGGGAATAAATACTTGAGTAGCTACTGTTTTCCTCTACGTTTTATGTGTTATCTAATTTATTGAAGTTATGATACTACCACTTATTTTAAAAAGCAAGACTAGTTTTACGAATAAACTAAATTTTTTTAATTTTCAAAAAATGTAAGATGTTTTAATTTGAGTCAATCTGACACCAAGATGAGAAGGGGCTGAAGGGAATAATGGAACATTTTATGGTGGATATCCCAGTAGAAGACCGTTATTTTTCCTAAAAAATATCCTAAGAAATCACGAAATAGAGTCCTTTGTGCAGTCCCTTTTTTATTTGCTATATAGTTTTTCTCGGATATGGTAAAATAGGAAAGAATGATTTGAAGTAAAGGAGATGTCTATTTTTGACAGAAGCGTCCAGTTCTTTAGAGATTAGATTAACTGCTGCTGACGATGTCAGTATGCTTTTAGGTGCACATGATAAACATATAAAATTGATCGAGGAAATGACCGAGACCACTATCCATACAAGAGGAGAAATGATCCAAATCATTGGAGAAGAGCCAGGTCTTTCATTAGCCGCTGAAGTGATCCGTACGTTACAAGAGTTGATCAAACGAGGGATCCATATCAGCACACCTGATGTAGTGACTGCTTTAAAAATGGGTCAAAAAGGGACCTTAGGCTATTTTGTAGAAATGTATGAAGAAGAAATCGTCAAGGATCGCAATGGAAAACCGATTAGAGTGAAAAATAGCGGACAAAAGAAATACGTTGAAGCGGTCGCTAAACATGATATCGTGTTTGGCGTAGGACCAGCCGGAACAGGGAAAACATTTCTTGCGGTCGTGCTAGCGATAGCGGCGTTGAAAAAAGGCGAGGTCCAAAAAATCATTTTGACTCGTCCAGCAGTCGAAGCAGGTGAAAATCTAGGCTTTCTACCTGGAGATTTAAAGGAAAAAGTAGATCCCTATCTGCGTCCAGTATACGATGCGCTTTATCAGATCTTTGGATTGGATCATACGAATCGGTTGATGGAGCGTGGAGTTATCGAAATAGCTCCGTTAGCCTATATGCGTGGGCGAACATTAGATGACGCATTTGTGATTTTAGATGAAGCGCAGAATACGACAGTGGCACAAATGAAGATGTTTTTGACCCGTTTAGGCTATCAGTCTAAAATGATCGTCAACGGTGACACAAGCCAAATCGATTTGCCGAGAGGTACACAAAGTGGGCTTGTTCATGCTGAACGAACATTGAAGCAAATCAAGAAAATTGCATTTGTCAATTTTGAAGCAAGTGATGTTGTTCGTCACCCTGTTGTAGCAGAAATCATCAAAGCTTATGAAAAAGCAGATCTTCATCAAGAGTAGGGCTTAGGAGGATAAGCATATGTTGAACAAGATACTACAACAATTACAAGCAAAACTGGGGAAGGCTGCAATGCCTTTCTTGTTGTTTTTGTTTTTCATCATCATCTGTGGGGTCACTTTCAGTAGTGTAAAGCAAAAGGCAAATGATTTTAAAGAAGGTCAAGTAGCCGAGGAGAGTATCCGGGCGAATAAAACCATCGAAAATACGGAAGAAACGGAACAAAAGCGAAAACTAGCAGCAGAAGCTGTTACGCCAGAGTATACGTATCAACAGGATCTAGTCGATGAACAGAATAACCGGATCAACCAACTGTTTGATTTGATCGAAAAAACGAATGATTCCATTGACAAAACATATAAAGACAACGTAGAAAAATCAAAAGATAACGAAAACGTACCAAAGCCGACGATCGATGAACGGATCGCTGCCCTAAAGAAAAATTTTGAAAGTGTGAATGCAGAGAATGTAGCATTCTTCCAGAAGCTACCGACTAATTTCTACACAAAAATATTTGGGATGACAGAAAGTCAAATCAATGAAGTTCGCGATCAAAGTTTAAAACTGATCGATGAACAAATGAGTAAACAAGTACGAGAAAGTGACTTAGAAGCCTTCAAACAAGAGGCAGAGGATCAGATCCAGTACTTAAATGTTTCTACCGATCAGCAACAAATGATCCATTATCTAGTGGATCAAGGAATCGTTGTCAATGACGTGCTGAATGAAAAGAAAACTGAAGAGTTGAAACAAGCAGCTAGAGAAGCAGTTCAGCCAGTCATGATCTACCAAGGAGAAATCATTGTCCGTGAAGGAAACCAAATCGATTCGGCAGCGATGAAAAAACTTGAACTTTTAGGTCTGACAAATCAAACGACATCGATTTTTCCATTAGTTGCGATGATTTTAGCTGTTCTTTTACAAATTGCTGTATTATTCTATAACTCGATGCAGTATCATGAAGCAGCCAAAAGAACAGAATATGTTCTTTTTTATGTGACAGTGATGTCCCTCAGTGTTCTATTAATGAAATTTTTCCAATTGTTCCAAACCGAGCAAGCAGCTTATATCCCGCTATTTTATCCTGCAGCGTTTGCACCTTTAGTGCTGAATGTTTTCTTGAATCGGCGTTCAGGGATCATTGCGGCTTTGTTCCAAACAGTTACTGCTTTGTTCATCTATTATGATTCGATCGGAACGAACTTTTTGACAGCGATATTGATGTCCTATTTGTTTAGCGGGCTGTTAGCAACTGTCTTAAAACGGCAACGGGTTTCTGAACAATGGGTTTCAGCCATGATGTGGGTGATTATCTTTCCACTACTGATGGATATTGTATTGATCATTTATCAAGGTATGAGTTTTAGCGATGGTACCACATGGTTGATGCTGGTATGCGGATTTATGGGTACGTTGCTGTCCTATCTGTTGACGATGGGCTTACATCCATATATTGAATTGATGGTCAATGACGATAGCGTCATCGTACTAAATGAATTGAGTAATCCAAATCATCCGTTACTGAAGCAGTTGTTAGAAGAAGCACCAGGCACATATCATCATAGTATGATGGTCGCTAACCTAAGTGCAAATGCAGTCGCTGATATCGGTGGTCGTTCTTTATTGACGCGAGTAGCCTGCTATTATCATGATATCGGCAAAATCAAACATGCCAGTTTCTTTGTGGAAAATTTGCCATCAGGTGCAGAAAATCCTCATAATTTTCTATTACCAGAGGATAGTAAACAAATCATTTTTGGCCATGTAACTGATGGCGCTAAAATTTTAGAAGAGTATGAGATGCCACAGATGGTGATCGATATTTGTCGTCAGCATCACGGAACTACGTTAATGAAATATTTTTATATCAAAGCAAAAGAACGGAATCCAGAAGTGACGGAAGAGCAATTCCGTTATCCAGGTCCAAAACCACAAACAAGAGAAGCAGGGATCGTCAACATTGCCGATAGCTGTGAAGCAGCTGTTCGTGCGATGGATCATCCTACAGGAGAAAAAATCGAGCAGTTCGTTCATAATTTGATCGAAGAACGTATTTCTGATGGACAGCTTGATGATAGTGGATTGACACTGAAAGAAATTCGCAAAGTTGAAAAATCATTGATCAGTGGGTTAAGTAGTACCTTCCATTCAAGGATCAAGTATCCTAAAATGAAATCAGAAGCGGAAAAAATGAAAGAAGAAGTCGAAAAAACAGAAGATTAGTAAGGGAAAGAAGCGATAATAATGGACATTACATTTATGGATGAAACAGAAAAAGTTTCAGAAGAAAAAATCAAAGAAATCGAGGATCTGCTTCAATTTGCTGCCTCACACTTGAATTTGCCAGAGGAAACAGAAATGTCTGTTACTTTTATGGATAATGCCGCAATCCAAGAAATCAATCGCGTATATCGTGGGAAAGATGCACCCACAGATGTCATCAGTTTTGCGTTGGAAGAAGAAGGGGAAGATGAAATTCCTGTGATCTTTGAAGATGGGGATAATCCGATGCCACGAGTATTGGGAGATATCATGATCTCAATCGAGCGAGCAGCTGAACAAGCAGAAGAATACGGACATTCGTACGATCGGGAACTAGGATTTTTGGCGGTACATGGTTTCTTGCATATCAACGGCTATGACCATATGACGCCAGAAGATGAGAAAGAGATGTTTGGCTTACAGAAAGAGATATTGGATGCGTATGGACTTAAAAGATAAGAATATCGAAAAAAATGTTGAAAAAAATAAACACTTTTTGATGTCAGTAGAGTTTGCGCTTCAAGGCGTCAAAACAGTATTTGATGAAGAGCGCAACATGAAAAAACATGTGGTATTCGGTTTGTTCGCGTTACTTATGGGAATCGTTTTTCAGCTAAGTATCAGTGAATGGTTATGGTTACTTCTAGCCGTGTTTTTAGTGTGGATCGTTGAGATCATCAATACAGTTTTCGAAAATGTTGTCGATATGTTCACTGACTTTCATTTTCATCCCATTGGGAAAAAGATCAAGGATATGGCAGCTGGTGCGGTTCTTGTAACAGCTTGCTTTGCCGTGATCGTTGGACTTATCTTATTTGTCCCTAAAATCTATCAATTGTTTTTTAATTAAAGGAGAAAATTATGACAGAACATAAATCAGGATTCGTAGCAATCGTTGGGCGCCCAAATGTTGGGAAATCAACGCTATTAAATCGGATCGTTGGTCAAAAAATTGCGATCATGAGTGACAAAGCACAAACGACCAGAAATAAAATCCAGGGAGTCTATACGACACCAGAGGCACAGTTGATATTTATCGACACACCTGGTATCCACAAGCCAAAACACCGCTTAGGCGATTTCATGGTAGAAGCAGCTTACAGTGCGTTAAGAGAAGTAGATGCTGTGTTATTTATGATCAGTGCGGATCAGAAGCGCGGACGCGGAGATGACTTCATTATCGAACGTTTAAAAAATGTTCATTCACCAGTGTACCTAGTCATCAATAAAATCGATAAAGTTCATCCAGATGAGTTGTTAGGCATCATCGAAGACTATTCGACACAGATGGAATTTGCACAAGTGGTACCAATTTCAGCTACTGAAGGAAACAACGTAGAACGTTTGATGGAGGTCCTGGTTGACGAAATGCCTGAAGGTCCTCAGTATTTCCCTGATGACCAAGTAACAGATCACCCAGAATACTTTATTGTTTCAGAATTGATCCGAGAAAAAGTGTTAGTCTTAACTAGAGATGAAGTCCCACATTCAGTCGCTGTTGTGATCGACTCGATGAAACGAAATGAGAATGACAAGGTACAGATCCAAGCAACGATCATTGTGGAACGTGACAGTCAAAAAGGGATCATTATTGGTAAAGGCGGCAAGATGCTGAAACAGATCGGCACGAAAGCCAGAAAAGATATTGAAAATCTTTTAGGCGATAAAGTATACCTTGAATTGTGGGTAAAAGTCCAAAAAGATTGGCGTGACAAACAAGTCTACTTGCAAGATTTTGGGTACCGTAAGGACGAGTATTAAATCGGCTCGTTCATCAATGGATAAAGAGAAGGTCGAGACAAAAGTCGTTTAGGTTTGAGAAATTGGAGAGAAAAGAGAGTGGGACAAAAGTAAGAAACACTTTTGTCCCACTCTCCTCTAAACACGGATCAACGGCGATTTCTTCGAAAAGAAGCAGAAATCTTACAGGAATCGAGAAATTATTTCTGTAAGTCCTTCTTCTATTGTTGTGTAAGACTTCGATTTTCATCACGTTTGATTTATCACTGTCTTAATGATGATCGCTAGTAATAGCTGTCCGTTCAATATACAAGAAACTCAGATGTGAAAGGAGTGCTACTATGAGTCAACTTGCAGAATCAAAAGGCATCATCTTATCCAGTAGAAACTATAAAGAAAAAGATAAATTAGTGAAGATCTTTACGGAATCTGCTGGGAAAATGATGTTTTACGTAAAAGGGATCCATCGGCAAAATCAGCCGTTAGCTCCAGCACTTCTGCCCTTCACTGAAGCAACCTATATAGGCACCTTTAAAAATGAAGGACTTTCTTTCATT
The DNA here is from genome assembly GCF_005844145.1 of Enterococcus sp. BSD2780061688st2 D3. Lineage (NCBI taxonomy): Bacteria > Bacillati > Bacillota > Bacilli > Lactobacillales > Enterococcaceae > Enterococcus > Enterococcus sp. BSD2780061688st2 D3. The sequence continues at coordinate 230,466 of NZ_SPHN01000002.1, forward strand.
ACAAGTGTCAAAGATGTTCATGCTTTTCGACATATCCAAGAAGATATCTTTTTAAGCGGTTATGGCACGTATTTGCTGAATTTAGTCGATGCTGCAATTGAAGATCATCAGTATGATCCTCATCTATTCCATTTTACCCAATTAGCATTGAATCGGATGGATCAAGGCGATGATGCGGAAATCATCACGAATATTTTTGAGGTTCAGTTGTTACAGCGCTTTGGGATTGCTCCGATTTGGACGCATTGCGTGGTTTGTGGAGAAACCCAAGGAAAATTTGATTACTCGTCAAAATATGGGGGCGTGATCTGTGAAAAACACTGGGGTATGGATCACCATCGCTACCATGCAGATCCGAGAGCTGTTTATTTTGTACGAATGTTTTCGGCAATCTCCTATGACAAGATCAATGGGATCAGCTTGAAGGAAGAAACCAAACAAGCGATTCGCCAGCTGATTGATCAGTTGTATGAAGAATACGTAGGAATCCATTTGAAAAGCAAAAAATTTATTGATCAAATGAAATCTTGGGAACATGTATTGAAAGTCCCTGAAAAAGAGGATAAACCAACTGCCGAAAATGAAAAAAATGAGTAGAATTTTCAAAGAAGGCTCAAAACTATTTGACAAAAGGGCGGTATACCGTCTATTATTGAAGCTAGATGAATGAGAATGTGATTTAAAGCTTTTCATTATGTGAACTCTTAATAGATAAGTACGATGATCAAGCACAGTAAAAAATACGTAGCACAAGCGAGTTCGGGAGGGTGTAAGCCGAACGCTGGCGGTTTTTGAAGAGGCACTTGGGAGTACGACCAATGAAGCTGCCGATTTTTTCGGAAGTAGGGTGGAACCGCGAAACTATTCGTCCCTATGTTTGTTTAGACAAGCATAGGGGCTTTTTTTGTTATTCTGATTTTCTCATAAAACGTTTTTTAATTGGAAGGAGCAAAAGATATGAGTAAAAAATTATCAGTGCAAGACATGATCTTAACGTTGCAAAAATTTTGGTCATCAAATGGCTGTATGTTGATGCAAGCGTACGATACAGAAAAAGGGGCGGGAACGATGAGTCCCTACACCTTCTTACGTGCTATCGGACCAGAACCATGGAACGCAGCATATGTTGAACCATCACGTCGACCAGCAGATGGCCGTTATGGTGAAAATCCGAATCGTCTTTATCAACATCATCAATTCCAAGTAGTCATGAAACCATCACCAGAAAACATTCAGGAACTATATCTTGAAAGCTTGCGTTTATTAGGAGTCGATCCTTTAGAGCATGACATCCGTTTTGTTGAAGACAACTGGGAAAACCCTTCGATGGGCTGTGCCGGTGTTGGTTGGGAAGTTTGGTTAGACGGTATGGAAATCACTCAATTCACGTATTTCCAACAAGTTGGCGGACTTCCATGTAAACCAGTTACGTCAGAAATCACTTATGGTTTGGAACGTTTAGCATCTTACATCCAAGAAGTAGAAAGTGTCTACGATCTAGAGTGGTCTGATGGAGTAAAATACGGGGAGATCTTCAAACAACCAGAATATGAACATTCTAAATACTCATTTGAAGTGAGCGATCAAGAATTGTTACTAAGTAATTTCGATCGTTTTGAAAAAGAAGCAAAACGGTGTATCGATGAAAATCTTGTTCATCCTGCCTATGATTATATCTTGAAATGCAGCCATACCTTCAACTTGTTGGATGCACGCGGCGCAGTATCTGTGACTGAACGTGCTGGCTATCTTTCTCGAATTCGCAACATGGCAAAAGCAGTAGCAAAGATTTTCGTGGCAGAACGAGAAAAACTTGGATTCCCATTATTGAATAAAAACACAGCAGATCCGAAAAACAACAAGGAGGCTGAATAAGATGGCAAAAGATCTATTATTGGAAATTGGTTTGGAAGAAATGCCTGCCCATGTAGTGACACCAAGTATGAAACAGTTGGAACAAAAAACAGCAAAATTTTTGGATGAACATCAATTAACGTATGATTCGATTGAAACATTCTCAACGCCAAGACGATTGGCAATCAAAGTAACGAATATTCCAGAACGCCAAGAAGATAGCGAAGAGGAAGTCAAAGGTCCTGCGAAAAAAATCGCTCTAGATGCTGAAGGAAATTGGTCAAAAGCAGCACAAGGGTTTGTTCGCGGACAAGGACTGACAACTGACGATATCACTTTTAGAGAACTAAAAGGTGTCGAATATGTCTATGTGACAAAATATACGCATGGGAAACCAGCAAAAGAAGTATTGACAGGTCTTGCTGAAGTAGTCAAAAGTTTGACTTTCCCAGTGACGATGCACTGGGCTGATTTTGATTTTGAATATATCCGCCCGATTCATTGGATCGTTGCTTTATTAGATGATGAAGTGATCCCCTTTGAGGTGTTGGATGTAAAAACCGACCGTCGCTCACGTGGACACCGCTTCCTAGGAGAAGATGTGACTTTCGCCCATGCGAAGGAATATGAAGAAAAATTACAAGAGCAGTTCGTGATTGCTGCACCGCAAAAAAGACAACAAATGATCGTTGAACAAGCAGAAGAACTTGCACAAAAAAATAACTGGGTCATTGATCTAGATGCCACTCTTTTGGAAGAAGTCAATAATCTAGTCGAATATCCAACTGTCTTTGCAGGTGATTTTGAAGAAAAATACTTGTCTGTACCAGAAGAAGTGTTAGTGACGTCAATGAAAGAACACCAACGCTACTTTGAAGTGAGAAATGAAGAAGGTCTGTTATTGCCACACTTCATCTCAGCACGTAATGGCGATCATGTAAAATTAGACAACGTGATCCGAGGAAATCAAAAAGTGTTGACCGCTCGATTAGAAGACGCAGAATTCTTCTATAATGAAGACAAAAAAACGTCCATTGACCAGTATGTCGAAAAATTGAAATCTGTAACGTTCCATGAAAAAATCGGCAGTATCTATGAAAAAATGCAACGTGTCCAAGTAATTGCACGTATTTTAGGTGAGTCAGTTGGTCTTTCTACAGAAGAATTAGCTGATTTACAACGTGCTGCTGAGATCTACAAGTTTGACTTGGTAACCAATATGGTGGGCGAATTTCCAGAACTTCAAGGAATCATGGGTGAAAAGTATGCCCGACTAAATGGTGAAAAACCAGCAGTTGCTCGTGCTATCAAAGAACACTATATGCCGACTTCAAGTGAAGGAGAACTTCCAGAATCAGCTATCGGTGCAGTATTAGCAATCGCTGATAAGCTAGACAGTATCTTCTCTTTCTTCACTGTTGGTATGATCCCAAGTGGTTCAAATGATCCCTATGCATTGCGTCGTCAAGCTTACGGAGTCGTTCGGATCATCGAAGCGAAAAATTGGGCATTTCCATTGGTCAACTTACAACATGCGATCAATCAAGAAATCAATCAAGACATTACTCGTTTTGGTATTGAATTGTCTGAAGGACAAAAAGAAGTCATTGATTTCGTTAAAGGACGTTTGCGTCAATTGTTGACAACGAAAAAAGTACGTCATGATATCATCGATGCTGTTTTGAACGCAGAACAGAAAGATTTGACAAAAGCTTTTGCTGCAGCTCGATTATTTAAAGAACGATTGGAAGATGAAGACTTTAAACCATCAATGGAAGCTTTGACTCGTGTGGTCAATCTGGCGAAGAAAGTGGAAGACGACACTGCAAAAGAAATTGATCCAGCTCTTTTTGAAAACGAAGCAGAAAAAGAATTATATGAAGCAGTCAATCAAGTAAAAGCGCAATTACCAGATCAAAGCCTTGATGAAAATTACAATCAGCTTGTGGCATTACGCCCATTTATCGAGGCATATTTCGATCAAACGATGGTAATGGTCGAAGATCCAGCGGTACGTAACAATCGCTTAGCACAATTGCAACAAATTGCTGAGATGGCATTGTCATTAGCAAGTTTAGATCAAATCATCACGAAATAGATTTTTAGACAATGAGTTGGAGGAATCCAGCCATAAGAATCAAACTGGAACCATGGAATTTATGTTGGCTCATTGTCAAATGATGTTGGTGATGAGAAATCTTAGAATAATTTGGACAGGAGGCTGGGGCAGAAGTGTTTAACTCCGAGAAATAAGAAGAAATTAACGAAAATTACTTTTCAAATTTTTGTGAATTTCGGCTTATTTCCGAAGGAGTTGCTTCTGCTCCCACCGTTTATTCGTTTATAAAGAATGAGACAAAAGTGTTTCTTACTTTTGTCCCACGTTCTGTTCACTTTGTTGAAAGGGCTTCCGTTAGATAAAAATCTCTTTATAAATCAAGCAAAGTTGTTTCTTATATATTTCTTTGGTCAAACAATTCTCTTTGAAATAGGGAATAGGGTATCTTAAGTTAGCTGAGTACGAGACATCTTGAATCCCCGTGTGAATTGGTTCGTCAAATTAATGTCAAAGGATTTTAAGGTGTCTTTTCTATACTTTTGAATCATAAAAGACGTTACCTAATGGCAGCAACATCAAAAGGTATAGAGTATTTCTTTTCTGATGTGAATAGATGTCATATTTTTATCATTAATAATTTTAGTTATTTTATTTTTTGATTAAATTTTAGAAATACTTATTAAAATGAGAAAAATAGAAATGAAATCAGTTTAGAGTACTATTATTTCTGTTTTATTTAATTTTGAATTTCGAATTTCCCTACTCAAAAAAACAAGTTGTGGTATGATTATATAAGGGCAACTTTTTACAAATATTTCTATTAATATATTAGTTTATTTGTGATTGTAAATAAAAAAGCTCTCATGTTGATGTGAATAAGTCACATCTTTATTTATCTATAATAATATTTAGGAGTGAATCTATGAAAGCGCCATTCATGAAGTCACTGGTTACTGTAGCGATAGGACTAGGTGCTATTGGTATCTGCTTGGTTGGATACTATATCAATAATCAGCGCCAACATCAGCAACGGATTGATTACGCAGAAATTTCTATCCCGATTCAAAAAGATAACGTAGAATATTTGTCAAAAGAAATAGATAAGCTATATGATACACAAAAAAGAATTTTTCTAAGTCCAGAAATAACAGCAGAAACATTATCGAGTTTGTCGAGTAAACTGTCCTCTATAAAAATATCAGCAGATGATTATGACATCAAAGAATCAGAACTACCTAAGGAAGCTACTACGGTACAAGAGAAGAAGGAAGTAGCCAAGGCACAGCTAGTTGATGCAGAATCAAAATTGAAAATCCAAACAGCTATCAATGGATTATTTACTAAAAATGTAACAAACTGGCAACAAGCTGAGGATGATGTCATTATAAAAGATCAGTTGACAAGTGAAGCTGTTGCTCATGTACGTGAAAATATGAGCTTTTTTGAAGATACGCCTTGGAAAACAGTAGTTATACAATATCTAAGCTTTGCTGATAGTCAGATCGCGCAAGTTACGCAATTAGATCAGTTATTCAATACGATGATGACGGATGGTCAAGTAAGCGATACCTCGACTTATAATCAATATTTGACAGCTCTCAGCCAAATACAGGAAATCCGGAATGAAAAATTAAGAGCAACGTACGCAACAAAAGCAGAAACTATTGCTCAGAAAATGAACTATAGCAATATAAATTATTAATAATTATAGTAATGCTATCAAGTGGAGGAAACTATGGCAAAACGAAGAAAAAAATCAAGAGGGAAAAAAATATTTCTAATTATTTTAGCAATCCTTATCGTATTAGTATTAGCAATCGTGGGAGTAGGAGCAAAATTATATCTGGATCTTTCACACTCTATTGAGAAAACTTACGAATCAGTGGAACGAACGCAAAGTGAAAGAATAAAACCAGTTGATCTGGATAAAAAAGAATCTTTTTCTGTCTTATTGATGGGAATCGACACTGGAGATCTAGGTAGGGTCGATCAAGGACGATCAGACACGATGATGGTTGCCACAGTCAGTCCTGAAGACAGAAAGACAACAATCGTCAGTATCCCTAGAGACACGTATGTCGATATCGTAGGACATGACACAAAAGATAAAATCAACCACGCTTACGCATTCGGAGGCGCTGCCATGGCAATGGATACCGTACAAAAATATGTGGGCATTCCAATCGATCATTATGTCTCTATCAATATGAAAGGTTTAAAAGAACTCGTTGATGCTGTTGGTGGTGTCGAAGTAAATAATGATTTCACTTTCTCACAAGATGGCTATGACTTTACAATTGGTAAAATCACATTGGACGGGGATCAGGCACTCTCTTATTCGCGTATGCGCTATGAAGATCCAAATGGTGATTACGGCAGACAAGGGCGCCAAAGAAAGATCGTAGAAGGTGTAGCGAAAAAAGTATTGAGTCTGAACGGTGTAAGCAACTATCAACCCGTTTTGAATACTCTGGAGTCTAATATGAAAACAGACATGAGTTTTGATGAAATGAAAAAAATTGCTTTAGATTATCGGGATGCATTTAGTACGATCAAGCAAGATCAGCTACAAGGAGAAGGCTTTACGCAAAATAACATCTCTTACCAAAAAGTCAGTGACCAAGAACTTGATCGTGTAAAAAAAGAGTTGAAAGATCAAATGAATCTAGAGAATAAATAGGAAAGTGGAGAAAAAATGGAAGAAACAATCAGCTTGAAAGAAATTTATGAAACATTACGGAAACACTTGATAACAATCATCATCTCAATGTTTGCTGGCTTGGCTATCTCAGGAATCGTGACGTTTTTTATCTTGACGCCAAAATACAGCTCGCAAGCACAATTGATCGTGACATTGCCGCAATCAGACACTGCAAACGTCAATGATGTCAACACGAATCTACAAATGATCAATACGTATAAAGATATGATAGTCAGTGATCTAGTACTAAACGAAGTCAAAGATCGCTTACAAACAGAAGACAAGGTAAAAATGACTGCTGGACAAATCAAAGATGCGATTTCGGTCAATCAATCACAAAATTCACAAATGTTCTCGATACAAGCAACAAGTACGAATGCTGTGACTGCCCAACAGATCGCTAATACAACTTCACAAGTTTTCCAAGAGAATGCAAAAGATGTGATGAATGTCGATAAAATATCAATCATTTCAGGTGCTGTTGCTAATACGACACCTGTTTCGCCAAATAATAAATTGAATCTAGTGATTGGTTTAGTATTGGGGATGATGGTAGGTGTAGGCCTTGCATTCTTATTCGAATTACTCGACCGGACAGTAAAAGACGAAAAATACGTGATGGATACATTAGGCTTCCCAATCTTAGGGACAGTTCCTGAAATGTCAGCAAAAGACTTGAACGCTAGTATTCGTAAAAAGAAACCAAATCCTACACGACCAAAAGACAAAAACGATAAAAACGATAAAAACGTTCCATCACGCAGAAGCCGATCAAGAGTCTAGGAGGAAGAAAAATGGCACGAACACAGAAACAAAAAACAACTCAAAATCATGCAGTCAGTTTGATTACATTAACAAACCCATCTTCACCAATCGCTGAACAATATCGGACGATTCGGACGAATATCCAGTTTTCCTCCGCAGCTGGTCAGCAAATTAAGACGATCGTCGTGACTTCATCAGGTCCTGGAGAAGGAAAATCTACTACCGCAGCAAATATTGCAGTCGTTTTTGCTAAATCTGGTCAACGAGTACTGCTAGTAGATGCAGATTTACGTAAGCCAGTTATCCATAAAACATTTCAACTTGATAATGCAAGCGGACTAAGTACAGTCCTTAGTTCATCAGAAAGTTTAGCAGAATCGATTCAACGGACGCCAGTCGAGAACTTGTCGATTTTGCCTAGTGGACCTAAGCCACCCAATCCATCAGAAATGTTAAGTTCACCAAGAATGGATCAGATCCTAGCAGAAGCAAGACAGTTATTTGACGTGGTGATCTTCGATATGCCACCAGTAGTAGCCGTGACAGATGCACAGATCATGTCTTCAAAAACGGATGGTACCTTATTGGTTGTACGTGAAAATACGTCACGTAAAGAATCCTTGACTAAAGCAAAAGAACTGCTGGAGATGGTACAAGCACGCGTCCTAGGGGTTGTATACAATGGAGCAGAACACAGCAAAGATGCTGACTATTACTACGGAAATTAAGTACTAATAAGGGAGGAGACAGGAGAAATGATTGACCTTCATTGCCATATTTTACCAGGAATCGATGACGGAGCAGAAAATCTAGATGCAAGTATCGCTATGGCTGAAAAAGCGATTCAACAAGGCATCACACATATTTTGTGCACGCCACACCACAATAATGGAAAATACAGTAATGAAAAATCACAAGTCATCACTCTAGTCGCTTCACTACAAGCAGAATTAGAGAAAAGACAGTTGCCTTTGACGTTATTGGAAGGGCAAGAAGTACGTATTACAGGAACGCTCATCGAAGACATCCGCCGAGGCGATATTTTATTTACAGATTTAGATGATACGTATCTTTTGATCGAATTTCCGACACTTGAAGTACCTTTATATGCAGAAAAAATCTTTTTTGAACTGTTGCAACTAGGAAAGATCCCAGTAATCGTCCATCCAGAACGAAACGCGTATTTTCGTAAAGACCCAAATCATTTGTTGCCATTCCTAGATATGGGATGTTTAGCCCAGCTTACTGCACCGAGTTATGTTGGTGTATTTGGCAAAGACATACAGAAAACAGCCAAAACGATGGTCAAACATAATCTCGTGCAGATGGCTGCTTCTGATGCCCACGGGGTCTCTAAGCGCACCTTTTACTTAAAAGAATGCTATGAGCAGATTGCTAAGGACTTTGGTGAGGAAAAAGTAGAACAGATGAAACAAGTCGCAAAGGACCTGATCAACGGGGATATGATCAGTTATCCAGTCTATGAAGAGGTAAAAAAGAAGAAGTTTGGTTTATTTTAGGGGGAGTTAAAAAGTGTTTGTGCTAACGAGAAGAAGAAAAATCGCCATCTTGATTTTCGTGGACAGCTTGTTGTTGATTGTAGCAAATAGCGTAGCTGTTAATTTTATGGAGCCGTTTGTAGCTATACCGGTGGATCTTCTTTTAATCTACAATGGTTTATCAATAGGGTTCTATTTGTTTTATGGTGTTTTTTTCAAAGTGTTCACTCGGATCAATCGCTATACCAATTTAAAAGAAATGATCGCAATTTTTGGTTCGCTATCTGCAAGTGCCATCTCAAGTATTATCGTCTTGTTTTTTATAAACGAGCAGTATAGTTTGCGTTTAGTCATCTTTGCTTATCTACTTTCACTATTATTGATCATAGGTAGCCGATTGATCTGGCGTATTTACGTCGAGAAAAAAATATGAGATGTTTATCAACTGATTTAGCTAAGAATACTTTGATCGTAGGGGCTGGCGAAGGCGGGCGTATTTTATACAACAGCTTTGTTGGATCCAAAACGGCTCAAGATATCCACGTGGTCGGGTTTGTGGATGATGATCCGAATAAAAGAAATACGTATCTTTCAGGAAAAAAAGTACTAGGTGCATTAAAAGATATTCCAGAATTGATCGAAAAATATGACATACAAATGGTAACGATCGCTATTCCTTCTTTATCAAGAAAAAAATTACGAAGAATCTTCAAGTTAGTCGAATCCTCTCATGTGAAAGTCAATACGATGCCTTCTATGGAAGAACTTGCATCAGGAAAAGTAAGCGTATCAAAATTAAAAACCATTGATGTAGTGGATTTACTTGGAAGAGATGAGGTAGAATTGGATATTGAATCCATCAAAGATCAGATCGCAGACAAAGTCATTCTTGTCACTGGAGCAGGTGGATCGATCGGTTCAGAAATCTGTCGGCAAATCATCCAATTCAATCCTGCTAAGCTATTGCTTTTAGGACATGGGGAGAACTCGATCTACTTGATCGACCGCGAGTTACGCACGCATCATCAAAATTGTCCTACAGAAATCGTACCGATCATCGCGGATATCCAAGATCGCGCGAAAATCAATGAAATCATGGAACAATATCACCCAGATATCGTCTACCATGCAGCTGCTCATAAACATGTACCGCTAATGGAATGTAATCCAAAAGAAGCAGTCAAAAATAATATTTTCGGTACAAAAAATGTAGCGGAAGCAGCCAAAGCAGCAAAAGTAAAAAAATTTGTCATGGTTTCTACAGATAAAGCTAACAATCCACCAAACGTCATGGGTTCAACGAAACGTATCGCTGAAATGATCGTGACTGGATTGAATGAAGAAGGCTGTACGAAATTTTCAGCTGTTAGATTTGGGAATGTCCTTGGCTCTCGCGGCAGTGTGATTCCAGTATTCAGAGAACAAATTGCTCAAGGGGGGCCAATCACGGTAACAGATTTTCGTATGACCCGGTATTTTATGACAATTCCCGAAGCAAGTCGTTTAGTTATTCAATCTGGCGCATTAGCAAAAGGTGGCGAAATCTTTATTTTAGATATGAGCGAACCAGTGAAGATCGTGGATCTAGCCAAAAATATGATCCGATTGAGCGGGTATAGCGAAGACGAGATTGAAATCATTGAAACAGGTATCCGTCCCGGTGAAAAACTATATGAAGAACTATTGTTGGATAAGGAAAGAAATGACGAAGCAGTTTATGAGAAAATCTTTGTAGGAAACATCAAAGGCTACTCGATACAAACAGTGATGGACTTCGTCAAGAGCCTGCCACAAGACGATGAACAATTGGCTAAAGACATTGTCACTTTTGCAAATGCTTCGAATAAGTAGGGGGAAAATATGAATGAATAAATTAGAAAAACGTCAGATTCCATTTTCACCGCCAGATATTACTGATTTAGAAATAAAAAACGTTGTAGAAGTATTAAAATCTGGATGGATAACTACGGGACCAAAGACAAAAGAATTAGAAAAAAAAATTACAAAGTGGTTAGGAGCATCTGAAGTAGTTTGTTTAAATTCACAAACTGCTGCTGCAGAAACAGGGTTACGTTTGCTAGGAATAGGAGAGAATGATGAGATCATTGTCCCAGCCTATACTTATTCTGCCAGTGCATCGGTTGTATGTCACGTAGGTGCGAATCTAGTTTTAGTAGACTGTCAACAAAATTCTTTGGAGATGGATTACGATGCATTAGAAGCAGCAATTACGGAGAAGACAAAAGTGATTATTCCAGTTGATCTTGGTGGTATACCTTGTGACTACGATCGTATTTTTGAGATTGTGGAGAAAAAAAGAAATTTGTTTCATCCTAGTAATGAGATTCAGAAAGCTTATGGTCGTATAATTGTTATGGCAGATGCTGCTCATGCATTAGGAGCTAATTGGCATGATCAGATGGTTGGAAATGTTGCTGACTTGACAACATTTTCATTTCATGCTGTTAAGAATTTTACAACTGCAGAAGGTGGAGCTTTAGTATGGAAAGAGCACGAAAAACTAGATAATGAGGCAATGTATCATCAATGCCAATTGCTTTCTTTGCATGGACAGTCAAAAGATGCACTTACTAAAACACAGTTGGGTGCATGGGAGTATGATATTGTGGGTCCATGGTATAAATGTAATATGACTGATGTTACTGCATCAATTGGGTTGGCTCAGTTCGAGCGTTATCCTAGACTGCTTGCAAGACGTAAAGACATCATTGCAAAATACGATGCTTCGTTTAAGCCTATTGGTATTGAGGTACTGAATCATTATACAGACAAATATCAGAGTTCCGGTCATCTATACATCACACGCATTCCAGAAATTACACCGGAGCAGAGAAATGAAATTATCATTAGGATGGCAGAGAGAGGAATTGCTTGTAATGTACATTATAAGCCACTGCCAATGCATACTGCATATAAGAAACTTGGATTTGACATTAAGAATTATATGAATGCGTATGCGCATTTTGCTAATGAAATCACACTACCACTTCATACAAAACTGACGGATGAAGAGATTGCATATGTAATCGATATCTATGGTGATACTGTGAAGGAATATATTTAAACAAAAATAAAGGAGAGCATCATATGTATATCGTTATTGGGGCATCCAGTTTTATTGGTGTTTATACTGTTGCTGAATTTTTAAAACAAGGAGAACAGGTAATTGTTACTGGTAGAAATAACAAGTTTAAAGAACATTATGATAAACTTGGAGTTCAATATATTAATTTAAATTTAACCCATAAGGAAGATTTTGAGCAGCTTCCGAAAGAGGGCATAGATGGAGTGATTCTCCTGAGCGGTCTGCTCCCGGCAAATGCACAGGTGAATTTAGATGAAGATGAAAATGCAGATGAATATTTTGCTGTCAACACTATTGGAACAATTAATGTACTTGAGTATTGTAGAAGAAACAGAATAAACAGAATTATTTCAAACTGTTCATATGCAGATGTTAGAGGCGCATGGGGGAAGAAAATAATTACCGAAGACGAACCACGCGATTTTATATATACAGGTGATCACGCTGTGTATGTATTTTCAAAGAACGCCGCTAATGATGCTATGGAGTACTATAATCAACAGCACGGTATGAAAAATGCCTGGTTTAGATTTCCACCTGTATATGGAGTAGGACCTCATGATTGTTTTTACATTAATGGAACACTGAAAAAATCAGGATTGAAAAAGTTTATTGATAATGCATCAGTGGGTGATGATATTTGTATCTTTGGTGACCCAAATCTTAGCCGTGATGTTGTATATGTTAAAGATGTAGCTCATGCATATTATTTAGCTATGAAAAGTGAGCATACATATGGTCTGTATAACATGACATCCGGTCGTAGTGTTACACTGCAAGAACAGGCAGAGATTATTGCAGAGTTGTGGGCTCCAAGTAAGGAGAAAAAATCTAAGATCACTTATAGACCTGAGGTGGTTAATAACACTCCTTCATATATATTCTCTATGGATAAAGCAAAGCGTGATTTTGGATTTGTTCCCCAATATGCAGACTTTAAAGTTATGATGATAGATTATAAAAAAGATTTAGATTCTAATAAATATCAGGAGCTCTTCCATTATGTTAAATAGTAAAATGACTCCAGCTGGGAGTATAGGATATAGATTTATAAAAAGAAGTTTCGATATTGTTTGCTCTACATTATTGTTAATTCCGGTAGGAATTGTAATTGGTTTTTCTTCAATTTTCATCAAAAAGGAAGATCATGGGCCGATATTTTATATGGCTAATAGAACAGGTAGATATGGAAAAACATTTAAGATGTTTAAGTTGCGTTCTATGAAAGTAAATGCTCCAGATATACGTCTTGCTGATGGCTCTACATATAATGGAGATGATGATCCTCGCGTAACTAAGTTTGGAAAATTTGCAAGGAAAACGAGTATAGATGAATTACCGCAGATTATTAATATTTTTAAGGGAGATATGACATTTATAGGTCCCCGTCCAGATACTCCTATAGGATCAGCTGCTTATACAGATGAGGAGAAGATTATTCTTAGAGTACGCCCTGGTGTTACTGGATATAATCAGGCTGTAAATAGAAATTCAGTCTTAACAAAAGAAAAACTGAAAAATGATATTTACTATGTTAAGCATATATCGCTTTGGTTTGATATAAAGATAGTATTTATGACTATTGTTGCAGTTCTGGGCCACAAAAATGTTAATAGAATAGATACTACAACAGATAATACCTATGTTCTCAATGAAGATGGAAGTAAAACAGAAAATATTTCGGAGGTTAAATAATGGATAAAAGGATAATGATTTTGGGTGCGAGTATCCTTCAGCTTCCTGCCATTGAGAAGGCATTAGAAATGGGTTTACAGGTTATTGGAGTTGATATGAATCCAGAAGCAATAGGATTGCAGGTTGAAGGAGTTATTCCTGAAATAATAAGTACAATAGATATCCCAGCCGTTGTGGCAGCCGCAAAAAGACATAAAATAGATGGTGTTATGACATTGGCAAGCGATATGCCAATGAGAACCGTAGCTGCTGTGGCCAAGGAATTGAATCTAATTGGGATTACCAGTGATACAGCTCTGAGAGTGACTAACAAAGCTGAAATGCGAAAAGTACTTAAAGAACATAATGTATCGATTCCGAAGTTTTATAAAGTTTCGAATGAAGTGGAATATGAGAAAGCTATTTTATCATTACAATTTCCAATTATAGTAAAGCCTACTGATAATTCTGGTAGTAGAGGAATTTTTAAATTGGAAAGTCGAGAAGATATTGAGCTGATTCAAGCGGCTTACAAGTACAGCAAGGAGTTTTCTAGAAATGGAGATGTAGTGGTCGAGGAATGGATGGAAGGTCCAGAAGTTAGCGTAGAAACACTTACAATCGACGGTACATGTCATGTGATTCAGATCACAGATAAGATTACAACTGGCTCCCCACATTTTGTGGAGATGGGTCATACACAGCCAACAAGACTTTCTGATTCGACTTCTGAACAAATAAAGATAGTAGCTAAATCCGCTAATAAAGCATTAGGAATTACAAGTGGTCCGTCGCATACAGAAATTATTGTAACGAAAAGTGGCCCTAAGATTGTAGAACTTGGTGCAAGACTAGGCGGTGATTGTATTACAACACATTTAGTGACGCTATCAACAGGAGTCGATATGGTGGAGTGTTGTATTAGAATAGCGTTAGGAGAAAAACCAGATATAACTCCTAAGTTTGCTAAGGGTAGCGCGATAAGATATTTCAATCAAACAGCCGGAGTTATAAAGAACATATATGGTGTTGAGGATGCTAATCGTATGGCAAGTATTCAACAAGTTAGTATTACTCATGATATTGGTGAAACGATAACGCAGATTGACAGTAGTACAGCGAGAATGGGATTTGTGATTGCACAGGGGGATAGTGCGGAAGAGGCAGCTCGAATGTGCAACAGTGCAATGAGTAAAATAAAAGTAGAGATGGAATAAGAATATGAAAAAAGCAGTGATAGTTACTCCGTTTGATAATTATAGTTACAACGTTAGAATTAAATTTGTAGAGGAGTATCTTCAGAAAATTGGATATAATGTAAAAATTCTTTCTTCTGATTTTGATCATAGAAATAAGGAAAAGTATCAAAACGATCGAAAAGGATTAGAATTGCTGAAGGTGCCGGAATATAGGCGGAATTTATCACTTTCAAGAATTCAATCCCACAGAGTATTTGCAAGAAAAAGCGTAAAGAGAGCCCTGCAATTGCAACCGGATTTGTTGTATGTTAGTGGGCCTCCGAATTTCCTTTTTAAATATTTTGCCACTAACAAAAGTAGTTTTAAAGGAACAAAGCTCATATTTGAACTCGGTGATATGTGGCCAGAAACAATGCCAATAAGTGGAAAAAAGAAAACTTTATTTAAGTTTCCAATGAAGATATGGGCTTCATTAAGAGATAAATACATTGCAAAGGCTGATTTTACAATATTTGAATGCAATTTATTTAAAGGGTTAGTAAACACTAATACAAAGGATATTAAAGGCGGTACCATATATTTATGTAAAGATAGTGCAACAATTGAATTGCCTAAAGAACAAATTTCGAATGAATGTATAGAAGTAGTTTATGTTGGATCTATCAATAATATAATTGATGTTGATCTGATAGTAGAAATCTCTAAAAAAATAGCGGTAAAGAAAAAGATAATAGTACACATTATTGGCGATGGCGAACAACGTCAAGATTTAATTTCTGAGTTAAGTGGAAAAAATATTGAAGTCAATTATCATGGAGTAGTTTATGATGAGGTTGAAAAATCTAAAATATACAGTAGATGCAGTTTCGCTTTTAATATCATGAAAGAAACCGTCTGTGTTGGTCTGACAATGAAAAGTATAGATTATTTTGAAGCGGGATTACCTTTGATAAATAATATTTCAGGGGATACAAAAACAATTGTAGAAGAAAATAATTGTGGTTTTAATATTAATATACAGAATATAGATTTTATAGTTGAAAAAATTTCCATGATTAGTATAGAAGAAGTAAGAATACTAAAACAAAATTCGAGACATGTATTTGATAAATATTTTAGTAAAAGTGCATTTATAAATAATTTTGATACAGTGATTAGTGAGTTATTGAATGACAAGGAGAAAAACAATGAAAAAAATATTGATTTTTAATGGTTGGTATTTACCATCTGAACGATGCGGTGGTCCAGTAACTAGTATTAAAAATACTGTGGATACTTGTAGCAAAGAATACGAGTTTTATATTGTAGCCTCGAATCATGATTTTGGAGATAAAAGGGTTTTTCCTTATATAAAAAAAGGGTGGAACCAAGTTGGAAGGGCAAAAGTACTTTATGTACCAGATAAATACTTTGACTTTAATTTGAATCGCCTTGAAAAGTTATTTATCGAGATAAAACCAGATATAGTTTGGTTTTCAGGTATATTACACCCTGAGATAAAGCTATGTACAATGAAATTAAGTAGAAAGCTAAATTTTCCTGTGCTATTCTCTCCCCGAGGAGAAGTGAGTCGTGATAGGGTTACAAATTTAAAGGCGTATAAGAAGATCCCATACCTATATATGGTAAGAAAATTTGGTTTTTATAAGGGAGCTTGGTTCCATGCAACGAGTGACGATGAATTTGAAGGACTCAAGCATTATATCGGAGCGCCTACTAAACGGATTTCATATGTTAGAAATATTCCACTTATGCCAGAGAATTACAGAATAAGTTATAATAAAGTGCCAGGAAAAATTCGAATGGTGTTTATCTCACGGATTCATGAAGTAAAAAATTTAAAATATGCAATGACTGTAGCTTCAAAAATAAAAAACTATGAAGTTATTTTTGATGTATATGGACCAAAGGAATCACCAGAATATTGGAATGAATGTGAAAGAATAGGGCAAGATGCACCAGCTAATGTTAAATTGAATTATTGTGGTACATTGTCACCTGATGAAGTAGGAAAAACATTTAAAAAATATGATTGTTTTTTATTTCCAACATTTAATGAAAATTACGGACATGTAATAGCAGAATCACTAGCTAATGGATGCCCGGTAATTCTTAGTAAAAACACAACACCTTGGAATGATTTAGATGGCAAGGCAGGATACGCTTGCTGTTTGGAGAATGAATTAGAGTTTATTAAATCTATTGAAAAAATTGCGCAATTAAATTCGAATGAATTTCAGAAGCTCTCAAATGATTCTATAGATTATTATAAAAAGAAAGTTGCTGAGAATGACGCTATTGAAGCTCACAAAGATATGTTCAAAAGGATAATAAATGAGCATTCAAATGATTAAATTATATAGCAAATTTGAAGGAAGTTGGTGCAGCTTAGATGGAAGAAAATATAAATAGAAACAAGAAACTACAGATATCAATAGTGTATTTTTGTATTTTTATTTTGACGCTAAATCTTTTTTTTTCAACGACTGGAATTCAGCTGTTTAATACAGATACAGTACGATTTGTTGTTATTGTAATACTCGTTTTGGCTTTTTTTACAGTAGATTTAATAAAAGTATCGATTTTTGATATAATTATAGTTCCAATTTGTATTACTTACTATTATGTTTTTTCACAATCAGTAGCACTAAATATATTAGTGCTATATTTGATTTCATTTTATTTAAAGAATGATAGATTGAATCATATAAAAACAACATTTTTAAAAATTTTGATTACTGTAAATATATTATGGCTTATACTGCTAATCGCTCAGATTTTACCCAATAATATTTCAACTGACTTTGGAAGAACTAGATACTATTTAGGATTCAAAAATATTAACCAATCTTCACTTTTCTATTTTCCCTTTTTATTATTAACTTACGATAAATACAAAGATAAAATTATAATCAAATTGGGTATATGTTTACTATCTATCTTTTTTTTCTATTTAACTGATACTAGGTCAGCATTTTATGCGTTTATATGTTTTATTCTTATTACATGGCTTTTTAAGAGATTTGATAACATAAGAGAATTTATAAGTCAGCTTTTTATATTTTTGGTAACAGTAATAACAGGATTTTTTTTGTTTGCTGGAAAAGTTATACAAGTCTTTCCTTTTATTAACCAACTACTTACTAATAGAATGTCTATTATAGCACAAGGAATGAGTTCGTTTACTATTAAGAATTACATAATAGGTATGAATGAACAACTGCTAGACAATTCATATATAATGCTTTTTTCCACTTTTGGGTTAGTAGGCTTTTTATTTTGGTTACTCATGTTGCGTAAGGTTCTTATTAACAGTGAATTTTCTGAGTGGAGATTTATTATAACTATCTTAGTTTATGGTTTTTTTGAATCAACTCTATTTATACCAGAATCTATTATTGCAATATTCTTTTTTATAATATTACAAAAACAAATAAGAGAGGTTGAGTTTCCTAGTGTCTATGAATCAAAATAGAAAAAAGTATTTAGATATTGCTAAAGGGATAGGAATAATATTAGTTGTAGTAGGACACTCATTTCCAGATGAGAGTTCGCCTGGAGGAATAAGTATATTGACTTTTGATATCATTAAACGAATTATTTATACATTTCATATGCCACTATTCTTCTTTATATCTGGATATTTAGCAAAAAAAATTATTTTACATTTTAATTTTTGTCAAGTATTTAAAAAATTTCAACGTTTGTTCATTCCTTATATCTTTATGAGTATAGTATATATACCTTTAAGAATTTTTTTATCGAAAATGGCTAACTCAACGTACCCAATTAAAGATTTATGGAAAATATTAATTGGAATAAGTCCAAATGGTGGGGCATGGTTTTTATATGTATTATTACTCGTTAACATAATTAGTATTATATTTATTAATAAGAATAACATTTACTTTATACTGTTATTATCATTTATCGCTACTTTTGTAACCAGAGGTAATTTAATTTTTATATCATATAGTGTATTAAGGTACTTTTGTTATAATTATTTCTTTTTTGTTATAGGATTACTTTGTAGCACAAAAATCGCAAATTTCGAAGAAAAGTTAGATCATCAAAAGGAATATTTATTTATTATTTTATTTGGAGTATTATTTTTGGCATATTACTCTCTTAATTGGACATTTCTTTCCGCCATTTTAGCTATAATTGGTGTAATTGTTGTACTAATTATTTCCAAGCGCATAGAAAATTCGAATTTTTCAAGTACAATAAAAGGATATTTATGCCACTTAGGAGTAGATAGCATGTATATTTATATACTTCATGGTCCAATACAGGTTTTAGTAAGATATATTTTTTGGAATAAACTAGAATTAAATTATATAGTTTGTGTTTCTTTCATGTTTATATTTGGACTAATTGGCTCTCTTATTATCGAACATTTCATTATTAAAAAAAGTTTGCTATTAAATTGGGCTCTAACTGGAGAGAGATAGTGGTACAGTATAACATAAAAATGAAGATGATTATAGAATATAAGGGGAGATTATAAGTATGCATACAGTAAGAAAAAATTTGATATTGAACATACTGTACCAAATTTTAATTATTATTATTCCACTAATTACTACGCCCTATGTATCAAGAGTTCTTGGCTCAGATGGAGTAGGGAGATATTCATATGCATTTGCAATAGCATACTATTTTGCTATTTTTGCAATGCTTGGCGTAAATAATTATGGGAACAGAACTATTGCCACTGTAAGTGGTGATAAAGAAAAACAATCAAAAACTTTTTGGAGCATCTATTTATTTCAATTATTTTTCGCAGTTATTTCTATTGTTGCATATATCTTATATATTATTTTTTTATGTAATGATAAATTGTTGGGATGGATTATGTTGGCATATGTACTTTCTGCAGCTTTTGATATTAACTGGTTTTTTTTTGGAATGGAAGAATTTAAAATTACTGTTGCAAGAAACAGTGCAGTTAAATTGATATCTATTATCTGTATTTTTTTGTTTGTAAAGAATCAAAGGGATATATATATTTATGCTTTTGTAAATGTTATTGGTTTTTTGATAGCTCAAATCATTTTATGGACTATGTTAAGAAAGTATGTTTCTTTTGTAAAGATCAATATTTCGGATATATTACACCACGTAAAGCCAAATTTAGTATTATTTATACCTATCATAGCAATCAGTCTCTATAAGTTTATGGCAAGAATAATGTTGGGAGGAATGTCAACTAGCAATGAGGTCGGATATTATGAAAGTTGTGAAAAAATTCTTCAAATTCCAGTAGCTCTTATTACAGCGCTTGGAACGGTTATGTTACCAAGAATTTCTAATATGATTGCTGATAAGAAGGAAAAAGAAGGTCTTCAATATATGAAGAAATCACTCGTATTAACTTTACTTGTTGCTTCCCCCTTAAGTTTTGGAATTATGGCAGTAGCTAGAGAATTTGTTCCTTGGTTTTACGGCAATGGTTTTGAAAAATGTATTGATATTTTTCAGATATTGATGCCAAGCTGTCTTTTTCTTGCATTTGCAAATGTTGTTCGAACACAGTATCTAATTCCATACAAACGAGATAAGGTGTATATTATTTCTGTAATTTTAGGTGCTATTATGAATATAATTATAAATGTACTTCTTATTCCAGAATACCAATCAATTGGAGCAGCAATAGGAACATTTGTAGCAGAAGGTACAGTATTCTTTATTCAGTGTTTTGCCATTAGAAAAGAGATCAATGTATTCAAATATGCAATATACGGGATGCCATTTATCTTTTTTAGCTTAATAATGTATGCAATTTTAATTCGTTGGGATATTTTAATTTTGGACTTTTTTAGTACAATGGTAATTAAAATAATTGTTGGAAGTATAATATATTGTGCGTTAACTGGTCTTTTTCTATTATTTTTAAAAAAAAGAAAATTTCAATTACAATAGTTTTAATAAGTGTATAAATTAAAAGAATATGCTGGAAAGATTTTTTAAGAAAAACTTTTTATAAGGTGTAATTATATTCATAAATTACAAAGAAAATAAAACGGACATGAGATTATTATAGGGCTCATTAACGAATGCGATTAATAGGGATATCTATGAACATCAAAGCTAGTAACTCGTATTAACTTTGGTGTTTGTTAAACGTAGCTAATTGATCTATTGAATAGAATAATTTATAAGCGCATATTTGTGAAACTGTAAAATCTATAAGCAATTCGTTTTAGGTTTTAATGTGATGAAATTCTGAAGGAACTTTTTTGGACATTCTATTAAGTACTGAATGTTTCGTGTGATAAGTGCTAAGTAGCTTCTGGTAATAATGATAAATCATTTTAAGTTTTGAAGAGAGGAGAGCAGAAATTTTAATTTTTGATAATACTTAGCTTGTGAGGTGCCTTTTTGATTCAACTATTTCATCATATACTTTTGAACAAGGTCGAAAAACTTGTTTAGGTGTTGCACAATGTTGAAGCAATCGATGATGACAGTTGCATTTGTAAAGTTTTTTAACTATTGAAAATAAATAGTATTCGTGTCCCCTATACAGGCCTTTTTTGAGAAAACATGAATAATAAGTTAGTCTTTTTTCTTCGGTTAGGCAAGACATCAAAGAGTTTTCCTCTCTTTCTTTTTCTTGTATGAACGGAGAGAGAAAACAAATCAAGCTTCTATCGCAATGTTGAAGATATAGTAGATGATGTCCGCTATACTTGTCGTCACTGAAAGTTCTTCACGTTTAACAGATCTTTAATGCTTTTAAGCTCGGTCAATTAAATTGTTTCGAGATAAAACAGGAAAGAGTGACAAGATACGTATGGATAGAAAAATATTTTTTACATGATTGGCAGTGATAATATTGCTTTTTTAGTTACAAGTAGTCGCAAGCAGTTGCATTATTTCCATTGTTGTTTAAGGGGGATTTTATTTGCTCTTTGTGATCTCCCTCGTAGTTCAGGCTCTTTGTCAAATGATGTTGGTAAAGAGAAATCTTAGAATAATTTGGACAGAACAGAAAGAAGAAACCCTCTTTCTGTTCTGTTTATTTGGTTAAAAATGTTTTGCCATGACGAATCATGATCCGTAGTTTAAAATTGTAAAAGCTGCGAAAGCCGTACGCATTGCGTTTTAATACTTTGATGTGGTTGTTTAAACATTCCAATGGTCC